>CAYJOQ010000161.1:0-5995 GCA_964371825.1 uncultured Desulfovibrionaceae bacterium
TGTAAAAAAGTTTTCAAAACAAAAAATTTACAGTGCAGGACTAAAAGGCTCGAAAATCAATCGCTTAACGGCGCAAGTAAATTGCGCCTACTCTTGATTTATCGGTCGCATTGACTGCTGTCAACGCTCCATAAGACTCCGCACAATGAATTGTGCAGGAGTCTTACAATACATTGTGCAGGCATTGTACATTTTAACGGAAAAAACTTCCCTTCTCATGCTAAAAAACAACCTTTTTACTACTACTTTTTTTCCTACTTACATTATTAACTCTGTAATAAGCTAAAATTAAAGCCTTTTTAAACTTTGGCACACCACTTGCTATAAGAGAAGTACAGCTTAAACCACCCAAGGAGGTGTACTATGTCTTTGGTCGTTAATAACAATTTAATGGCAGCGAATACTGCGCGGAATCTAAACATTCATTATGGCAACTTAAGCCAGTCCACGCAGCGTTTATCATCAGGTCTTCGCATTAACACGGCAGCAGACGATGCCGCAGGCCTTGCAATTCGTGAATTGCAGCGCGCTGATATTGCGAGTTTACAACAAGGTGCACGTAACGCAAACGATGCTATTTCGCTTATCCAAACAGCGGACGGTGCACTACAAACCATTGACGAGCAGCTCATTCGCATGAAAGAGCTTGCCGAACAAGCAGCCACAGGTACGTATGACTCTACCCAACGTTTGATGATTGAATCTGAATATCAAGCCTTGGCCTCAGAAATCACTCGTATTGCTAATGCCACTGACTTTAACGGCATTAAATTGCTTGACGGTAGCTTGTCTGGTGCTCACGACGGTAGCAAAATGAAGGCAACAGGTGCCCTTAAGGTGCACTTTGGTACAGCCAACGATAGTGCTGAAGATTACTACTATATTGAAATTGGTGATTCTACAGCCTCTGCTCTTGGCCTTGGTAATGCAAGTAAAGCAGGCGATGCAGGCTTTACCGTTTCCACCCAATCACAAGCTCAGGCGGCCCTAGTAGCTGTTACGCAAGCAATTGTCTCTAAAGACAAAATTCGTGCACATCTAGGTTCAACGCAAAATCGCCTTGAAGCTACCATATCAAATTTAAATATTCAGGCAGAAAACTTACAAGCTGCCGAATCACGAATCTCGGATGTGGACGTTGCTACAGAAATGACGGAATTTGTACGCAACCAAATCCTCACCCAGAGCGCGGTGGCCATGCTATCGCAAGCTAACTCGCTGCCGAAGATGGCAATGCAGCTTATAGGCGGCTAACCATCTTATATATAGGCTGTGGCAGACCAAAGACGGGAGGCTCGGAGGGAGTGTCTCTCCGAGCCGGTCTTGGGAAGCTTTTTACAAGCAAACCAGGGGTCCCGTTCTAACAATGGTCCATGCTGCATGAGTTATAGTGATTATATATAAAAAATACACGTTCCTTCGTTGTACGCTAAGCAAGATGCTCTAACATACGCATAAGTAACGTGTACCAAAGAAGATGTTGTTGGCGCCAAGGCATCATTGTGATGCCTGGCCTCATAATAGCAAAGTATTATTCTGCTTCAAGGGCTTTGCGAGCGGCTTCTTGTTCAGCTCGCTTAAGGCTTGGGCCTGATGCGCAAAATATTCGCCCATCAGGTAAATCAAGGCGCACCTCAAAGCATTTTGCATGCTCTGGGCCATAACTTCCTTGAAGCACATATACTGGTCTATTTTTGTGCAAGCGTTGCATGGCTTCTTGTAATTGGGTTTTAAAGTCCTTTTTAGGACTATACCCTATATCGTTAGGCCAGTGCTTTGCAAAAATATGTTGCACAACTGCAAAGGCAGCTGCATAACCACCATCTTCAAAGATGGCCCCAAGCACTGCTTCAAGGGCATCGCTTAAAACGGTGTCACGTTGTCTGCCGCCTTGGCTTTCTTCACCACGTCCAAGGCTCAAATAATGATCTATACGTAATTCACGTGCTAGGTCTGCAAGGGTTTTTGCACTCACAAGCAATGAACGCAAGCGAGTCAAATCTCCTTCTCTTGCTGTGGGAAAACGTCTAAAAAGCTCCCACGAAACACATACTTCTAAAACCGCATCACCCAAAAACTCATGCCTTTCATTATGAATGGCATTTTTTTTACTTTCATTAGCCCAAGAACTGTGTGTTAATGCTGTAAATAAAAGCTGGCTATTTATAAATCTATAGCCCAAAGCATTTTGTAAAGAATTAAATTCTTCCATAGCTCATCTCCTCCACTATATACCGTTACGAGCTGAAGGGGACTATATCAAGAAATTTTATTAACAGCAAATGTTTCTCGAAAAAAAAACATCATGTTCTTTGAGCGCTCTTTATTATATTATTCTTCATTCATATACGCACATTTATTCCCCTCATTGCTTCTTTTGCGCTTGACAGGGGCCATTGTTATGTCTACCTAGAGGGTATCACTTATAAGGAGAATTTATGGCTTACGATATTCGCATGTTCAAACTAGTCACAGGTGAAGTGGTTATGGGTAAATTTGATGCAGAAAAAGATCACATCACCGATGCTGCAACTTTACAAACTGTTCCTATGCAGCAAGGTGGCGTTCAAATGCTCTTGCTCCCTTATGGGTATCCTTTTGAAAATGTTTTTTGTGGCACCTTAGAAGGAAAAAATTTCCTCTATCGCTATAAAGACACCCCTGAAGAGTTACAAAATAAATACCTTGAAGCCTGCACAAACTTAACTGTGGCCGGCGGTATGGGTAAATTACAATTTGGCGCTGCCCCAGCTGGCGGAAGTGGTATTATAAAATAATTAGTATCTATTTTTTTGTTATTATACTAAGGAAAAGTGCTACCATACCTCTTTTCCTTAGTAATAAAATGCATACATTATTTTGGATTATATAAAGTTTTATAGTTTTTGCGCTTTTCACTGTTAAGGATTTTTTATGCGTGATTTTTTGCCTTTACTTCCAAGGCCTAGTCGTTACTTAGGCATAGAAGAAGGGGCTGTTCATAAAGATGTTTCACAATGTTCTTTACGATTTGCCTTAGCTTTCCCTGACACCTACGAAGTGGGCATGTCGTACCTTGGTCAAAAAATCCTTTATGGAATAATTAATGATACTCCTCACTGGTGGGCTGAAAGAGTCATGGCACCATGCCGTGAAACTGCAGAAATTTTGCGCACACATAACGCACCGCTTTGCACCCTTGAATCAGATACTCCCTTAGCACATATGCATGCCATAGGTTTTTCCATAACCCATGAGCTTGCCTATACCAATGTGTTATATATGTTGGATTTAGCGCAAATCCCCTTACAAAGTGCACACCGTGGCAATGACCTTACTACATGGCCCATTATTATTGCTGGCGGAGGTGCTACTCTAAGTGCTGAACCATTAGCTCCCTTTGTAGATCTTATGGTTATAGGTGAAGGTGAAGAAGTTATTGTTGAAATTTGTGAACTTTTGCAAAATGCTCATGCGCAAAAACTTTCCCGTGCAGAATTGTTAGCCCAAGCTCGCCACATTCAAGGGGTATATGTGCCCTCTCTTTTCAGCGAAGATGCCCAAGGTAAGCTTACACCTTTGTATGACGACTATACCAGTGTCAAAAGACGTATTGTAGCAGATATTGACAAGGCAGCCTACCCTGTAAAACAAGCTGTACCCATTGGTGCAGTGCATAATAGGTTGGCGTTAGAAATTGCCAGAGGCTGTACAAGAGGTTGCCGTTTTTGCCATGCAGGCATGGTGTATCGCCCTGCTCGTGAGCGCTCTTTAAAATCCATAGAACACCTTTTAGAAAACTGCCTAAAAGATACAGGTTTTGACGAGGTATCGTATCTATCGCTCAGTACTGGTGATTTTTCAGCCCTTAAAGCATTATTTATGAATACTATGGATCGATGTGCCAAGGAACAAATTTCTGTTTCACTTCCTTCATTACGTGTAGGCTCCATCGATGATAGTATTATGGAACGCATGGCCGGCATTCGCCGTACAGGAGCAACGCTTGCCCCTGAAGCTGGCAGTCAAAGATTACGTGATGTCATCAATAAGGGTGTGAGTGAAGAAGATCTTATTCTACATGTCCAAAAGCTTATGCAACATGGCTGGCAACAAGTAAAACTCTATTTTATGATTGGCCTGCCCACAGAAACATACGCAGATCTTGACGCCATTGTTGAGCTTTGTAAAAAGGTTCGTGATGCTGGTGGAAGAGGCGCTTTGCGCTTACAAGTAACGGCAGCTATATCACCCTTTGTGCCTAAGCCTTTCACTCCTTTTCAGTGGGAAGCTCAACTATCACTTGAAGAAATTCATGCCCGTATTCAGTACCTTCGTGATGCATTCAAAGTGCAAAAATGTCTTAAAATGCGTTGGCACGAACCGAGTATGAGTCACCTTGAAGGAATACTTTCACGTGCAGACCGACGCTTAGCCCCCGTGGTACAAAAAGCCTATGAAAAAGGCGGTATTTTTGCATCGTGGGTAGAAGGTTTTAGCCTTGATCCATGGATAAGTGCCATGGATGAATGTGGCCTTAATAGTGATGACTATACCGGTGCACGCCCTCTTACAGCTCCATTACCTTGGGACCACCTAGACTGTGGCGTTACAAATTCCTATTTACGTAAGGAACATCAACGTGCTTTGCAAGAAAAAAGCACTGGCGATTGTCGCTATGATACCTGCAGACAATGTGGCGTGTGTGATACAAAAGCAGGCCCTTCTCACCTAGCCAAAAAACCGCACGAACATATAACTAACGTACTTAATCTCCCACAAAGAGATCAAGAGCCGCATAAGGCACATCTTGATGCTCAAGGCAATCTTATTCTTCCTGAGCGACAAAGTGGCACAGGCAAACAGCGTCCCAAGGGCGTTGCCCCTGAGCTGGCCATTAAAGCGGTAGAATATCGTATATGGCATAGTCGCCAAGGTCGTTCAGCATTTTTAAGCCAACTTGAACTTCAAGCTATACTTGAACGTTCTTTACGTAAAGCTGAAATACCAATGACTTTTTCACAAGGTTTCCATCCCTTACCCTTACTTTCCTTTGGTAGAGCATTACCTGTTGGCGTAGCAAGTAAGGCCGAATGGTTTGCCATTACCTTACGCAAAACCGTATCTGCAGATGTAGTTTTGCAAATGCTCCAAGCGCATATGCCAAAAGGCATGGATATTATCAGTGTACAACCGGTTAAAAAGGGTGAGCGCACCCAGCAGGCCATAAGCGAAAACTTTTCTTTATCGTATATAGGCGACAATAAAGAAGTACAAAAACACTTTATTTCCACATGGCAAGCATTTGCCAAACAACAAAGTGTTATGTGGACACGAGAAACCAAAAAAGGCCCGCGCGAAATAGATTTACGCGCACTTATTTCACATATAGAAATTTGTGATGCTACGAGTACTGTACTCTTCACCACAGATTGGGAAAAAGGTTATCTTTCTCCTATGCTTTTAGTTCTTGCTGTTACGCAGCAAGAGAGTTTAACGCATTTGCATTTGGAAAAAACAGCTCAAATTTTTGCAGATAAGAGCGTGCATCCTATGCAATTTTGAGGTAGTTATGGCTACACGAACTTTTTTTTCAGAAGACATTCCCTTTGCCTTACGTATTAAGTCCCTTTCAGATGAAGAACTTATGGATATTTGGGCAGAAACACAAGAATTAGAAAGAATCTTACGCGATGAATGGGGGGCACAATTAGAACTTGCCTGTGAATATGAAAAACTTATTGTACAAGAACTTCAATGCCGATACAGGGCACGTATTTTCAAGTTATAAGAATACATTAAAAAATGGTTTTACTATACAGTACGTTGTTTAACTGCGCACATAGTACTTTATTCTTTATTGTTTGAATATTTACATATTGTTATTAGGCTTATCATATTTAGTCGGCACGTAAAATAAGTCAGAACTTGCTTCTGGCGGCCCTAAAAGGGTATTTGGAGTGGGCGTGCCTTTCTGAAACACGCATGGAAGTGCGTTTTTCAGCATCGACTATTT
>CAYJOQ010000162.1:0-5953 GCA_964371825.1 uncultured Desulfovibrionaceae bacterium
GCAATGGCTAGCGCCAGTGCTCCAAAAAACTCCGCACAATGAATTGTGCAGGAGTTTTAAAATACACTTCATAATGCATCATGCAGAGAATATAAAGGAGAAGAGAAACATCTTGCACACTTTGCAACTTACAGGTAAACCATGGGTCACTACAAGAGTTTATGAACCCACTTGTAACAGCCTGTTAAGGTATGCATATGAACGAGATAGATACACCATTTACAAAATTATTAGAACACAGCGGCCCCATTTTATGCCTAGATATTGGCAGCGGTACGCAGGATGTGCTTTTGGCTCTTCCTAATCTGAGCATAGAAAATTGGCCTCGCTTTGTTCTACCCTCCCCGGCTCGATTGATAAAAAACCGCATAGAACAGCTGACCATTAGCCAAAAAAATATTTGGCTACATGGATACAACATGGGAGGAGGCTTTACAGGCGCACTCATACAGCACTGTAAGGCTGGTTTGCGTGTGTTTGCAACCAAGGAAGCGTCTGCTGCCATCAATGATAATCTATCTAAGGTTATGGCATTAGGTATTGAAATATGCGAAACACCGCCAAACAATACCACCCCCATATTTTTGTGTGATTATGATGCAAATCTATGGAACAGCCAATTGCGCCAATGGAACCTTCCCCTACCTCATGTAACCTTAGCAGCTGCACAAGATCATGGAATACATACTACAATGGGCAATCGCATGGGGCGCATGCATGATTGGCACAAATTACTTGAAAAAAATCCTTCTCCGCAACACTGGCTGTATACGACTGTACCTAGCCATTTAACTCGCCTAAGCACCCTGCAAAGGCATACAGGAGGCCCTGTGGCTGACACAGGCACCATTGCTATTGTAGGAGCTCTTAGCCAAACTGATGTACTCACACGCTCACATCGTGAAGGTATAACAATAATAAATGTAGGAAATGGACATACGGTGGCAGCTCTTATTTATCAAGGTAAGGTTGTGGCCCTTTTTGAACACCACACAGGTCAACGTGACCTGCCAGATTTTTTACAAGACCTTAAAGAATTTCGCTTAGGTTGGCTACCTGATGAACACGTACGTGCCACAGGCGGACACGGAACCGTGTTTGTTAATATGCCTGACGAAGCAGGCTCTTTTGCTCCAACCTTTATTCTTGGTCCCAAGCGCCAACTATTGCAGGGGCAAGGCCAATTCATTGCGCCGCATGGTGACATGATGCTTGCCGGCTGCTTTGGCCTTTTACGTGCATTTGCAGCCCAATTCAACTAACCTCAAATAATAAACATGTGGAAATCAATATGGAATTTTTTGATAAAGCAGAATTTTGGTCACGTGAGACCATAACACAAACCCAAAACACCAGATTGCGCACCACCATAGCTCAAAGCCGCAAATGTGATTTTTATGCACAACGTTTGCAAAACGCTGGCATTGACGGCCACAGTATTCAAGATATTGCCGATATACATAAAATTCCTTTTACCACCAAGGATGATTTACGTTCTAATTATCCCACAGGTTTATTATGTGTTGATAAAAAAGAGATTGTGCGCATGCATTGTTCTAGTGGTACCACCGGAACTCCCACAGCCATATGCCATACTCAAAATGACATTAATTCTTGGGCAAACCTCATGGCACGCAGCATGCACATGGTAGGTGTGCGCCCTGAAGATATTTTTCAAAATATGTCCGGCTATGGACTATTTACCGGTGGATTAGGCATCCATTATGGAGCTGAACGCCTTGGCTGCTTTACTATTCCTGCAGGAGCTGGAAACTCTCGTCGCCAACTTAAACTTGTGCGAGATTTTCAAACCACAGTAATACATATTCTTCCTTCCTATGCTCTTATTCTTGGTGGTCATTTAGAAGAAGCCGGCGAAGACCCTGCAAGTTTGCCCCTGCGCATTGCCCTCATAGGCGCAGAACCCTATACCGAACAATATCGTAAGCGCATTGAGAATATCTTTGATATGAAAGTATACAATTCCTATGGTCTTTCAGAAATGAATGGCCCGGGAGTTGCCTTTGAATGCCAAGAACAATACGGCATGCATGTATGGGAAGATGCCTACATTGCTGAAATTATTGACCCTGAAACAGGAAAAAACCTTCCGGATGGACAAGTGGGCGAACTTGTTATGACTTGCCTATGCCGCGAAGGTATGCCCATCTTACGGTATAGAACACGTGATCTTACGCGCGTTATTCCCGGAGATTGCCCTTGCGGACGCAAGCATAAGCGTATTGATCGTATCCTAGGTCGTGTTGATGATATGTTTATTCTTAAAGGCGTAAATATCTATCCCATGCAAATTGAACAAGTGCTTATGACTTTCCGTGAAGTTGGTAAGAATTATCTTATTATTCTTGAAAATGACGGTTTAGCTGATCATATGCGTGTGCAGGTAGAAATTTGTGAAGAATATTTTGTTGAAGACATGCGCATTTTACGTAGCTTGCAAAAAAATATTGCCGGTCGCTTACGTGATGAAATTTTGGTAACCCCTAAGGTTGACCTTGTGCCTGCTGGTAGCATTCCCACCACTGAAGGGAAGGCTGTTCGAGTACAAGACACCCGCGAAAAATAATACATATGGAAGTACTTATACCCCTTTCTATTGCCTACATATTTACTTGGGCCTTTTTGGCCCTTTTAGGCGCTATACTCTTTCTTAATATATTTGGCCTTCCTGCCAATTGGATTATCCTTGCTCTTACGGGTATTTGGAAATACTCCTACCCTGAAATTGAGGGTATGGATACAACATTTTTCATTATCCTTGCAGGTCTTGCCATTGCAGGAGAAGCATTGGAATTTGGTTTACAAGTGCTTAAGGCTAAAAAATACGGTTCATCTTCATCAGGCACTGTTGCCGGCATGGTAGGTGCCATCATTGGCGCCATACTTATGGCTCCATTGTTTTTTGGTCTTGGCGCACTCATCGGTGCCCTCTTAGGCGCTTTTATCGGAAGCTACCTTATGGAAATGATTAAAAGACGCCCCCATAACGAAGCCATACATTCTGCCTTTGGCTCCATGATGGGACGTTTTTTAGGCACCATTTGCAAATGCGGTATTGGTGGAGTCATGTTGGCCTTTATTAGCCGTGCCATATGGCCCAGTGCCCCAGAACCAGCTCAGCATGTATTAAATATGTTTCTTCCTTATCTTATGGCTTAATCATGCTTCAAGGTTCCTTATTGCACAAGTTAGAAGTCGTCATGGTAAAATGCCGCTTCCCCGAAAATATAGGTATGGCCGCCAGAGCTTGCGCCAATATGGGATCCAACAATATATGCCTTGTAGACCCCGAAATGTGGCATATTGAAAAAGCACGCCCTCTGGCTACCGCTAAAGGGCAACATATTCTTGAAAATATACGTGTAGTACAAACGCTACCACAAGCCCTTGCACAGCACGCACTTGTGGTAGGAACTACAGCCAGAACCGGCGGCTGGCGCAAAGAACTTCTTCACCCCGAACAAGCAGCCATAGAAATTATCACCGTGCTCAATGAAGGGCACAGTGTTGCCCTTGTCATGGGACCTGAAGATAGAGGCTTGAACAATGAAGAAATAGAATGTTGTCAGCGCCTTGTTACCATTCCCACCGCTGAAGCTGCCTCACTTAATGTGGCTCAATCCATACTTTTATTATTGTATGAATGCTTTAAGGCAAATCATGAATTTACCCAAAAAACACGTACGCATGTAAACACCAAGGAAAATGAACACACCATTGCACGTATTACTTGTGCTGATCAAGAAAGACTCTATACCCACCTAAAAGATATGCTTTTGCATATAGATTTTCTCCATGGTAATAACCCCGATTATTTTCTTATGCCCTTACGTCGCTTTCTTGGCCGTATTGGCCTGCGTAGGCACGAATACGACACTATTATGGGTGTATGCCGGCAAGTACGCAACATGTGTATAAGAAATAAAAACTCCTAATCAGTCAACGCCAAACAACACATTTTCACGTATTGTTCTAAAAATACGCCTGCTCCAAATCCCCTTTTGAGATTCCTGCACAATTATTTTCCAATTTTATTTTTGTGCTTTTGCAATAAATTTTCTTACGTTTGAAAATGTACTTGTGCAGGAATCTTTTTTTGGAAACGTCAAAAGCCTGACATGGTTCAAGCGCACCTTTTTCATCACCGATAATAAAGAAAAAATACATAGTAAAAACAGCACCTTTTAACTTTGGAACAGCTTTTGCTAAAGCCTTCATATATTATCACTCACGCTGCGGAAAGATTACCGCGGGAGGTTTTTATGAAAGGATTATTCTCATCACAAATATTATTAGTAGGTAAGGTTATGGACCTGCAATTGCAGCGTCAAAACGTTATTAACAGTAACCTTGCCAACGTCAATACTCCTAAATACAAGCCTCGTGAGCTAGAATTTGAAGACGAATTACAAAAAGCCCTTGGCCTTGATTTAAAAGGCAATATGTCTGCCACATCCGGTGCGCACTTGCCAACTACATTTAATGTTAACTCCTTTCAAGGCGAGTGGCATAAAAAGTTTACCCCTCGTGAAGTGCATGGTGAAGACAGAGTTAATCTTGATAAAGAAATGACTAAACTTGCCAAAAATCAATTGCATTATACTGCACTTAGCCAAGTAATGCAAAAAAGCTTTGAAGGTATCAAAACAATCATACAGGAAGGTAAGCAATAATGGACTTCATGACTGCCCTAGACATTAGCGCCTCTGCTTTAACAGCAGACCGCACGCAGATGAATGTCATCTCCATGAACCTTGCCAATGCCAAAACTACGCGTACAACTCTTGGTGGGCCATATCGCCGCCGCACGGTTGTACTTGAAGCTGCCAAGGTAGATGACCCTTTTTCAAAACATATGCGCTCTGCCCTTGATCGTGAACTTAGAGGGGTGCGTGTACAAGCTGTAACTATGGATAAGCGTCCTTTAAAACAGGTTTATGAGCCGGGCCATCCTGATGCCAATGCAGAAGGATACGTCTACTACCCCGACATTAACGTTGTGGAAGAAATGGCAAACCTTATGGTGGCACAGCGCAACTATGAAGCAAACGTTTCTACCATGGATGCTGTAAAACAAATGTATCAAAAAGCCCTTGAAATTGGGCGTTAAGAATATTTAGGAACGCTTTACACAAGCCATGGGCCATCGTCACTTATTTGACAAACGGTCTTTCCTCAAAGGATAAGGAGTTATTATGAGCATCAACGCCACCGGCATACAAGCCTATACCAAAGCCTTACAAAACTTTAGCCGTACCGAAGCGGATTTAAAGCAAGCCACAGGCGGCTCATCTTCTAACACAACGTTTGCCAATATACTTGATCAGTCCCTTGTGCGTGACAGCGTTGATAAAGGCGAAAATTTTGGGGCCCATGCGGATTTTATAAAAAGTAGAGTGCATCAATCATTACCTGGCGTAAACCCCAACTCCTTTACCGACACTGTGTCTAACAGTTTTGATAAATTACAATCCTTGCAACAAGCAAAAGCTACAGCCATTGATGACTTTGCCTCAGGGCGCACGCAAAACGTACACGAACTTATGGTCACATTGCAAAAAGCTAGCGTTGCCATGAGCCTTACCTCAGCAGTTCGTGGCAAGGTTATTGAAGCCTATAAAGAGCTTAGCCGCATCCAGTTCTAACATTCTACATCAAAGTCACAAAACTCCCTTGCCGTATGTTCATCATGCGGCAATTTTTTGTGGTACTACAGCATATGAAATACATGCATCATTCAAATAATGAGAGTCCTGCATAATTATTTTCCAATTTTATTTTTATGCTTTTGCAATAAATTTACTTAAATTTAAAAATTTACTTGTGCAGGACAAAAGGCACAAAAATCAATCGCTTAACTGCGCAAATGAATTGCGTTTACTCTTGATTTTTGGTCGCAATGGCTAGCGCCAGTGCTCCAAAAAACTCCGCA
>CAYJOQ010000163.1:0-5903 GCA_964371825.1 uncultured Desulfovibrionaceae bacterium
AAATTTTTCTTACAGAAAAATTTCGTTAGTCGGCACATGAAAAACAGGTGCAATAATGTCGATAAATTGTCAAAAAGTCGCATTGCATGCTTTGTTTTCGGCAATTTTTCTAGGTTGCCCTTTGCATATCAAGTATACAATTACAAATAGTTGTTTAGTTATTCAGTGCCGACTAAATAATATGTTTACGTATTTGCGTGACCAATACCTCTGCCAAAATCACAATGGCAAAAATGCAAAGTAAAATAAGTGAAACGCGAGTCCATTGAAATAAATTTAATGCAGAATCAAGGGCAACTCCAATACCACCAGCCCCCACAAGGCCAATAACCGAAGATTCACGCACATTAATATCCCAACGAAATAGCGCAATACTCCAAAAAGCCGGCGAAACTTGCGGCCAATAGGCTTTTGCAAAAATACTCGGCCATGGTGCACCTGTGGCACGCACAGCTTCAACGGGGCCTTCGTGTATTTCTTCTAATGCTTCACCAAATAACTTTCCCACAAAACCTACAGAACGTATGGCTATAGTAACTACACCTGCCAAGGTTCCTGGGCCAAAGATGGCCACAAACAACATAGCCCATACCAGCGAATTTACTGAACGAGACGACACTAAGATAAATGTGGCAAACATATTTAAAAATGGCACCTTACACACATTTCTGGCAGCCATAATCCCCACTGGTAAGGATATGGCAAGTGTAAACACCGTGCCAAGCGTAGCTATGTGCAAGGTTTCGATAAGTACTGTATGTACTCCTTCGCTATAGTAACTAAAATCTACTGGAACCATACGCTTAAAAAGGTCTACCACTTGCGTTGGTGCATCAGCCAAAAATTCTGGAATAATTTGTACACTGCCAAAGGACCAGGCTATGAGCATGCCCACACAAAGCATCACTGTAAAGCGAGCTAAACGTTCCTTCGGCGTAAAACGAGTCCATTCACGATCAGCAACATTCATCGGAAAATCCTCTTCACGCGTTGTGCCAGTATTTCACTAAGCATAACAAGAGCAATAATGGCAATCAAAATTGCTGATACAAAATCATAATCATAGCGTTGAAATGCTGCAGAAAGTGTTCCGCCAATACCACCGGCGCCTACAATACCAATCATGGTTGAATTGCGTAAATTCACATCAGTTTGATACGTAGCAAAGCCTATAAAACGATTGAGTACTTGCGGCAACACGGCAAAAATAAGTACAGAAAAAAATGACGCACCTACAGCACGCATAGCTTCCACAGGTTTTAAAGATATTTCTTCAATGGCTTCAGCAAAAAGTTTGCCTATAAAGCCAATGGAAGCAAAAATAAGGGTTAAAATACCTGCCAAGGGACCAAAGCCTACAGCTTTAACAAATAAAATGGCAAAAATAACCGGATGAAAAGAACGACAAATAGCAATATAAGCTCTGCTAATCCACGTTAACCATGCAGGCATAAGATTGCGTGCAGCGGTAAGACCTACAAATGCAGAAAAAATAACCCCAAAAAACGATGAAATAATAGCAACTTGCAAGCTTTCTAACAAATTAGAAACAAGCAATTGCCAACGCGCAAAGCTTGGTGGAATCATGGCACCTAAAAAACGCTTAGCATTATCCATACCTGCAACTATGCGCTCATAAGAAATTTCTAAAGATTGCATTGCCCAGATGCAGTATACAATCACCACTACATACGCCAATCGCGACCAATAATTGGGAGCAAATGGAGCTGGACGTTGTTGTGTATCGTTAGCCATTGAGCCAATCCTCGCCGCCATAAATTTCTTTTAAATGGTCATTAGCCAATTGATCAGGCTTGCCATCAAAAACGACAGCCCCCTTACTCATGCCAATCACACGGCTTGCAAAACGCCGCCCAAGGTTCACATCATGAATATTTATAAGTACTGAAATTTTATTGATGGCAGCAACTTCTGTGAGTAGCTCCATAATTTCCACAGATGTTTTGGGGTCAAGAGATGATGTGGGCTCATCTGCTAGTAATATTTCTGGATTTTGCATAACAGCTCTAGCAATACCCACCCGTTGACGCTGACCACCCGAAAGCTCATCAGCTCTTACTCTTGCAAAATCAATAAGCCCTACCATTTCTAATAAATCATAGGCGCGGTTTATATCTTCTTGAGAAAATTTACGCATAAAAGCTTTGAACGCAGACATATATCCAAGGCGGCCGCAAAGCACGTTTTCCATAACGCTTAAGCGCTCTACAAGGTTATATTCTTGAAACACCATACCAATGCGACGGCGCACGGCACGCAATTCACTTCCTTGTACAGAGCAAATTTCCACACCGTGCAATTTAATACTGCCAGATGTTGGTTCAATAAGTCTATTAATACAGCGTAAAAGGGTGCTTTTACCAGTTCCTGAAGGACCGATAATGGCTGTGGTGCTTTGCTCATCAATAGTAAGGTTAATATCTTTTAAAACTTCCTTACCTCGAACATATTCCTTACAAAGATGGCTAATAACCAAGGAAGCATTCACAGGGGATGCTCCTTGCAATGTATCATGCGTCATGATTTTTCTAATCCTTATAAATTAAGAGTTCTGCCCAGTTTTTGTGCGTACTATTGGCGAATGTGTGAAGTTATCAACAGAATTGAAGCTGAAAAAAACGTGTTCACGTCTTTTTCAAAAAGGCACGTTAGCTCCAAATACTACCTTGTGCAGAAGTCTTAAATTGCAAAGGCAGTGGACGCTCAAAAGCGCCCACCGCAATGCTTTATGGTCAATGTTGAAAAATATATGGTTATGTATTTTTCAAGGTGCAAAAAACTATTGTGCTTTAGCTTTAGCAGCTTTTTTAGCCTTAGCTTCAGCTTCTTTTTTTGCTACAGCTTCAAGGCCAGCCTTATTAAAGTTTTCACCGTTAGCATCAGCAATGTCACGGATAATGGCCCAATCTTTTTGATAGGTTACAGGATAAAAACGATCAGCACCACCAAAGGTTTTGATCATTTCAGGGGTAAAGCGATACTCATTAAAGGCCTTGCGAATTTTTTCTACAAGTTCTGGCTTTAAATCATGCGCATAGCCAAAGGAAGATGTGGGGAACATGTCACTTTCCCAAATAATGCGAATATCATCGGGGTTTACGCGTCCGGCTTCTACCATACGCTTATACACATCACCAGCTACAGGGGCTGCATCATAGTCGCCATAGGCAACGCCCAACACAGATTGGTCATGCTTGCCGGAATACACTACAGTATAGTCTTTTTCTGGCACTACACCAAGCTTTGGGAACAAAGCACGTGGGGCAAGGTTGCCGGAATTAGAAGAAGCAGAGGTATGCGCAACGCGCTTACCCTTAAGATCTGCTACACTTTTAATACCTGTTTTCTTGTTGGTAATGAGCAAAAGACGGTAACCTTGAAAGCCTTCTTCTGTTCCTTTAACAGCAATGGGCACATAACCTGCAAGGTTCACACCATAACATGTGGGGCCTGTGGAAAAGCCTGCAATGTGTAAACGGCCTGAACGCATGGCTTCAACTTCAGCAGCGTTAGATTGCACCGTGTAATAGATAACATCCTTACCGGTAACCTTTTTTAGATACGCTTGAAAATCAGCAAAGGCATCTTGATATACTGCAGGGTCTTCTACAGGAGTGTACGTAAATACCAAGGTATCTGGATCTTTAAGTTTTGCAGGGTCTTTAGGGGTATCAGCTACCATATCATTATTTTCGTCGCAAAACTCCACATCAAGGGCACCACGCGATTTGCACTCTTCAGCGGCAAAGGCAATACTCGCTGTGCCCATCAAGGCTACCATCATGAACAATCCGGCCCATTTTTTTAACATAACATTCTCCTAAGAATAGTCACATTTGAACATTGTTTACATTTCTTTTCCCATAACCAACGGTTATGTGATGTACTACAACCCACATTACAACTTGGCTACAATATAGCAACAAAAACACATATTTTACAAGTCTATTATCTCGCCACTAAAAACCAAACAAACTCACTGAAATAACATTGTTTACTGCTAAATTGCCATAAAAATATCACCAAAAACAAGAGCATGGAATGCGTATTTCTGGTTATATATTTATACAAGGAGGATGTTTTTCACGTGTTGACTAACAAAGTTTTTCTATAAGAAAAATTTTGCGTACCGTAAAAGGAGCAAGCACTTGCTTCTGGCGGCCGCAAAGCGGCATTTGGAGACAACGTGCCTTGCTGAACAACACATGAAGCTGTGCTGTTCAGCATCGACTAATTATCAGAGTTCAGTTGCTTATTTTTTATGTTCGCTATCACGCAACATTTTCACAGCACAAAACTTTCCGCACATGGCACACACTTCTTCTTGCTTATGTGGTTCGCGGCGTTGATGCAAGGCATTAGCGTCAATGGCAGCCTTTGCCATGCCATCCCAATCAAGAGCCTTACGGGCTTCATTCATGGCTTTTTCTCGTGCTATAGCGTGAGGTCTGCCAAGGGCTACCTCTCCTGCTTGAGCTGCAACACGTGAAGCCATCACACCCGCATGCACATCTGCCGCATCAGGTAAGGTCAAGTGCTCTGCCGGAGTTAAGTAGCACAAAAAGTCCACACCAGCGCGCACAGCCATGGCGCCACCAATAGCTCCTGCCATATGGTCATATCCAGGGGCTGAGTCAATCACAAGGGGTCCCAACACGTATAATGGCGCATCATAGGTTAAGCGCTTAATGCCCTGAATTTGAGCTTCCACCTCGTGCATGGGTACATGGCCTGGACCTTCAATCATCACTTGCACACCATAGGCTCTTGCCTTTAACGCCAATTGTCCAAGAGCAATAACTTCTTCAAACTGTGCAGCATCTCCTGCATCGCAACCGGCACCTGGGCGCAAGCCATCACCAAGGGATAGGGTTACATTATATTCCTTGGCGATTTCTAAAATAGCGTCAAAATGCAAAAGCAAAGGATTCTCAGAATCATTTTCAAGCATCCATCTAGCAAGCATAGCACCACCACGCGACACAATACCCATGGTGCGTCCACCGCCATAGCCATCTTTTTCTGCATCGCCAAATACAGCACCGCGACGAGTTAAGCCGCAATGTACAGTCATATAATCCACGCCTTGACGCGCTTGTTTGGCGATTTCGTCAAGAAGCATTTGCACCGTCATGGTAACAATACTTTCATCTTTATCTAAAATTTGTTGTGCCACGGCATAAATAGGTACAGTGCCCACAGGAGCCGGACATTTTTTTAGCATCGCCACTCGCAATGCATCCAAATCTCCAGCAATAGATAAATCCATAACCGTGTCTGCACCAGCATCAAGAGCTGTTTGTAATTTTTTTGCTTCCGTTTCAATGCAGTGACTTAACGGTGACGTACCAAGGTTGGCATTAATTTTTACTCGAGCAGGTTGACCAATAAGGATAGGACGAATATTGGCATGAGCAGGATTGCCAAGAAGCACCATAGTACCTGCATCAATGGCTTTGCGAACAGCGTCTTCAGTCAATCCTTCTTCGGCACAAATACTTGGTAAAAATTTTGTAGCCAATTCTGCTAAAGCGGTATTTTTAGTAAAAATAGACATAAACCTTCCTACGTTTAACAACGCAAAAAAGCTGTAGAGATTAAGTGGCAGGAATAATTAAGCGGCACTTCCCTACGGCAGCATAATCTGCGTCAGGTTCAAAGGGTCTGGAAAAACTCCACTCTCAGCACCTATGCCCAGCACGTTAACCTTATAACGCAATGGCATAACAGCTCCCCTAGTTGCTGTATCCATGACATAAAGTTATTTTTGTGTAAAGAGTAAAAGCCTAGAATAAAGCATGAGAAACGTTTACTGCACACATCGACGCTGAACAACACTTTTTCACGTATTGCTCAGCGTCGATTACTTAGTCGATGCTGAA
>CAYJOQ010000164.1:0-5900 GCA_964371825.1 uncultured Desulfovibrionaceae bacterium
GGGAAGGAAACTTTTTGGCGTTAGCAAAAGTTTCCTTCCCCCTCCTCAATAATAACAAAACAAAGTTAAAAAATTATTTTTTTAACCAAGGCATCATTTCGCGAAGGCGGCCGCCTACTTCTTCGATACCGTGTTCAGACTCTAGGCGGCGAGTGGATTTAAACATGGGGTAACCGGCGCGTGCTTCGAGGATGAAGTCACGAGCAAAGCGACCGGTTTGGATATCGGTGAGAACGCGCTTCATTTCTTTCTTGGTTTCTTCAGTAATGATGCGTGGTCCGGTTACATAGTCGCCGTATTCGGCTGTATCGCTGATGGAGTAGCGCATGCGTGCAAGGCCACCTTCATACATGAGGTCTACGATGAGTTTTACTTCGTGAAGGCATTCAAAGTAGGCCATTTCAGGTTGATAGCCAGCTTCTACGAGGGTTTCGTAGCCGGCTTTAACAAGGGCTGAGAGGCCGCCGCAAAGAACGGCTTGTTCGCCAAAGAGGTCAGTTTCTGTTTCTTCGCGGAAAGTGGTTTCAATAACGCCTGAGCGAGCGCCACCAACGCCAACAGCGTAGGCGAGGGCTTTTTCTAAGGATGTGCCGGTGGCATCTTGGTGGATGGCAACAAGGCAGGGCACGCCTCCGCCTTCAGTGAAGGTGCGACGTACGAGATGTCCTGGGCCTTTGGGGGCGATAAGGAATACGTCTACGTCTTTGGGTGGTTCAATTTGTCCAAAGTGGATGTTAAAACCATGAGCAAAGAGTAAGGATTTTCCGGCGGTTAGGTGAGGTTTGATGTCTTGTTCATAGACGGCTGCTTGAACTTGGTCAGGCAACAAAATCATAATAAAATCAGCTTGCTTTGCAGCTTCTGCAGCAGAAACGGGCTCAAAGCCGTGTTCTTTTGCAAGATCATAGTTAGCACTGCCAGGACGCTGACCTACGATAACGTTTACACCAGAGTCACGCAAATTTTGTGCATGGGCGTGGCCTTGGCTGCCGTAGCCGATGATGGCGATGGTTTTATCCTTTAAAAGGCTGATATTTGCGTCCTTTTCGTAATATACTTTCATGCTAATCCTCAATCATTAGGGGTAAAAGGTTAGTTAAATATGCAAAGCATTATTCAGGCTGAATGGAACGGCGCATAGACACAGTTCCTGTTCGAGCTATTTCTTTAATGCCAAAACGCTGGAAAAGATTAATAATTGCTGCAAGTTTTTCTTGGTTACCTGTAGCTTCAATGGTTATTTCGCTATGACCAACATCTAACACGCGGCAGCGAAAAATTTCTACAGTTCGTAAGATTTCGCCTCGATTAGCGCCTTCTGCGTGAACTTTGATGAGCATCATTTCGCGGCCTACGGCGTTTAGTTCGGAAAAGTCTACGACTTTGATAACAGTTACGAGTTTGTGTAACTGTTTCATTATTTGTTCAATAATTTTTTCATCACCAGAGGTGGTTATGGTCATATGTGACACACCTTGTTCTAAGGTTGGAGCCACATTAAGAGATTCGATGTTGAATCCGCGACCACTAAAAAGCCCTGCCACACGAGACAAAACGCCTGGTTCATCTTCAACTAAAACGGAAAGTACGTGTTTCATTGTCAACTCCTAAACCAGAAGCATTTCGTTTAAGGATGCGCCAGCTGGAACCATGGGATATACATTTTCTTCAGCTTCAACAATAACATCAATTATGGCTGTATGGGGTGAAGAGAGAGCTTTTTTCATGGTAGTTTCAAGTTCACTAATCTTTGTAATTCTATAGCCCTCAGCGCCATAGGCTTCGGCAAGTTTGACAAAGTCTGGCTGGGCTTCCATATTGGTAAAGCTGTAATTTTTCTTATAAAAGAGTTCTTGCCATTGGCGAACCATGCCAAGATTGTGGTTGTTTAAAATAAGAATTTTAACAGGTAATTTGTTTTCAACGGCCGTTGCAAGCTCTTGAATATTCATTTGAATAGAGGCATCACCTGCAACGTCTACAACTAGAGTGTTAGGGAAGGCAAGTTGTGCGCCTATAGCTGCGGGAAAACCGTAGCCCATGGTGCCAAGACCGCCTGAGGTTAAAAGGGTGCGTGGTTTGTCAAAGGTATAAAATTGTGCCGCCCACATTTGATTTTGTCCAACTTCTGTGGCGATAATGGCTTTGCCTTCGGCTAAGCGGTGTAGCATTTCAATAACAGCTTGAGGTTTAATACTATCATTTCCATTGCTTATATATGCATAGGGGCGTTCTTTTTTCCAGTCGTTAAGTTGCATAATCCAAGGGGCATGAACAGCTGCAAAGTCTTTTTCTTCAAGGCGTGTTTTTGCAATTTCATGCATGCCTTCAAGGGCGTTACGGCAATCTCCAACCACAGGCACATCTACTTTAACATTTTTGCGAATACTTGTGGGGTCAATGTCTATGTGTACAATGCGTGCATTTGGTGCAAAGCCAGAAATGCGTCCGGTTACGCGGTCATCAAAGCGTGCGCCTACTGCCACAAGAAGATCGGCGTTATTTATGGCAGAGTTGGCAGCATAACAACCATGCATACCTACCATACCTAGCCAAAGCCTAGAGTCACCCGGAAATCCTCCAAGCCCCATAAGGGTTGCGGCAACAGGAATATGCAATTCTTCAGCAAGGCTTTGTACGGCAGGGCCAGCGTTTGAGTTAATAACACCGCCACCTATGAGGAACATGGGCTTTTTTGCGCACATGATTGCTTCAACAGCTTTACGCAATTGGTTTAAGTTTGGTCTATAGGTTGGGTTATAGCTACGCATACGAATATCATCTGGCCATACAAATTCTGTAGTGGCTTGGCTAATATCTTTTGGTAAATCTACAAGCACAGGGCCAGGGCGACCTGATCGTGCAATATAAAATGCTTGGCGCAAAATGCTTGCGAGTTTTTTAATGTCTTTTACCAAAAAGTTATGCTTTGTACAGGGCCTAGTAATGCCTACAATGTCAACTTCTTGAAATGCGTCATTACCGATGAGTGGAGTATTAACTTGACCGGTAATTATGACCATAGGTATGGAGTCACAATAAGCAGTAGCTATGCCCGTAACGGTATTTGTTGCACCGGGCCCTGACGTGACAAGGCACGCTCCAACCTTACCTGAGGCACGGGCATAGCCATCTGCCGCGTGCACAGCAGCTTGCTCGTGGCGTACAAGGACGTGACGAAGTTCGGTGTGTTTAGTTATTTCATCGTACAAATCAATAACAGCACCACCGGGATATCCAAAAATGGTGTCAACACCTTCACGCTTTAAGGTCTCAAACAATATCTGTGCACCGGTCATTTGCATTACTTAATTCTCCTGCTTATACTTATCAAGCAAGTCAACAAGGCTAGTTTTACCTTCTAACTTTTGCTTTTTAAGCTGCTTTAATGTTTGTTCTTCAGTTGGGGTACGAAAGGGTTTACTTTCAAGTTTTGTCACTTGCTTAGAGTAAAGCATGTGATCTTCCCAAAGTTCTCTGATTTCAGGATCATTCTCAGCAATTTTTTCGATTAGGTCTCTGTCAGTTTGTTCCATGGTGAATTCTCCTTCGTTAGAGGTTATATAAAAAACTACAAAAATATATAGTTACATAGTCATAGCAAACTGTAGCATAGAGGTTACAACAATTCTATTGATAAGCTCAATACAGATAAGAACAATTATTGGTGAAAAGTCTATGCCACTTGTATAGGTAAATGGCAACCATTTTCGTATACGATAGTATACTGGTTCGGTAAGATTGCGCAAAGTGCGTACAATGGGATTGTAAGGATCTGGCCTTACCCAACTGAGCAGAGCAGATATTACAA
Source organism: uncultured Desulfovibrionaceae bacterium (assembly GCA_964371825.1). GTDB lineage: Bacteria > Desulfobacterota > Desulfovibrionia > Desulfovibrionales > Desulfovibrionaceae > CAYJAD01. The sequence goes on from CAYJOQ010000164.1 coordinate 3,812, forward strand.
CAATCCAAAAATACACATTAAGAAGGCCTCCAAGGATAGAGGCTATTGCACTAACAGCATTGGTAAAAACAAACATAGTAATCCTCGTACATACATGTATTATCGTTCAAAAGCAGATTTTTCTAACATATCTTGTAAAGCTTTAAAATGCCCAACCTTAATGGCTGCGTCAAGTTCTTCGTTATCATAGCTCACAAAACTTACCTTTGCAGCTTTTGCAGCATCTTGATCATTTGGGCTATCTCCAATAAAAATAACAGCTTCTTTTGGTAAATTCCAAAGTTCAAGGATTTTAAAAATACCGTCAGGTTTAGGTTTTGGTTGTACATCTGCAGCTGTTATGATGGGGTCAAAAACATGATACAGATTAAATTTTTCAATAATAAAGGGCATTCCGTTAGATCTATTGGTATGTACTGCCAAGCGTAAATGACGACTTTTAGCCCAATCTATAAAATCTAAAAAACCTTCTTCCAGTTCAACGTGTGGCATGATATCGCGTTTATAATCAATTACTTTGTGCTGTATATCTTTGATTTTATGTTGTAAATGCTCAGGCACAATATAGTCAAGAGCTTGATGTACAGTTGCCATATAGGTAAAGGATTCTTGTTCTTTTGTTAATGGAGGCAATCCAAGGGCTTTGAGCATAAGATTATAGTAGTGTTCATTGGCAGCACGTGAGTGTAAAATAACTCCGTCACAGTCAAAGATAATTCCTTGTAATTGAGAGGGGATATTTTTATGCGCTTGGCTATCCATTTTTTTTCTCCAAAAAATCGCATATGAGTAAATGTATATCTTTCTTTAACCAAGGTTTTGTTTGGGTATTTCTCCCTTGCAAAAGTTTTTCTGAGCATATTGTTGCTTCTTGCCAATTCTGTGCAGTGTCAAGATGTGCATTTTCAAGATCAGCAGGGGTAAGATTTGTGAAAGTAGCTATTTCACGCACATACATGGCCATTTCAGGGCTATTAATGATAATTGTTGCATTTGATGGTAAAAATGGCAGTGCATTTTCTATAACTAACTTCCAAGGAGGTAAGGGGGCATTATTTTTTGCTAAGGTTTTTTCAATGCTATCAAGGCCCATGAGTGCCGTGTCGTTTTCTACATGCAAGGTGGCTAAAAGACTTTGGGCATTTTGTGTATAGGCTTCACTTAACGTGCGAATTTCTTTGTAGCGTTCTTCTAAAAGCCAAGTCCAAAGTAAAAAACGTTGCGCATCATGAAGGTAGTATTTGTGGGGCAAATGTTCTTTTGAAGGGGTGTACTTTACACCATCATTTGCCACAAAGGATTTGATATCGTCATGTTCAGCATAGTCATTATTTTTTTTGCGGGTATTTTGCGAAATAAGAGAGCTTACAGGCACTCCTGCAAGGGCTGCATCACTTAGTTGGCTAAGCTCTTGCAAAAGTGTGGCAGCATCATGCGGCGCAAAAGGGGTATTGGGTGCTTGCCAGTAGCCGGTAGGCATTTGGGGCAAACCTGGCCAAAGGTATAAAAGGTTTTGTATTTTTGGTATGAGATCTTCAGCAATATCTATATGTAATATGGGAAGAGTAAGCAGGGGGCCTTTGATCGTCATGTACATCTCCTTAAGTTAGCACCAACAGCATTATATGCATTGTTCCACCAGTACGCAACGATTATAAGCTACAAATTCACATATATTTTATTACGTGCACATGCACGCCTTTTGCTACTTGACCTTGTGCCTTGTGCTAGGTATAGTTATCGAAAATGTGGAGGATATATGTTTGGTATTGGAACTCAAGAAATTTTAGTGCTGTTAGTAATAGCACTTGTTGTGTTTGGCGCCAATAAATTGCCAGAAATTGGTAATGGTCTTGGAAAAGCCATTCGCAATTTTAAACGTTCTTCCACTGAGCCTGATGAAGTGGACATTACACCTAAGGATAAATCATCCTCTGATGGCAATTCTAAATAGCTACACGCACAAGGAGTTAGCATGTTAGCCGAACAAATATCTGTTTTTCTAGAGAATAAGGCTGGACGCCTAGCAGAGGTTACTCGCACTTTAAGCGAGGCAGGCATTAGTATTCGTGCTCTTTCCCTTGCGGAT
>CAYJOQ010000165.1:0-5878 GCA_964371825.1 uncultured Desulfovibrionaceae bacterium
TTTTTACAATTTTCACAAAATTATACTGAAAAAGTAATTGTGCAGGACTCTTTTTCTATGAGAAAACGCAAAAAATGTTTTTGTGTTTGTTTGTGGTATAAAGCACTTTTGTAAAAATTTTACTTGGCGCTCAGTCGCAGAAAAGGTGTAACATGTTAACAAGTATATCTGTCTCTACAAGTGTTTGTGGAATGTCGCCGATTATGTTTAATGGTAATTGGGAACAATGTGTACAACCCCTTGCAGATTTAGGGTATGAAGGATTAGATCTTTTTATTATTGAACCTTTACAGATAGATATATCTCATGTTGCAAAGGTTTTAGATGATGCTGGTTTACAAGTGAGTATGCTCGCCGCACAAGGCGATATTATGGCTGCCGGATACTTTTTAAATGACCCAAGTTCTGAAAGACGTAAGGTATTATTGGAAAAATCCAAAAGGCATTTGGAGATGGCCGCTCAATTGCGAACTAAGCCTAATATTGGTTTTATTCGCGGTAATCTTCCAAAAGAAGAGGACAAAAAATACGCAGGCCTTCAATACATGGCAGAAGGGGTACGGGAATATTGTGAACTAGCCGCAACATTTGGGCTTGGTGTGCTGTTTGAACCTTTTTGCCGATACGAAATCAATTCTTGTAATACGGTAGCACAAAGTTTAGAGCTCTTTTCTCTTGCAGGAGAACCTCATAATTTACAGTTATTACTTGATATTTTTCATATGAATATCGAAGAAGCATCTCTTGTTCAGGCCATTGTCAATGCTCGCGGAAAAATTGGTCATGTACATTTTGTTGACAATACGCGAGCTGTGCCAGGTGGAGGATGTTTACCCTTAGAAACCATATATAAAGCATTGTATGAAGCTGAATATAAAGGTTTTTTAGGTGTTGAAGCTATACCTGGAGCACAGCCCATGGCAGAAGCAGAGGCTGCACAAAAATTTATACGTGCACTTATTAATGGCTAATATTGTCGACGATGAGAAACTCTATAATCAGCACTGAAAAACTATGTAAACTATTGTAATTACAAATACTCACACCTTAAGAGGTACAGCATGAGCTTACAGCGTGATATAACAACTTCTTTGCAAGCAATTAGCCACCTTATACTTGATGTGGACGGAACACTTACCACCGGCAATGTGGTATATGATTCTCAAAAGCATGAAACAAAATCTTTTTCTGTTCGTGACGGTGCTGCACTAAATATTGCCCGTAGTGCTGGTATAAAGTTTATAATTCTCACGGGCCGTGAAAGTGTTGCAGTACATATGCGTGCTACTGAACTTGGCGCTGAAACCATTGCTCAGGGCATAAAAGATAAAAAAACATGGTTACAAAAATACATGCAAGAGCAGAATTTGTGCGCTGAAAATATAGCCTATATTGGTGATGACGTGAATGATGCACTGGCAATGCCCTTGGCAGGGTTTATTGCCTGCCCTTGTGATGCTTGCATTGAGGTCTTAAGCTTAGCGCATTATGTGGCTCCTCAAAAAGGTGGAGAAGGTGCTGTGCGCGATGTGATACAATTTCTTTTGTGCTTACAAGGCAAATGGAGCAAATCCGTACATAGCGTTTTTGGGCTTAGGCAGTAGACAATTTTTTCTCCTATTCTGATAAAAGTAAAAATGCAGAACAATACATAACATGTATTGTTCTAATGGTTTAAACATTTTTTAGCATATCCTATTATGTATATGATATGTTGACAAATTAAGGCCTTTTGAAATATAAAAACTCCTCAAAATTTGCATGCTTCTAATTTTGTGTTAAAAAAATAACACACGTTCTTAAGAGCGTGACTATATGCACTGTTTTGTAATTATTAGAAATGTATTCTGAAATATGTTTTTAGCATATCTTTTCTATGAAAATATAGAAATGTATTTTTTGGTCATGATTTGTAAATTATGACTTTTTTACTAATAAGAATGCTTGTTTTTATTCTATTACTTAGGGTTAAGAATGAAATATCGTGCCGACATTGACGGATTAAGAGCCATTGCTGTACTTTCTGTAATGTTTTATCATTTTCATATTGCATTATTTCATAGTGGATATGTTGGTGTTGATGTATTTTTTGTCATAAGTGGTTATTTAATAACAAGTATTATTTATAAAGAAATGCAATGGCAACCGCATGGATTTTCGCTTATAAATTTTTATGAAAGGCGCGTTCGACGCATTTTTCCTGTCTTTTTTGCAACAGTGTTTCTTAGTATGCCCTGGGCATATGTTTTTTTCTCTCCCAAAGTATTCACTGATTTTGTAAATTCTATCTATTCTGTTCTGGGTTTTGTTTCTAATTATTTCTTCTGGGCAGATAATGATTATTTTTCTTTAGATGTGCATTCTAAGCCTTTGTTACATATATGGTCATTGGCAATCGAAGAGCAGTTTTATATATTTTTCCCTCTATTATTAGCATTTTTTATAAAGAAAAGAAAGAATATACTCTGTGGCATGTGGTGGGTTACGGGGATTTCCCTTATTGCTTGTATAGTAATGACGCATTTTAGCTCAAGAACTGCATTTTATTGGTTACCCTTTAGAGCTTGGGAACTTCTCTTGGGTGCAATTTTAGCCATTTATAGTTTGCCTTCAAAAGAAGAAATAAAAATTTTACATTTTTCTAATAAAGTAACAGCGAAGATAGTATCAATAGCTGCACTTTTCTTGCTTCTTTTTTCAGTAACACTTATGCAGCATATAATTATTGGTTTTCCTTCGTATATTGCTTTAATACCATGTGTTGCAGCGCTGTTGTGCTTAGAATTAGGCAAAGATCAAAGCAGTATAGTATATAGAGTTCTTTCTAATAATATACTGGTATTTATAGGAAAGCTTTCGTATTCATTATATTTGTGGCATTGGCTAGTGCTAGTGTGTTTTTATAGTGTTTCAACAAATAATTCCTTCACATTGTCGTTTGTTGAATCATGCATTTGTCTTGGCATAACATTTATTTTATCATGTGCATCGTATTTTTTGCTCGAGTGTCCTATACGAAAAAGAAAGATTTTTTCTACCAGAAAATCTTTGTTTGTATCTATGGTATCCATAGGCCTTGTTTTGCTAGTAATAAATATTGCCTTTGATAAAATGCCAAGATTAATTACAAATACATATGATACCGTGAAGATTTCTAGCCTTAAAAATTCTGTACGAGGTATTCCTAACTTATACGCCTTTGGAGATATGTCTGTTGAGCCTACTTTATTTGTAATGGGTGATAGTCATGCTTCGGTATTGTATGAAAGTTTAGATTCTCTAGCTAAAAAAAATGCTATCTCGGGAGTACTGTATACTGCACAAACCCCTTTATTCAATACTGTAGATGTGAGGAATATTAATCTCAAAACAATGCCTCCTACATTAGTGCTCTTTCAGCAAGAGGGGGTAAAAAATTACTTAAAAACTAAAAATATCAAAAGTGTCTTGTTTGCTGTTCGTTGGGGGTCGCGCGTACTTGGAAAATCATTTAGCAGTACTGAAAACGATGAACAAAGAAATAATTTGTCCTATATATATGCTGATGGTACTTTGAATGCGGATTCTGTTTTTGCAACTAAAACAGGTCTTAGCAATGTAGTAAGCTTTTTTCCAAAGGGCACAGCTTTTTATTATTTAAAAAATATGCCGGAATTTCGTTTTAGTGTACCTGATTATGCTTTTAAATTAGAAAATTGGAATCGGTTATCTTTTAAAGAAAATCAAAATAACATACACAGTGAAGTAGTTTCTTTGCGAGAAGAAGTACGTGCGTATCATCAGCAAAGTTTACAACCCTTGGATATGCAAGGGTTAGGCATTAGCGAGATTGATGTTCTTGATACTTTTTGTGATGCTGTGTATTGCTATGGTATAGGAAAAAAAGGAGAAGCTCTCTTTTATGATCAAGATCATGTGACCATTGATGGGGCTAAAGCCCTTGAACTAGACCTTATGCCCTTTATTGAGTCTGGAAAATAAATACGTATGATTAAAGTTTTTGAATGATTATACAATAAAAAGCTGTAATAATTGTATAATGTTCTATAGTAATATTGTGAAGCTTTTGTATTATAGTAGTAATAAATAGCTATTTTGGGGCTTTTACCTTGCTAAAAATGGCATCTTTTGCATGCTCAATGTGTTCTCGCATGGCAATGCTTGCCTCTTGTCCATTGCCTTGTTCAATGTGTTCTAAAATTTTCATGTGATCAACATCAGACCACGTGGCTTCTTGGTCAGAAATTTTTGGCCGTAAAATACGTTCTACAACACCATCAAGCTCAGATAACAATTGTGAGAGCAGTGGGGCATGCGCTGATTCGCGTAATAAAATATGAAAGGCTTCATTTAAACTTACAAGCTTAGGAATATTGCTTTCAGTAAGAGCAGTGCTAAAATCATTAAGGTTTTGTCGTAAGGCTTTTTTTTGCTCCTTGGTGCTTCTGCTGGCTGCAAGGGAGGCAGCGTACGATTCTAGCATAATGCGTATGGCAATGGCATCTTCAATTTCAGTAGTTTGTAAGGGGCGAAGCACATACCCGCCGGTGCGTCTTTTTTCTAAAATGCCTTCCTGTGCTAAACGATGTAATGCTTCACGCAATGGAGTGCGGCTTATACCAAGCTCTGTGGCAATGCGATCCTCTACAAGGCGTTCGCCTTCAGTAAAATGCCCGTCAAGAATCATTTTGCGTAATAAATTTGTGGCTTCTTGACCTAGAGATTGCTTTACAAGTTGTTGCATATATATTCCTTTGTTATCGATGTGGTGAAAAATGCGCTATGCTTTGATATCGCGTGTTTTGTGTTCTCTCATCTTTTTATAGATATAAATACTTTGTTGAAAAAGCGCCATTTGCTAGATAGTCTCATCCAAAAAACACATTAACCAATTATAATATAAGAATGAAATAGTCACACGGCATGAGAACATTGCTAGAAGTAAAGCATAAAATGTGCTTTTCTGGCAATTTTCGACACCAAGAGAACAGTTTTTCAGGCTCGACTATGTATTTATATACTGGATGCTGTATACAATTTCGTCAAGGGGTATTAGGGAAAAAATTACTTTTGTAATATGGGTATGGCCTTATGCCATATGACATTAACTGCTCAGTCATGTACAATGTACGCTGATTATGTAGTCAGCACTGAAAAACCATACAAACCATTGTAACTACAGGTATTCACACCTTAAGAGGTCACAGAAAAATTGCCGAAAACAAAGCATATAATACAACTTTTTGGCAATTTTTCGATACTATTGCACTTGTTTTTCACGTGTTGACTAGCAAATTTTTCTGTAAAAAAAATGTCGCCTAGCGTACAATATGCCAGAATGTGCTTCTGGCGGCCCCAAAGGGGTATTTGCAGTGAGTGTTGCCAGTATACATCGAAATAATTATAAAACCATATGGCGTAACACTGGCAAATGTCTGTTGAGTAATGTTAAGGATGCACTCTTTCAAGGAATAAAATGGTATATAAATTTTATTATATACAATTTTTTTGAAAATTCATGTAAAAATAGTCAGCATGCTTTGTGTTGACCGTTGATAATTTGTGTTTTATAGTTCTTGTTTATTATTTTCTATAAAATTAGGAATTGCTATGAGCCAAACTCCCCTTGAAAAAGAAGAAACCGTTAATAATCCCGTAGATTTTATTCGTTCTCGCATTATAGATGATAATGCTTCTTTGCGCTTTGATGCCCGTGTGCATACACGTTTTCCTCCTGAGCCCAATGGATACTTACATTTAGGGCATGCCAAATCAATTTTTTTAAATTTTGGCGTGGCTGAAGACTTTCTTGGAAAGTGTAATTTACGTTTTGACGATACCAATCCTACCAAGGAAGAAACAGAATATGTTGATTCTA
>CAYJOQ010000166.1:0-5860 GCA_964371825.1 uncultured Desulfovibrionaceae bacterium
TAAAAGATATTTTCAACGCTTAGAATGGAGCAGAGAGCCGTGTATTTTTCGTGGTAGTGGTCAATCATGAGCACAGCTTGCCAAAGGGCAACATAGACACCACAGCAAGGCCAGTTTCCCCAATGTGTATACAAATGAATTTGATATGCCGGGAACTGGTGAGGGGCGCCCCCTCAACCCCATGAAAGGCACAAGTGAAAATCACTACCTTGCAGGGGAAGAAAACCACCTCAGCACCGTGCCAACTTTCACCACCTTTACCACCGTGTACCTTGAAATAGCGGAGCAGGAGCGGGGCAAATGGCTTAGACACAAAAAAAGGACTTAAGTTTTTCAACCTAAGTCCTTGAAATTCATGGTGGAGCTGGAGGGAATTGAACCCACGACCTCTTGAATGCCATTCAAGCGCTCTCCCAACTGAGCTACAACCCCATGTGGTGTGAAAAGGAATTTGCCTTAAAGTTGGCTTGTTGTCAACGATAAAAATATTTTTTTTTATTTTTTATATTTTGCACACCAATCAGCCATATGATTATGGTATTTGGGCAAATCTTTCAGCCTTAGCCAATAACCATTGATGCATGGTTGTATCTTTTGTAAGCTCTGGGTGGAAAGAACAGGCCAGTATATTCTCCTGTTCTACCGCCACAGCTTTATCGTTAATGGTAGCTAATACGCGTACCTTGTCTCCTACCCATTCTAACAAGGGAGCACGAATAAAAACTGCTGGCAGGGTGACACTTTGTTTTGAAATGTCATCTTGTTGCTCATTACTCTGTAGCGGTTTTTGACATACAAGGTCAGTACAAAAACTGTCAGTTTGCCTTCCAAATGCATTGCGGCGCACGGTAGCTTCAAGCAAACCAAGGCTAGGCTGTTTGTCATAATCAGCAATATGCGTGCACAATAAAATGAGTCCTGCGCAAGTACCGAATATGGGCATGCCTGCAATAGCTGCGTGACGAATGGGTTGCATAAGTCCTTCTTCGTGCATAAGTTTTCCCATGACAGTGCTTTCGCCGCCAGGGATGACTAAGCCGTGTAGCCCTTCTAAGTGTGCAACTGTGCGCACTTCAAAAGCTTGAGCACCGCATTTTTTGAGGCTGGCTACATGTTCAGCAAAAGCCCCTTGTAAGGCCAAAACGCCAATGCGTACAGCCATACTACCAGCCTCTTTCTTGCATACGTTCTGTAGGAGGAATAGAAGAAATTTCAAGACCTGGCATAGCTTGACCAAGGTCGCGTGAAATATCTGCTAGTATCTTATAATCGTTATAATGTGTAACTGCAGAAACAATAGCACGAGCCCTTTTAGCTGGATTTCCAGATTTGAAAATACCAGAACCAACAAAAACCCCATCACAACCAAGGTGCATCATAAGTGCCGCGTCAGCTGGTGTGGCAATGCCACCGGCAGCAAAATTTACTACAGGCAAGCGGCCAGCATTGCGCGTGGCTATGGCAAGCTCAAGGGGCGCACCGATTTCTTTAGCAAAATTTGCAACTTCGTCTTCTCGTAGATGGCAAAGGGTGCGTATCTCATCCATAAGCATACGGCAATGTCGCACAGCTTCAACCACATTACCTGTACCGGGTTCGCCCTTAGTACGAATCATGGATGCGCCTTCAGCAAGACGGCGTAAAGCTTCACCAAGATTACGAGCACCGCATACAAAGGGTACAGTAAAATCTGTCTTGTTAATATGATATTTGTCATCAGCTGGAGTGAGCACTTCGCTTTCGTCAATATAATCAGCACCAAGAGATTCTAAAATACGTGCTTCAATAACATGACCAATACGGGCTTTGGCCATAACAGGAATGCTCACCACGTCCATAATGCTTTGAATTATGGTTGGATCTGCCATGCGAGCTACGCCGCCTTCTTTACGAATATCAGAGGGCACGCGCTCAAGGGCCATAACGGCACAGGCACCAGCTTCTTGCGCAATGGTTGCTTCTTCAGGGGTTGTAACGTCCATGATAACGCCACCTTTAAGCATGCTTGCCAATCCAGATTTTACTTGAAATGTTCCTTTTTCCATGAAAATACTCCTTGTATATTGCCTATATAGGCTGTTAGTGTAGTTTGTTTTTCTTACATGGTGCAGCATGTATATAATTACCATAAAATTTTTACAGCACACTAGAACGACAGGTATTTTTTGTAGAGAATATTTTCAGTGGTTGTGACAATAATTTTTATTTTGGACAAAGAAAAATTGTTATGGTGACAATTATTTGTGCTAGTATATATTGTAAATTGTAAAAATAAAAGCATGTTATCTGTCTTTGACAGTGCTTATGAATTTTTGTATGTAACGTGCATGAAAATTTTGTCACTCTATGAAAAACAGGTACAAAGTTATCCAGATGTGCCTCGCTATATGCATATAGTTGAAGCATTGGTGGAAGGCTTAGCTTTAGGTGTGTTGGTTGTGGGTGAACGTTTACCAACGCATAGACATCTTGCTAAGAGCCTTAAACTTACTGTAGGAACAGTGAGCAGGGCTTATGCAGAAGCTGCTCGTCGCGGAATTACAGAAGGTATCACGGGGCGAGGAACCTTTATGCGCGCTCGGGTTCAGGATAGAGAAGTGCCCAGTGATTTGCATAGTCTTAAGGTTTTTGCAGGTCAAGCTCATGGGGGTTCAGGGCACAAAGATGCTGTTTATGACCTAGGTTTTATAGCACCTTTTGAGCATATCAATCCTTCTCTTACGCAGGGACTTGAGCAGGTACTGCACAATGCTAAAGAAGATGAAACGCTTTTTTCTTCTCTTTTTTCTTATCAGCAACCACGGGGGCTTTGGCGGCATCGTGAGGCAGGGGCATTATGGGCTAAGTGTTATGGGTATGCTGTTTCGCCTGAAAATATATTGGTGTGTGCTGGAGCGCAGCATGCTTTATTAACCATACTAGCTTCATTATTTGCCCCTGGTGATAGATTGGTGGTAGAGCATTTTAGCTACCCTGTATTACGGCAATTGGCGCGCCGTTTGCGTTTGACGCTTGTGCCGGTGCGTATGGATGAAGGGGGCATGCTGCCGGAAGCTTTAGAAGCTGTGTGTCGTACGGGGGCTGTGCGTGGTGTGTATCTTATGCCTACGTGTCATAATCCTACGTTAGCACAGATGCCCTTGTATAGGCGTACAGCACTTGTGGAGGTATGTCGTCGTCATGACATATATATTATCGAAGATGATGTATATGCCTTATCGTTGGAGCATAGAATAGCTCCTTTGGCAAATCTTGCTCCTGAGCGTACTTGTTTTATTGCGTCTACCAGTGAGGCTTTAAATGGAGGCTTGCGCATTGCATATTTGTGTGCACCAGATGCTCTCTATGCTGATCTTGAGCGCACCATAGGATATACCATTTCTATGGCGCCGCCCCTCATGGCAGAACTTGCACGACAATGGATTATGGATGGAACAGCTGATGTGATTCTTCAAGAAAAGCGCCATGAGGCAGCTTTACGCAATGAGTTGGTGCGTAATTATTTGGATGGATTTTCTGTAACCAGTCGATCAACAGGTTTTTTTTGCTGGCTGCGATTGCCGCATCCATGGACAGCGCAAGGCTTTGCTCATGTTTTGCAAAAACATGGCATTATAGTGGCAGAAAGCACTCTTTTTGCTCTTGGCGCTGCAGATAGTGAACACGCTGTGCGCCTTGCTCTTGGGGGACCGTGGTCAAAGGATGCTTTTGTGCAGGTGTTGCAAAAAATAGTTGAGGTATTACATGTTGATATGAATGCCGTAAATTACTAACCCAAAAAAATACACAGTTCTACACATGCAAAAACCAGAAGCATCATCATTGCCGTTAACGGCAGGGGTATATATTTATAAAAATGCGCAGGGGCGTATTATTTATGTGGGCAAGGCTCGAATTTTGCGCCGTCGTATTTTATCGTATTTTCGTGAAGAGGGGCTTGCGGCGAAAACGCATGCCATGATGCGCCATGCAGCAAGTCTTGAAACTCTTTCTACTACAACAGAAAAAGAAGCCCTTTTATTGGAAGCTAGCCTTATAAAAAAGCATAGGCCGCACTATAATATAGTGTTGCGTGATGATAAACAGTATGTGCTTTTTCGGGTGGCCATTAAGCAATTATTTCCACGTCTTGAGATAGTACGCAGCGCACGGCGTGATGGTGCGAGATATTTTGGGCCCTTTACTTCAGCCTTAGCTGCTCGAGAAACGTGGAAGCTTATACACAAGGCTTTTCCTTTGCGTCGTTGTACAGATAGAGCTATGAAGAATAGAACGCGCGCATGTTTGTATCATTTTATGGGGCAATGCCCGGCACCTTGTATGGATTTTGTGAGTTCCCATGAGTATCATGAAGGGGTGCGCAAGGTTATGGATTTGCTTGCAGGGCGTTCTGCAGAATTAATACAAAACCTTGAAGCGGGCATGTATGCAGCTTCAGAGGCCATGGAATTTGAACGAGCAGCTCTTTTACGTGATCAAATTCGGGCTGTGGAACGTACGGTGGAACGTCAGGCGGCTGTGCTTCCTGGCGGCGGTGATCTTGATGTTATTGGCTTGCATGAAGTAGAGAAGGGTATGGCTTTGGGGATACTTTTTGTACGTGGCGGCTTGCTTATGGATGGGCGAACGTACTTTTGGCCTGGGCTTGATTTTGATGATACTCCGGAACTTTTACTATCGTTTTTGGCGCAATTTTATGGACCTATAACGCCGCCTGCTCGCATTATATTGCCGTGGTTGCCTAAGACGCAAACCATGATTAAGGACGTAAACATACCTAATGGGGAAGTAAATAGTGCTGAACATGCTGAACAAATACATGAAGAAGAGCACGATATGTTACTGGCCTTAGAACAAAGTTTGACTGATATGCGCCAAGGTGCGGTACGTATTATGGCACCGCGTACAGCAGAAGAAAATAGTCTTGTGGATATGGCTGCAGCCAATGCTAAGGAAGAGGGGCGTAAGCGCACGGAAGATGTCAGCATAAGTATGGAAGAGCGCCTTGCTAAAATTTTGCACTTACCCTCTAGGGTACGACGCATTGAATGCGTTGATGTTTCTCATACTTCTGGTCAGCAAACTCGGGTAGGCATGGTAGTATTTGAAGACGGTAAACCTTTAAAATCTGCATATCGCAATTATGCCATGCCTGATGGTTGTGGTGATGATTATGCCACCTTGGCAGCGTGGGTGCAGCGCCGGCTTGATTCTGGACCACCTTTTGCTGACCTTTTGCTTATTGATGGCGGTAAGGGGCAGCTTAATGCTGTGGGCAGAGCATTGGAAGAGGCTGGGCAAGAAGGCCTTTTTGCTCTAGCGGCTATTGCCAAAGCAAGGGATGAAGATGGCCATGCTGATAGGCGTGCGGGCAATATGGCTGATAGAATCTTTTTGCCTGGTCGTAGTAATCCTTTACCGTTGCGTGAAGGTTCGCAAGAATTATTATTTTTGCAACATGTGCGTGATTGCACACATAATTTTGCCCTTGGGCGTCACCGTAAAGCGCGAGCGGGAGCGGCTCTTTCTAGTGAGCTTATGCGAATTCCTGGAGTGGGTATGGCTACTGCAAAGCTTTTGTGGGAGCATTTTGCAAATACCGATGCTATGCGCAAGGCTACACTTGAAGATCTTGTGCGTATACCGGGTATTGGTAAGGCAAAAGCAAGGGTTTTGCGAGAAAAATTACAAAATTTATAGTTCGTATACAGGGGAATAGGCTTTTTGTAATTGACTTTGCGGGAGGTTTTCTTTCTTCACAAAAAAAAAGGCAGTATGCTTGCGCGTACTGCCTTTTGGTAGTTAAATGGCGGAGCGGAAGGGACTCGAACCCTCGGCCTCCGGCGTGACAGGCCGGCGT
>CAYJOQ010000167.1:0-5817 GCA_964371825.1 uncultured Desulfovibrionaceae bacterium
TAGTGGCGAAAACTTGCCGAAAAAGTCGCATTTCATGCTTGGTTTTTGGCAATTTCCCTAGGTTGACCCTTGCATATTAAGTGTACAATTACAAATAGTTGCTTAGCTTTTCAGTGTCGACTAGTTATTAGAGCGTATCTTTTTTCGCTTTTTGACTTTTTTGCCACACACGAAAATGACATAAAGCCATGGCGCCATGTCCAAAAACATATATAGTCAAAGGCACCGCCATATATCTATGCCAATGTAAAAAATCTACTGATAATGCAGTATGGCTTTCCCAAAGCATATACCACAAAAATCCTAAAAATGTTGTTAGAAAAAAACACAAAAAACCAAATCCTTGAATAACACCGGGTAAACCCCCCGGACGCGGAGCAGGAATAGCACCTTGAGCTATTTTTTGAATATCTTTACGCAATTGTTCTGTATCTCCCCATAAATATGGAAAAAAATACCGCACACCGCGTCGTTTAAAACTTATATATAAAAATATACAAACAAAGGGCATAATAAATAGCCCAAGCTCTATGTGCCATGCATCAAAAAAGGGCTCTCGAAACCACTTTACAAGCTGAGCCATCACAACAATAAAGGCAATGGCATGAAAAATACGAATGATAGGCGTTTGAAAAAAACCAAGAAATTTCCAAAGAAGTGAAGCTTGCTTAAATACGCTCATAATTCCTCCATAGTGTTCTACAAAAGAGGTTTATTGCTATTTGCAACAGTCAAACATAGATACATTTTTTCATATGGAACTGCTGTACTTTCAAAGGCAAGAGCTTAGTAAATTGGTAGTATATTGTCCTTGATGCAGCCCATTGTGTCAATGACTTTATGAGGAAAGATATGCATATTTTATTGAATTTGAAAAAATATTTTCATGCATTTTTTCAGTGGCACGCTAGCTTCACCCCCTTTTCAGGGATACTAGAAGAGAATTTTGCGGTATTTTGAAAAGTATTCTACACGAAAAAGCACATTATCGAGCGCAAAGATACAAAAGTGCATCCCCTCACGCTCAAGCAAGATCGACTGACTCTTGATTTATCGCTCGTACTGACTTTGTCAGCACTCTCAGGGGAGAAGCTTGCTTCCCGCCCAGGTTAATGACAAACCCACTTTGTGGCCTTTGCGCCGCTATTGTCAGCAACGCTGCCAAGCGGAAAGGCACGAAAATCAATCGCTTTACGGCGAAGCAAAGCTCCGCCTACTCTTGATTTATCGCTCGTACTGACTTTGTCAGCACTCTCAGGGGAGAAGCTTGCTTCCCGCCTAGGTTAATGACAAACCCACTTTGTGGCCTTTGCGCCGCTATTGTCAGCACTCTCAGGGGAGAAGCTTGCTTCTCCCCTGACATTATACGTCAGATTGCGCCTTAAGAGCTTCTGTTTGGCTATGCGTTGTAAGCGCTTCCACAAGACCTTCAATTTCCCCTTCCATAATTTTTTCTAGGGAATATAATGTCAAGTTGATACGGTGATCAGTGCAACGCCCTTGCGGAAAGTTATAGGTTCTAATACGTTCAGAGCGGTCGCCAGAACCCACTTGCGCTTTACGATCTGCAGACATGGCAGAACTTTGCTTTTCTTGCTCTGCTTGCAAAATGCGTGAGGCAAGTACCTTCATGGCGCTGGCCTTATTTTTGTGCTGACTTTTTTCATCTTGGCAAGTTACCACTGTTCCGCTAGGAATATGCGTAATGCGTACTGCAGATTCTGTTTTATTTACGTGCTGCCCGCCTGCGCCAGAAGCACGATACACATCTATGCGTAAATCATCAGGGCGAATATTCACATCAACCTCATCAGCCTCAGCCATCACAGCCACAGTAGCAGCAGAAGTATGTATGCGCCCTTGCGTTTCGGTGGCTGGCACACGTTGCACACGGTGCGTACCTGCCTCAAATTTTAAGTGGCTATACACTCTATCACCGGTAATAAGGCAAATGACTTCTTTTAAGCCGCCAGTATCAGAGGCAGATTCACTCATAAGCTCTACCTTCCAGCCCTTTACTTCAGCATAACGAGAATACATGCGGTACAAATCTGCAGCAAAAAGAGCCGCCTCTTCTCCACCAGTACCTGCACGAATTTCAAGAATGGTATTTTTATGATCAAGGGGATCCTTGGGCAAAAGAAGAATTTTAAGCTCATGTTCAATATCTGGTAAACGTTCATCAGCAGCGGCAATTTCTTCTTCTGCCATGGCACGCATTTCTGCATCACTATCTGAGAGCAAAAGCTTATTTTCTTCACGCTGCTCTCGCAAGGTGCGATGCTCACGAAATAGCACCACCACATCGCGTAAATCTGCATGGGCCTTTGTAATTTTGCGATATCGCTCTTGGTCTTGAAATATATCTGGCTCTGCCAGTTCTGTTTCAAGCTCCATATATTTCTTTTCCAGGCTTTCAAGCTTGGCAAACATAACTACATCCTTTTTATGTTAAATCATAGGCGCATAAGGAGCTGGGCGCACACGTTCTGGTGCATCGTCCCCTAGGGCTTCATAAAGGGCAACTACAGCAACCTCAAGCTGCGCAACATCTGGTTCATAGGTAGTGAGTCTTTGCAATACAAGGCCAGGTGCACGTAACATATGCCCAAAAACACTATCTCCCATGCGCGCTGCCGCATGGATAAGCTCATACGCTAAGGCACTGATAGGAATCATAAGCAAAAGCTTAAAAAATATGGTCACCGCATGCTTTTCAATAGAACCATCAGGAATCCAAACCATAAGCATGGCCGGAACAAGTACAGTATGCAATATAATAGATATGGTAATAACAAAAAGCAAAAACGTGGTACCGCAGCGAGGATGCAAACGACTCATACGACTAGCTTCGCGCGCTGTAACTTCGCCGCCATCCTCAAAAGCATGAATAACCTTATGCTCTGCACCATGATATTGAAACACGCGCCGAATATCCGGCAAAAGCGATATGGCAAGAATATAACTGACGAATATGGCGCATTTAAACAAACCATCCCATAAATGAAAGCTAATTCCTTGCACATCGCCGCCAAGGCCCACCCATTGCATACCGATGGACAAAAGATGCGGCACAATAACAAAGAGCACAATGGCCATGCCAAGAGCCATAAACATGGTAAGCACAAGTTGCCATGATTCTAGCTTTTCTTCTTCACCTTCTGCAGATTGCTCTGCTGAGCGATTAAGAGCCTTGATACCATTGACAAGAGTTTCAATAAGTACAGGAAAACCACGCACAAATTTTTTTTTGAGTATAGCAGATTTTGTGAGCGAAAACCATGGGCGACGCTCTGCCACAATACTGCCGTCTGCTCGCCGCACAGCAAGAGCGTAGGTGGCACCATGACGCATCATGATACCCTCCATAACAGCTTGCCCACCCACTAGGGGGCATCCATTGTTACATAGGGTCAGTATTGCCATACGCAGTAATCGCAAACTGTTCATACTAAACCTCATAGCAGTCATCTTTGTTAAGATAAAAGCGCTCATATACAATGCACAAAGACCTCCCCAGAATGGCTCCAGGGAGGCAACATTTGGTAGCAATGCCACCTTGCAAAAAGAACCAGAGCCTCACAAGCTGCGTAAAAGCAGCCAGCAGCTAGTTCTTTTCAAATTTTGCATACTTCTTACGGAAGCGGTCAATACGACCGGCTGTATCTAAGAAGCGTTGCTTACCAGTGTAGTAAGGATGGCATGCAGAACAAACTTCCACGTGCACTTGCTCACCCTTGGTGGACAAAACTTGTTCTTGGTAGCCACATGCACAAGAGATGGTGGCTTTGTACGTCGTTGGATGCGTATCTTTTTTCATATCTATATACCTCGTAATATAAAGGGGTCAAAAGAACTAGCCCTTTTTACGTCCCTTGGCAAGGGTAAAGTGGGCAAAAGTAAAAATATTTTTCATTCAAGCCAAGTTTTACAAAAAAAAATGCTGTGCATTTTTACAAAAAAAAGCTATGCAAAGGCCCATGACACTAACAAAAATTGCAAAAAACTCCAAAGTTCGGGCAGATCAGCTGGTATTTGAGCAAGGCCTTGCCGAAAGCCGAGAACAGGCTAAGCGTTTTATCATGGCTGGTCAAGTATTTATGGGAGAGCCTCCTATCCGTGTGGATAAGGCTGGCCATAATTATCCAGCAGATACTATTTTTAGCCTTGCAGCCAAAGAACGCTTTGTTAGTCGCGGTGCCTATAAGCTTTTAACAGCCATAGAGCACTTTTCTTTAGATGTACAAAATTTTATTTGCCTTGATGCAGGTGCATCTACCGGCGGCTTTACCGACTGCCTTTTACAACACGGTGCAGCAAAAGTCTATGCCGTTGACGTAGGTCACGGCCAATTACATGAGAAATTACGTCAAGACCCTAGGGTTATAAACCTTGAAAAAACCAATATGCGCACAGCTGATGCAACGCTTATTTCTGAAAAAGTGCAGCTAGTGGTTGCTGACGTATCATTTATTTCCTTAACCCTTGTGCTTCCACCATGCATGCAATGGCTTGATGCGGAGGGAAAAATACTTGCGCTCATTAAACCGCAATTTGAAGTGGGCCCACACCAAACACATAAAGGTGTTGTACGTGATGAAGCGGCAAGGCAAGAAGCCATAACCAAGGTGCAAGTTTTTTGCGCTGAACATCTGGGCTTACAGTGTGTAGGCTTGGTACCTTCTGCCATTTTAGGACCCAAGGGAAACCAAGAATACTTGGCACTTTTTCAGCGTGCAATGCTTCATGAATAGATGCTGACTCATTTTACGGCACGCAAAATTTTTCTTACAAAAAACACTGCTAATCTTTTTATACAATACTATGGCTATACAATACTATGGCTATGCAATACTATGCGCAAGCACCTCTTGAGCCAACTCTTCTTGGGGATCAAGGCGTAGAGCGCGCTTGGCACATTCTTTAGCCTCAGCATCCTTACCCCAAAGGGCATACATATGCGCCATGCGTGCAAGGGTTTTAGGATGTTCACCAAACTCATACAAAGCCTTTTGAAAAACTTTTTCAGCCTCTGCATATTCTTGACAAAACAAAAGAGCTTCTATAGCTGCAGTATACAGCTCTTTTTCTTGAGGATGCTTTGTAAGACCAAGCACAAACACCTTACTTGCCGCAAGTGATTGATGCACTTGCATTAGTAATTGACCAATATGTAAAACAATGGTGCTTTGCTCAATAAATTCTGTGGCGGCACGTTGCATAAATGAATTGCCAGTACCCCATTTTTTTTTGGTATACGCACTTTGTGCCTTATCAAGCAGCTCTTGCAAACGTTGCTTTGCCAATGTTGAATCCGTAAGCAGAGATTTTTTTTGTTTTTCCAAAAGTATTTTTCCAAATTCACGCAACACTGTAGCTAACGCACCCTCTTTACCATAACTGTAAGTAAGATTTTTATTCATTCCTGTAGCTTGTGGGTCAAGCAAGGGCTGTAATTGGGGCAACACATTTATCTGTGCAAGAATAGCATTTATTTGTTGCTCAAGGGCAACCGCAGGAGGTTTTTGCGCCAGCATACCTACTGTGCGTAAAGCAAGGGACATAGCCTCAAGGGTGGCTGGAATATCTTCTTTTTGTAAGTATCCCTTAGCTCTTGCTATGTGCTCGCGTAATTCTTTAGGCAAGTCTGTTAAGGCCATGCGCTTCTCCTTACGTTAGTCGCCACGTGAAAACAACCTCTTTGCATGACAAAAACCACTATTACAACAAGTGTATTTGTTGATCAGTGCCAACTACACTAGATAGTCGATGCTGAAAAACGCATTTCCATGCGTGTTTCAGAAAGGCACGCCTACT
>CAYJOQ010000168.1:0-5787 GCA_964371825.1 uncultured Desulfovibrionaceae bacterium
TTTACAATTTTCACAAAATTATACTGAAAAAGTAATTGTGCAGGACTCTTATTTTGTAAAATGCTTTGTTTAAAAAAGGGGGAAAGCATAGCTTTCCCCTCGAGAGTAATGAACACAAAAAGTCAGTCACGTAAAGGGCAAGCAAAGCGCGCCCTAGTTCTCGTTTTTATGCCTTTGTGTAGTTTGCAGTGGCCTGTTTTTTTAGGCGCCTATGTCCCAATCAAGGCCAAATTTGTCATGTAAAATGCGCACGGCAAGTTCTACGTACTTGTCTTCAATCAGTATGGTAATTTTAATTTCTGAGGTACTGATCATTAAGATATTGATATTTTCTTGTTGTAAGGCTGCAAAGGCTGAAGCGGCAACACCTGAGTGATTACGCATTCCAACGCCAATGGCTGAAACTTTGGCCACATTGGTATCGTGGAATACGCCCTTGGCCTGAATTTTTTTGGCAATTTCTTCTACAAGAACTAGGGTTTTTTGTAGATCCTTGCGTGAGATAGTAAAGGTCATGTCAGTAATACCGTCACGACCAGTATTTTGAATAATCATATCCACAAGGATGCCTTTTTCAGAAAGAGGGCCAAAAATGGCAGCGGCAATGCCTGGGTTGTCGGGTACACCACTTAAGGTGACACGGGCTTGGTCTTTGTCATAAGCAATGCCGGAAACGAGCACCGATTCCATTGTAGAATCCTCCTGAGTTACCAAAGTACCGGTATTATCAGTAAAAGTTGAACGAACACGTACGGGAACTTTATATTTTTTAGCAAATTCTACCGAACGGATATGTAATACTTTTGCACCCATACTCGCCATTTCGAGCATTTCGTCATAGGACACTTTGTCCATTTTACGGGCACTGCTACAGATGTTGGGGTCAGTGGTAAAGACACCTTCTACATCGGTATAAATTTCGCACTCAGCAGAGTTTAGAGCTGCAGCTACTGCCACAGCAGAGGTATCTGAGCCGCCACGTCCAAGAGTTGTGATGCGATTGTCCTTGGTGTAGCCTTGAAAGCCTGCAACTACGAGCACGTCATAGTCTTCAAGATAGTTGTATAGGGCATCGCTATCAATGGAAAGGATGCGGGAATTGCCAAAATTGTTGTCGGTAAGAATGGGAATTTGTGAACCGAGCAATGAGCGCGCTTTAATGCCAGCATCTTTAAGGAGCATGGTAAAAAGAGCGATGGAAACTTGTTCTCCTGTAGAGACAAGGGCGTCGCATTCAGCAGGGTCGGGTGTTGCAGACCATGTATCGGCAAGGGTAAGTAGGGCATTGGTTTCGCCGGAGCGGGCCGAAAGCACCACTACCATCTTGTAGCCGCGTTCAAGACCTGCCATAACTTTTTCTTGCACCTGCTTCATGCATTCAAGGTTGGCAACTGAAGTGCCGCCAAATTTTTGCACCAGGATTTTCATGTTCTTGTCCAGTAGGCGTAGTCAGACTGTTATGTGCATTGTTGCAGCAAAAGGCATGCTTGAGGACCTTTTGCATTTACCGTAACCAAACGTTCATTGTTGCGCATTTCAAAGCAAATGTCTAGAAAATCCTCAGGCAAGGCCTGAGTTGGGAGATATTGTGCCCATTCAACAATACAGAGAATATCTTCATTTTCAAGCGCATCCCATACTTCGTCAGGTAAGGCATTGGCGCAACGATAAAGGTCGCAATGTATAATTTCAGGTGCTGTTGCATAATGGTTGCAAAGAGTAAAGCTTGGGCTTGAAACTTCAGCTTCCATACCATGGGGTAATGTCTGCACAAGGGCACGGGTAAGGGTTGTTTTGCCGCTACCAAGGGGGCCTTGTAAAAAAATGGCACTTATGGGCAGGTAGGTAGTGCTTTGCCAATAAGTATGAATGGCATGGCCTAGTGCTTGTCCAAAATGTTCTGTGGCTGCATGGTCTTTAAGAGTAAATGTCAGCACTGTAAATCTCCGGTAATAATTCCCCTAAGTTGCTAACATGACTCAAAGCCTGAGCTATGCCATGGGCAAGATCACTGGCAAAGTGCCCTCCATGCGGAAAATGCGTTAACGTTGTATAGCCTGTGGCAGCATGAAGAGCCATGCCAAGGGCTGCAGCGCATGGGCTTGAAAGAATGTGGCCTTTGTCGGTATCTTGCCTTGCCAAAAGAGCTGCAATGCATCCTGTAAGCACATCACCAGAACCACCCACAGAAAGGGTTGGAATATCATAAGGCAAAATGAAAATGGGTTTTTTATCCTCTTGCTCATGTGACATATTTACATTGCCATTTCTCGTAAATGCAGTGGTAATCCCTGGAGCCATAAGGCTTCCGGCACCTTTAAGAATCCATGTAACCTCAGGGTTTAGGCGTGCGAGAGTTTGCAATGCCTTGGGTCTATTCTTTTGAATGACAGCAGTGTTGCAGTGTAGCAATCTTGCAGCTTCGCCTGGATGTGGTGTGGCCACATCGCCTGCTCGCAATAAGGGTAATAAATGCGGATTATCTGCTAAAATATTAAGGGCATCAGCATCAAAAACAGCCCTTGGCCGTGCATCATAATCTAATAATGCATGTAAAAATGCCACTGCGTGGCGCCCCATGCCGGGCCCTACGGCAAGGGCTGTAGCCTTGCTTAAAAGCTCACGCAAAGATTTAGGAAGATTTGTGGGCCATGTGGTACCATTGATTTCGTTTGATTGCGCATGTTTTTCTGTAAGGGCAAGGGTCATGATATTGGGCGAACCTTGCTTTATCTCTTGGCACAGTTCAGCAGGTGCAGCTGCTGTGACAAGGGCTGCGCCTGTGCGTAAAGCTGTGAGAGATGTTAAATTTGCAGCACCAGTAAGGCCTTGTGATCCGCCAAGCACTACTACGTGCCCCAAAATGCCCTTGTGACTTTGCGCTTGTGGCTTGGCAATAAGTTTAGCCATGCTGGCACTTGTAAGTAGACGAAAGCTTGGAGCATGGTCACTTTGGACCTTTATGGGTATTCCTATGCTTTTTACATGCAGTGAACCAGTGTATTGCCTTGCTGAAGGAAGTACTAAACCAGGCTTTGCAGCGGCAAAGCAGATGGTAGCATGAGCTTTGAGCGCTATGGGGCAAGGAATTCCGTGTAAGGAGTCAAGGCCACTTGGCGTATCTAGGGCAAGAACAAAGGGTCTGGAAGTGTTTTTTTTATGTTCTTCATAGGTATTGGCAAGAAAGAAATTCTCTATGCTTTCAATGAGTCTACGCATATGTGATCGAAGCTGGCCGCTAAACCCTGTTCCAAGTAATCCATCAACAATAATGTGAGGACGTAACCAAGGGCTTGGGAGAGGTCTATTACTCAAAAGTTCTTGCAAAACATGGTACCAATCAATGCTTTCAGTACTTTTTTCTGTAAGGGGCAAATGTTTAAAAGGTACGCCGCATTGCCGCGCAAGGCGTGCATGTTTGCCGGTGGTGCCTCTATAAGCTCCAAGAGCTTTTACGTGCAATACTAAAGGCTTTGCCCCGGCATCAAGCAGATGGCGTGCAAGGCATGCAGCATCGCCACCATTGTTGCCGTGCCCCATTAACAAAAGAACATAGGCTCCTTGTACGGGGCCATATTCATGTATTAATACATGTAAGGCTGCACGGGCAGCATTTTCCATAAGGGTAAATTCAGGTATGGCATATTTGTTGGTAATGGTTGCTCCATCCCAATGGCGCATTTCTTCTGCAGTGGGTAGGGGATCTGTATACTTTATGAGTTCTTGCATATATCCTCCAATATGACTACGGCGCAGGCCGTATCACGTCCGTGACTTATGCTAATATGGCTTTTATTGGCACCTAGTTCAGCCATTTTGTCTGCGGCAGGCCCTTCAAAGTCTATGAGAGGCTGGCCGGAGGCTGCATTTATAATATGTATGTGTTGAAATGTTATGCCAAAATTAAATCCTGTACCAAGAGCTTTAACGGCAGCTTCCTTTGCGGCAAAGCGTGCTGCAAGGGTGTGCGCTGTGATGGGGCCGTGGCTTTGCAAAAAGTTCCTCTCCTTGAGGGTTAAGATTTTTTTCACAAAGCGCTGGTCATGGCGCAGTAAAATGTTTTTTATTCTTTGTATTTCAGTAATATCTATGCCAATTCCGCAAATCATATTATTCCATTGCCATAAGGCTTGATTAAGTATAATGTGTACCGCTCAAGTAGAGAATAAGGTCACTTATTTGAACAGGCATTGACCTTTTCGTCAAGAAGGATAATGCCATAAAATAATGTAGATTTGTTATAATGGGGTATATATGAACCTTTGTATTGTAGGTACAGGCTATGTGGGCCTTGTGAGTGCAGCATGTTTTGCTGAAATGGGTAATAATGTTGTTTGCGTAGATGTTAACGCAGATGTTGTTGCAAGACTTAATGCCGGTTATGTGCATATTTTTGAACCCGGCCTTGAAGACTTGGTGCAACGTAGTCGCAATGATGGACGTCTTGTTTTTACTACTTCCTTAGAAGATGGTCTTAAAGAGGCAGATGTTGTGTTCATTTGCGTAGGCACTCCTTCTGGAGAAGATGGCTCTTGCGATTTAAGTTATGTGGAAAAAGTGGCAGCTTCTATTGGTAAGCATATGCATCGTGAGCTTGTGGTTGTAGATAAATCTACCGTGCCTGTGGGAACGGCAGATAAGGTGCGCGGTATCATTGAAAAAGCGTTAGTTGAGCGTCAAACGGTTATTAATTTTGATGTGGTGTCTAACCCTGAATTTTTAAAAGAAGGCGATGCCATCATTGACTTTATGAAGCCTGATCGCGTAGTTATCGGCACTGATTCTGAACGGGCTGCTGAGCGCATGCGTGAATTGTATGCTCCTTTTGCACGTACCCGTGATAAGCTTATTGTGATGGGTGTGCGTAGTGCAGAGATGACAAAATATGCAGCTAATTGTATGTTAGCCACCAAGATTTCTTTCATTAATGAGGTTGCTACAATCTGCGAACAGGTAGGAGCTGATGTGCGTGATGTGCGCACAGGTATTGGCTCTGACTCCCGCATTGGGTATCAATTTATTTACCCCGGTGTAGGCTATGGCGGCTCTTGCTTTCCTAAGGACGTCAAGGCGCTTATTCACACAGCAAGGCAAGCTGGAGTAACGCCAGAATTGTTAGATGCTGTAGAAGGCGTTAATGCTCGCCAAAAAAAGAGCATGGCAAAACGCATTATAGAATATTTTGAACCGCAAGGCGGTGTTGCAGGTAAAACCCTTGCCCTTTGGGGACTTGCTTTTAAGGCTAATACTGATGATATGCGTGAGGCTGCTTCTTTAACTATTATTAAAGAATTAACAGCCAAGGGTATGCGTATTCGTGCCTTTGATCCTGTAGCCCATGAAAATGCTGCAAAAATTTTAGCAGACAATGACCTTGTGGAAATTGTAAGCGATCAATATGATGTGTGCCAGGGAGCTGCAGCTTTGCTTGTGGTTACTGAGTGGAATCAATTTAGAAATCCTGACTTCAAATATATTAAAGAAGCTCTTACTGCGCCTATTTTCTTTGATGGACGCAATTTGTATTCTCCACAAACATTGGCAAACCATGGCTTTGCGTATTTTTGTGTGGGCAGAAAGGACTAGTGCTAGCGCAGAAAAAACTTGCCAAAAGTGGATAAGTTAGCATAAAAGTGCCTTGCGCCGGGGTGGTGGAATTGGTAGACACGCTAGATTCAGGTTCTAGTGCGGGCAACTGCATGGGAGTTCGAGTCTCCCCTTCGGCACCATAGGAATATCAAGGGTTTAGAAGAAAAGAACGCATCTTCTGAACCCTTTTCTTTTTCC
>CAYJOQ010000169.1:0-5778 GCA_964371825.1 uncultured Desulfovibrionaceae bacterium
TTACAATTTTCACAAAATTATACTGAAAAAGTAATTGTGCAGGACTCTTATTTTTGATTTTTGCTCGCTTTGACGAGTGTTAACGCTCCATGAGATTAAACGTATGCATATTTTCAAAAAAGGTATATCTTATTTTTTGGTCAAGTCTCTTGCGCCTAAAGCGTATCTGAGGTAGCAAGAAAGGGCAAGAGCGTAATCTTTTAGGGCATATTGTCTGCTTTTGACTCTTGATTGATATTGCCGCAGACTGTCACACTCTCAAGGAGCTTATAAGGAGCCTATAATGCAAAAAAATTTTTTGCGCATTCTTCATCTTGGTGAAAGCAATTTTTGGGACATAGTGCAACAGGCAGGGCAACCTTCTGATACGCAAAAGCAAGCATGGCAAGATTCTTTAAGGCAACTTCCCATACATCTATGGTGCGGTGATGCACACGATACAGAAGCTCAAGCATTTTTAAAGGTTTTTAACGAGCTCAATGTGGAGTATGTAGAGCATCAATGTATGGGCTTTGATGTGTTGGCCTTACATGAAGAAGCAGAAAAACATACGCAGCCATGTGTACATGTGGCTTGTGGTTTTACGCATACGCAATTAGAAGTGCTTTCTAACGAAACAGGGGGGGCTTGGCTTAATGGTTATGGGGCAAAAAATGCGCCTTGGGCAGCCTTGGCCGAAGTCGTTCTTATGCACTCCTTGATACAAGAAGAAAATCGTCTTCAATTGGACGCTCTTCGTATTTGCTGGCTTGGTGAAGTGAGCGCCTTAGCGCAGTCGCTCATTGAGGCAGCTATTTATGTGCCTTTTGAATTGTTTATGGGTATTCCGTCATGGAGTGACCCAGAACAGCATGAAACCGGCTTTGCTTTAAAGGCAGGGGCTAAAGTGTTTATGACCCGCGAACCTGAGTTGGCTCTTGATGATGCTGATTTGATTTATCTTGATGCCAGCCTTGAGCAAAAAGCTGTTGAAGCTAGTAAACAAGGAAAGGGTGTCTCTTCCATTTCTCTTGGCTTTGAATCTTTCTCATGGAAGCAAGGCTTTTGTTTAACGGCACAATATATGGCAAGAGCTAAGGATACTGTGCGCATTTTACCCACGCATATGGGGGCGCAAGTACAAGATATGGACGTGCAGTTACAAGGAAAAAGACAAGCTATACGGCAAAATGTTTTGCTTGCATGCATGCATCACGTTGTTAAAAATGCTATGGCGCAAAATCAATAATTGCAAATTTCTACGGCATGGACATTATGAAAACTTCTAAGCCTACATGGAGTGATCTAATTCACGCACATGGCATTGATGATATGCAAAAAGGCGCTGCCTATGATATGGCCAGTGCGCAGGAGCGGGCATGTTTAAAAAACGCCATAGCATTTCATGCTCTTCCTCCTGTGGCAAACATGGCTTGTGCCGCACACACAGAATATACGCGCAAGGATATACAAAGAGGCTATTGGCAAAAAATCATGAGGGCACCAGTGCCTTGGGTTTTGGTTGTGTGTTCTTGTGCCTATGTCTCTGCGGCGCGATTTATCGCTGCGTGTATGCCTGCGTTCATGGCGCAAGTGCCGCGTATGGCCTTTGTAAGTGTTGACGGTAGCGTATGCCAATCCATACTGGTAGCCATGGAACTTATGGGCTTAGAAGAAAGTGTGGCACTGCCTTGTATGGAGGGAACAAAAAATTTGGAACCTGTACCAAATATTACCCTCGCACAGCAATGTATCTACGCCATGACAATGCTTGAAGGCTCCTCATCAGAAGGACAAAATGTTGCAGCAAAGGGGCGTGTGCTTTTTTTGCACAAAGGCGAAACGTATATGGATGCGCTGAAAAATTTTTGCCAGCATCAACATATTCCTTATTTTGAAGATATAACTTGCCCCCGAATAGCAGCGCACTTAGAACCGGACGCTTTACAATTATTGCATTTTGCACAACCTGACGCTCATTATCTAGAAAGTACCGAAAATACTGTTGATACGATGGAAAATGCAGTGCTGGATGCCTTTTATGGTGAAGATACAAAATGTGTATCTTCAATGATTCCTTCATTACCTGTGCAAGATGTGCCCGTAGCCATGCAGTATTGGGCACCGGGCATGGAGGGGTGTTTTGTGCATGCACAACTACAAACAAATTTTTTTCAAAATACACTGACCATGGCAGGCCCCATTCTTTCTGTCTCCTTAGCTGAGGAATGATTATGTCTAAAAATCCCCATATACGCTCTGCAAATACTCTTGCTACCTTGCGAAATATTGGCATTATTGCGCATATTGATGCAGGAAAAACCACTTTGAGTGAGCGTATGTTATTTTATACGCAAAAAATACACCGCATGGGCGAAGTGCATGAGGGCACAGCCACCATGGACTATTTGCCAGAAGAGCAAGAACGCGGCATAACCATTGCTTCGGCGTGTACATCTTGTGATTGGGCAGGACACACCATAAATATTATTGATACTCCAGGGCATGTGGATTTTACCATTGAAGTGGAGCGTTCATTGCGTGTGCTTGATGGTGCTGTAGGCGTTTTTTGTGCTGTTGGAGGTGTAGAGCCGCAATCAGAAACGGTATGGCGACAATCAGAAAGCTTTGCTGTACCAAAGATAGCCCTTATAAATAAAGTAGACAGAGTGGGGGCAGACTTTGCATTGGTGCTTGATGCCATGAAGGCCCAATTACATATTACGCCTGTATTGCTTACTATGCCCCTAGGCCAAGGCGAAGATTTTTGTGCCATTTTAGATATTGTGCACGAGGAGCGTCTTAATTTTTCAGAAGAAGATCAAGGCGTGAGCATTGAGCGAGTGCCGCTTTGTGCTGAAGAAGCAGCCCTTGTGGCCCCTTGGCGCGACAAGCTTTTGGAAAAAGTGGCAGAAGCAGACGAAGAGCTTTTGGAGAAATATTTGGAAGGTTCTTCCTTTACACCACAAGAAATATATGGGGCCTTACGTAAAGGAACCATTGCGCGACACATTACTCCTGTGCTTTGTGGTTCAGCATTACGTAATGCCGGCATACAGCAAGTGCTTGATGCCATTTGTCATATTTTACCCGGTCCTTTAGATGTACCTGCACCACAAGGCCTTAGCCCCACAGGTACGTCCGTGTCTATAAAGCCCGTGGCATCTGAACCTCTCTCAGGGCTTGTGTTTAAAGTGCTTATGGACGCAGGGCGTAAACTTGCCTTTATGCGTCTTTATGCAGGCAGCATAGAAGAGGGACAAACCCTATATAATGTTAATGCGCAAACAGAAGATAGGGTGCAAAGAATTTATAGATTGCATGCTGATCATCGTGAACAGCTTACACGGGCTGAGGCGGGCGATATTGTGGCCGTTGTGGGTTTGCGTTCTGCTAAAACGGGGCAAACCTATGCGCATAAGCAGCATCCATTACAGCTTGAAAGTATACAAAGTTATGCGCCAGTTATGACGTTAGCTATAGAGCCACGCAATGCGGATGAAAGTTCCATATTGGATGAAGCCCTTGCCCGATATACCATGGAAGATCCCACCTTACAGGCGCATACTGATGAAGGCTCAGGCCATCGTATGCTTTCAGGCATGGGAGAGTTGCACTTGGATGTAGTGCTTGAGCGTTTGCAACGAGAATATGGCATACAGCCACGCGCCGGACAACCGCATGTTGTTTGCCGTGAAACCATCACTGATACAGCCATTGGCCAAGGCATATTTGATCGTGAGCTCGGTAAGGAATATCATTTTGGCAAGGTAACCGTAGAGGTGCGTGCCTTAGCATCTCGCTCTAAGGATACAGAAGAGCAAGAATTTCAAACTGCCAATAATATTCTTTTAGGTCCAGAATTTGCTTCGGATATTTTAGAAAATAGGCAAGAATTAGGTAGGATGGGCCTACATGTCGATTGGATAAAAGCTGCTCTGCAAGGCATTGAAGATACATTACAAAGCGGGCCCATTTCCGGATATCCCATGCAAGATGTGGAGGTAGTACTGCTAAGCTTAGAAAAAAAAGAAGGACAATCTTCTGCACCGGGATATCATATGGCTGCTGGTATAGCTTTGCGTGAGGCTTTAGCAAAGGCGCAACCGCGCTTGCTTGAACCTATTATGCTTGTAGATATAAGTGTTCCTGAGGCGCACCTTGGAGCTGCCATAAGCCTTTTTGGTACTTGCGGTGGCAGGGTGGAAAATATTCTTGATAAGGGACAAGCCGGTAGTGGCATAAAACTTATGCAAGGCTTAGCACCCCTTTCGCGACTCTTTGGATTTTCCACATCGTTACGCTCTGCAACCCAAGGTCGAGCAGGTCTTATGCTGCAATTTTCTTGTTATGATGTTATGTAGCCGGCGCTGAAAAACTAAATAGCTATTTGTAATTGTACATTTAATATGCAATGGTTAACCTAGAAAAATTGTCAAAAACCAAGCATGAAATGCGACTTTTTCGGCAATTTTTCGCCACTAGCGCACTTGTTTTTTAAGTGCCGACTAACTAAATTTTTCTGTAAGAAAAATTTTGCGCCACGTAAAATAAGCCAGCACTTGCTTCTGGCGTCCTTAAAGAGGTATTTGGAGTGGGCGTGCCTTTCTGAAACACGCATGGAAATGCGTTTTTCAGTATCGACTATGTAGCCGGCGCTGAAAAACTAAATAGCTATTTGTAATTGTACATTTAATATGCAATGGTTAACCTAGAAAAATTGTCAAAAACCAAGCATGAAATGCGCTTTTTTGCTTCCTTTGCCACAGCAAGAGAGCCGTTTTAATGAATGAGATACGTTATGTATTGCGCTATGTACACACTAAGGTATAGATATGAGTCAACCCAGAGCTAAAAAAAGTCTTGGACAACATTTTTTACGAGATAAAAATATTTCGGAAAAAATAGTTCGTCTTTTGCGCATTGATGTAGAAGATAATGTTATGGAAATTGGCCCTGGTCCCGGTGCCTTAACAACTATTTTAGAAACAATGCCCATGCATCGTTTGCTTCTTATTGAAAAAGATACTCACTGGGCTGCAGAACGGCAGCGGCTTGGAGCTGCAAAAACACAAGCTGTACTTATGGATGCCATGCATATGGATTGGCAACGCATTACAGCGAAAAATCCTTGGAAGATTATTAGCAATTTGCCGTATAATGTGGGTTCTCCGCTAATGTGGGATATTTTTTCTCAAAGCACAGGCCTTGTGCGGGCCGTGTTTATGATGCAAAAAGAAGTGGGTTTGCGCCTTGTGGCTAGCCCGGGCAATAAGGATTATGGTGCTCTTAGCGTTTGGGTACAAAGTTATGTGCGGCCTGAATGGGGCTTTGTGGTGGGGCCAAAATCTTTTGTGCCGCCACCTAAGGTAGATTCTGCAGTGCTTGCCTTTACACCTCTTCCACTAGCACAAAGACCACAAAATCCTAAGGGCTTAGCCATGCTTGTGAAGATGTGCTTTCAAAATAGACGCAAACAATTGAAAGCTATTTTTAAACAAAATGGCGCCATGCACTATATGCAAAGCATGGAAACCTTAGGGCTTGACCCTACTTTACGTCCGGAAAATTTATCTCCTCAAAATTTTCAAGATATGGTATCTGCGCTGAAGTAGTTTGCTGAAGTAAAAAACACATGTTCATGTGTTGTTCAGCGAGAGTGTTGACAAAGTCAATACGACCGATAAATCAAGAGTAGGCGCAATTTATTTGCGCCGTTAAACGATTGATTTTCGTGCCTTTCTGCTTGGCAGCTTTGCTGACAATAGCGGCACAAACACCACAAAGTGGGGTTTGTCA
>CAYJOQ010000170.1:0-5732 GCA_964371825.1 uncultured Desulfovibrionaceae bacterium
TTGACTGCTGTCAACGCTCCATAAGATTCCGCACAATGAGTTGTGCAGGAGTCTTCTATTATGCAAAAAAGCACATGGGCTCTAAATATTCCTTAGCAGGCTGTTGAAAAAGTGCAATCTGCGTTGTCAGACTCGTTTTTTGCTTCGGTCACGTATGTCTTGATACGCTCCACTTCGCAAAAAAACTTTGTCTTCCTAGCATCTTACACTTTTTGAACAGCCTGTAAGAAAATAAAGAAAATGACATTTTTTCAGAAATTTTTTTTGAAATAGACTTTTTCAACAGGCTGTTAGGGGACATCAGAAGCAAAATCTGGCGTATTTTACGCTGCGAAAAATTTTAGCATATATATAAATTTTATTAATTGCTACAAAAACAGTATTTATATTCATAAAAACACGAAAAACGTATTTAATATCCATATTTGTAGCATTTTTATGTATGCGAACTAAAAAAATAATACAATTTAGATTATACGCAGTTTTTTAAGGAGCAACTAAAAACATAAAAATCTCAAATAACGCAAAAGGCGAAATGCATTTTTTGTAATACTCTTAGAGTAAGAGCTAAAATGTATGGAAGAAGGGGCTTTTGCAGTAAATATATTATTCATGCATATTGTTATAATATAAATGATAGTATTCACTGCAAAGAAGTGTATGCACACATCGCATGAAGTTTACGTGTGTACTCTGTTGCGCAAAAGCTCATTTTCTTAATGTGAAAATAATAATTTTATGACAGTGCTCATTTTTTTATCTTTATGGTATCTTTTTTATCAGAAAAAATTACTAAATATAAAATATATTGTTGACTTGCTTTTTATAAGTGATTAATAGTGTTTTAAATATACTTTAGGAGAAAATTATGATTGATAAAACAGAGCTTTTGCGCATGATTATGGAGACAAATCCTGGACAACCACCTAATGTCATTTTAGAGCAATACTCATTGTACCTCAAAGGTATTAATGATATTCATGGTGGAAATTGTCATAACTCTGGTGCACTGGCCAGCATGACATCTGCATGTCCCACTGAATCTCAAGAAGAAAATATTGAACCAGCCACAAAAGAAGCTAAACCTTCCCTTACTTGCGGATTTACTAAGCGTAAGCTTAAAGTAAAGCCTGCTGATGCTATTAAAGAAGATAAAATTATCTGCTGTATATGTGGTAAAGAAGGACAAACGCTTACTGAACGTCACTTAATAACACACAATGGTTTAACCCGCGAAGGTTATATAAAGCTTTGTGGTTACCCAAAAGACCAAGCTCTTATGTCTGAAAAACACTTAAATCGTATGAAAGCAAATGTAATGAAAGCCCAAAATGCACGTCGTGCAAAGAAAAAGAAACAAGACTAATACATTATTTTAGATTATTTTTTTTATTTATAGTTTTTAGAAGCTAAGGGCATATATGCTTTTTAGCTTCTTTTTTATGGTAAATGTAGATAAAATGCATTGTTCACATACAAGCCCCTTGGTGTGATGCTGAACAATACATATATTTGTTTTTCTGTGCCAATGGGAAACATTCATTATGCAAAGGTTTCAATACAATGAAACAATGTTTTCGTAGTACTACATAAAAACACGTATAAAGGCCCTGCGTAAATATATTGCACAGGGCCTTTATACGTGTTTTAGCAAATTTTAGCCGCTAAATGGTGACATGTCGCGTAATTTTTGTACTATGGGAGGAAACTCCTGTAAAACAAAATCTATTTCTTCTTCTGTTGTATATCTTGATAAAGAAAGGCGTATAGAACCATGGGCGTATGTAAAAGGAACCCCCATGGAGCGAAGAACATGTGAAGGTTCAAGACTACCAGAAGTGCATGCAGAACCTGAACTTGCACAAATGCCAAAGCGGTCAAGCATTAGTAATATGGCTTCACCTTCAATATATTTAAAGGCTACATTCAATGTGTTAGGTAGGCGATTTTTTTCATCACCATTAACAACCACATCACTAATGGTATTCGTAATGCCTTGTTCTAAGCGATTGCGTAATATTGTCATTTGTGCAGCATCACTTTCTAGGTGTTGTAAGGCCATTGCTGCAGCTTTTCCCATACCAATCATATAGGGTACATTTTCGGTACCGGCCCTACGACCATGCTCTTGATGACCGCCTCGTAAAAAAGGGCGAAAACGCGTTCCTTTACGAATATACAAAACGCCAATACCTTTTGGAGCATGAATTTTGTGGCCAGAAAGAGAGACAAAGTCTGCAGGAATATCTGCCATATTTATGGGTACTTTTCCTGCAGCTTGCACAGCATCAGTATGGAACAATATTCCTTTTTCTTTTGCCATTTCAGCCATTTGTTTGATGGGATAAATATTACCCACTTCATTGTTTGCAAACATAATAGACACAATAGCTGTATCTTTACGCAAGGCTGCACCATAAGCTTCTATATCAATGCGACCTTTAAAGTCTACGGGTAAGTATGTTACTTCATAGCCGCGAGTTTCAAGGTGCTGTGCAAAATTTAATATGGCAGGATGTTCAACCTTAGTTGTAATAATATGTTTTTTACTCGGTTGACTTTGTATAGCAGAGAAAAGAGCTGTATTATCACTTTCTGATCCACATGATGTGAAAAGAATTTCATCAGGCTCAGCACCAATAAGTGCAGCAACTTCAGCTCTGGCATTTTTTACAGCTATACCCACTTTGCCACCAAAGGTATGGATACTTGAAGGATTGCCATAACTTTCTTTAAAATAGGGGAGCATGGCTTCAACAACTTCAGGTGCCACACTGGTAGTAGCGTTATTATCTAGATAGATGGTACGCATGACTAAACCTCTTCTACAGTAATATTTGGATCCACATG
The DNA here is from genome assembly GCA_964371825.1 of uncultured Desulfovibrionaceae bacterium. Lineage (GTDB taxonomy): Bacteria > Desulfobacterota > Desulfovibrionia > Desulfovibrionales > Desulfovibrionaceae > CAYJAD01. The sequence continues at coordinate 2,851 of CAYJOQ010000170.1, forward strand.
TTCGCGAAGAGTGCGCTCTACTAAGTTTGTTATGGTAACTTGACTTGAACGACATTGTGCGCAACGTCCACGTAATGTAACAAAAACTTTAGAACCTTCTACATCTATAAGTTCTATATCTCCACCATCAATGGCTAATTGTGGACGTACTTCTTCATCAAGGGTTTTTAAAATACGTTGCATACGCTGCACATTAGTCATTCGTTGAGGGCGCTCTACGGTAATTTCTTGTAATTGAGGCTTACCAAGCTCTATAGCAATAATGTCTTCAATTTGATTGATACAATCGCCACATGCTCCGCCAGCCTTAGTATAATGGGTTACTTCTTCAACCGTTTTAAGACCATTTTCACGTATTGCACGTTGTATTTGTGCATCTGTTATACCAAAACAGCGGCAAATCAATTTGCCTTCTTCATGGGTATGAGGCACAGATGGTTCGCCCTTCCAATGGCGAATAGCAGCTTCAAGAGCCTCTTGCCCCATAACAGAGCAGTGCATTTTTTCTTTTGGTAAACCGCCAAGCTTTTCTGCTATGTCTTTATTAGTTATGGCTAACGCTGTATCAACATGCATGCCTTTAACCATTTCTGTTAAAACTGAGCTAGAAGCAATGGCACTGGCACAGCCAAAAGTTTGGAATCGTGCATCAGTTATAATACCATCATCTGTTACTTTAAGGTATAATTTTAGTGCATCACCGCAGGCAAGGCTGCCCACTTCACCAATAGCATTGGCATCTGCAATTTTACCTACGTTTTGTGGTGAAATAAAATGTTCTCTAACTTTATCTGTATAGTCCCACATGGGAGCCTCCTTATTTACAACCTTTAAAATCTGTAGGAAGAGTATCAGTACTCATTTCGCACGTACCGTATTTATCAATCACGTCTTGTAAAGTCATATTTTTTAAAAAATCACGAAAATGCTGATCAAGAGTATCCCAAAAAGCTCGTGTTGTACAAAAGTTTTCTCTAGCACACTGTTCTTTATTATTTAAGCAATTAACAGGAGAGATATCTCCTTCAAGGTGCAAAAACACTTGTTCCATATTAATGTCTTGTGGTGTACATGCAAGAGTATATCCACCTGCTGCGCCTCGCACAGAGTTCATAATACCAAGAGGCTTTAAGTGCCTAACTATTTGCTCTAAGTATCCTGCAGAAATACCTTCTTCTTTTGCAAGTTCACCAAGTTGCACAAGTTGCCCTTGAGGGCAAGATGCTAGGTGAACGAGAAAACGTAGACCATACCGTGTGCGTGTAGAAAATTTCATAACCTTCTCGATATACTTTAAAAAGTATTAAAAAACGATGTAACATTTACAAATGAAAATGTACTATCTTATTCCGAATCCCGCCAGATTTGCGCACCAACTCCACAAAGCTTTCTTTCAATGTGTTCATACCCTCTATCTAGATGGTAAATACGTTGAATGCGTGTTTTACCTCTGGCTGCAAGACCAGCAAGAACAAATGATGCACTTGCTCGTAAATCAGAAGCCATAACCGGAGCGCCTTTTAATTCTCGCACTCCACGAATCATGGCAGAGCGTCCAGAAATTTTAATATCAGCCCCCATGCGCACAAGTTCTTGTACGTGCATAAAACGATTTTCAAATATATTTTCTTCAACTAAGGAGTTTCCCTTAGCTAACGACATAAGAGACATCATTTGTGCCTGCATATCTGTGGGAAAACCAGGGTAGGGCTGAGTATGAATATCAATGCCTTGTAGTGTTGCATGCCCTTCACTCGCACAGCGTACACCGGTGCTTTTTTTCTCTATATATACACCCATTTCTCTTAGTTTTACAATCACCGCTTCTAGTTCATCCCAAGGGCAATGCTCTATTAAAACGTCACCGCCGGTAATGGCAGCAGCAACTAAAAATGTTCCGGCTTCAATGCGATCTGACATAATGGCATATTGACCACCCTGCAAGGAAGATACCCCCTGAATACGAATGGTACTTGTTCCATGCCCTTCAATACGAGCACCGCTTTTGATAAGAAAATTTGCAAGGTCAGAAATTTCTGGTTCACGAGCGACATTTTCTAAAATAGTTTCACCTTCTGCAAGACAAGCCGCCATAAGTAAATTTTCTGTACCACCAACGGTAGGCATATCAAAGGTTATATTAGCTCCCGTAAGCTTTGTACACGAGCCAAGAATATACCCTTCTTCAAGCTCAAAGCTTGCGCCCATTTTTTCAAGCCCCTTTAAGTGCTGATCTACGGGGCGTGCTCCAATGGCGCAGCCACCAGGTAAGGCAACCTTAGCTTTTCCAAGGCGTGCTAATAAAGGGCCTAAACAAAGCACAGAAGCGCGCATGGTTTTTACAAGGTCATAGGGCGCATGTTCTTGTAATGTATTTGGCTCTATATATACAGTATTATTATCAAAATCTGCAGGGCAACCTAAAATGTTTAAGAGTTTTAACGTTGTATGAATGTCTCGTAAATTTGGTACGTTAGTAAATTTTATTGGTGAATCAAGTAAAATAGATGCAAATAGTATGGGTAGAGCGGCATTTTTTGATCCACTAACGGGGATGATTCCTTGCAAACGTGAACCACCTTCAATAACAAGGCTATCCATAAAAACTCCTCAGCACTATAGTATATGGCTCAGAATTTTGATGAGCCTGAAATTTCCTAGGGTCAAGATATATTAAGTGATAAAAATATGCTAGTAATAAACTATAAAAAATAGTATTATTATTTCAGATTGTTATATGAAGTAAATTAAGAATTAAAAAAAATTTTGTTCTCATGTATAAAAACACTTGCCAAACATATGTCGAACGTGTAAAAACCTCTTCACAGACGGCGGATGTAGCTCAGTTGGTAGAGCACCTGGTTGTGGCTCAGGTGGTCGTG
>CAYJOQ010000171.1:0-5655 GCA_964371825.1 uncultured Desulfovibrionaceae bacterium
CTTATATTACCATTATAATGAAAATGACAAAACCATTGCTTAACAACACATTGTATAATTTTTGACATACTGGAGTATTGCATGTCTTTTAGTATATCAAAAGCATCCCTCATGCGTGTGGGATTTGCTTTAGCCTTGCCTTTATCCTTTTTTTTAATTCCCATCACTGATGCATATACCTATGAATTACGTATATTTTTCGCTATAACACTTTTTTGTATGCTATGCGTAGCCTTTGAATTTTTTGATACTATCATTCCAGCAATTTTATTGCCTACTATGTATCTTCTCAGTGGCATCGCCCCTTCTGAAGTAGCCTTTGGTGCATGGACAAGTAATACTATTTGGATGATGCTAGGTGCCATGATTTTAGCCAACGCTCTAGAAGAATGCGGGCTATTATCGCGCATAGCCTATTGGTGCGTACTCAAATGCGGTGCAAGCTACACAGGAGTGCTCTACGGTGTTTTTATCGCAGGCACCATTATTAACTTCATTACCTTTTGCCAAGCTTTTATTGTCATGATGGTCTTAGGATATGGCATTATTGTGGCCCTTAAACTCAAGGCGTCAAAAGAAAGTGCACTATTATGCTTTGCTATCATGCTTGGTGGTCAAGGAGCTCCTAGCAGTTTTTTATATAACCCTGGTTTTTTAGCCTTAGCTGAAGAAGGCGTACGTCAAGTTATTCCGGGTTTTACCGCCGTTTGGTATGAAATGCTTTTTTATAATGGTATAATCTTCTTTTTCTTTCTTTCTTTATTATGGCTGTTCTCTCGAGCATTTAAAGCTAAGGATGTCATCTTAGAAGGCGGTAAAGAATATTTTGAAAAGGCCTATGCAGAATTGGGCCCTCTATCTACCAAAGAAAAAATTTCCATAACCGTTGTTATTGTTCTTATGTCATATTTATTTACTGTACCTTGGCACGGTATGCCCGCAGCCTATGGTTTTATGACATTACCCTATATTTTATTTTTGCCAATACTCAAAGTAGGTACAACAAAAGCAATAAATAAAACAAATTTCGGTATTTTTTTCTTTATGGTAAGTTGCCTTGGCATAGGCACGGTGGGTGGTGAACTTGGTTTTGGTAATATTATTTCAAGTTCCATAACTCCGCTACTGGAAGGTGCGCCGGTTCTTGTATCCTTACTTATTATGATGACATGCGGCGCAGCAGCCAACTTCTTCATGACACCTTATGCAATGATGGCAGGGTTATCATATCCTTTTGCGCAAGTGGGTGTAGACCTTGGACTTAATCCTATGGCTGCAATTATGACTCTTGTAGCTTCTTGTGATCTTATACTTTTTCCCTTTCAAGTGGCACCATATCTACTTCTTTATGGATATGGAATGATTTCTATGCGTGAGTTTGTTACCTTTAACATGATTAAAATACTTTTAACTGTAGTATTTTTCTCTTGTATAATGTATCCAATATGGAATTTCTTTGGATTACTATATGCAAGTTAATAACTCAGCACTTTAAAACTAAAAATCCCCCTTTTTCTTTGAATGCATCCAAAGAAAAAGGGGGATTTTAATATATTTTTCACAAAGTTTTTGATTCACATGAGGCATTTTTCTCTTTACTAATGCATTTTGGACACTCTATGTTGTATGATTGATGCAAACGTATACGCATTTTTTCAGCCAACATCTTATCATTTTCATTCTCAACATTCTTTTTATCAGTAAACATACACGTATCTCCTAGTAAATGAATTTATCCTTCGAAGGAAATTTAATTTACCACGAAATGTTTTGAAGTCAATTGTATGTCATACAATTTAATGTAATCAGTTTGATAAAATTTTGCTATTGTTTAGATGCTCAACTTCACAAAACTGTGTACAAATACATAACAATATTGCCAGAAAAAGGCACAAAACACCTTTTTCTGGCAAAAAAATACACATAAAACGCATTTTCAGCAAAACTTCAAAAGGTTATAGACAACACCATTATCAGCTATTGCTTTTTTTGAACGGCCTGTAAAAAATAAATATTCCTTCTTACCTAGATTTACCCTGCTTAGATTTTTTCAACAAGCTGTTAAGGAATAAAAAGTTTTTTCAGTTTACCCCATAACGGTGTACCATTTAATAATGACAAAACTGAAGCTATAAGCAATATGGCAGAAATGGGTGTTTCAAGGAAAATCCACCAAGAACCTTGGCTGATAAGCAGGGATTGATTCAGGCTCATATCAAGCATTCTACCCAAAATCATACCCACAACCAACGGCGCTACAGGAATTTTAAGCTTATCCATAATATAGCCAAGAACACCAAAACCTAACATAAGGTACACATCAAACATACTATTATTAATAGCAAAGGTACCAATAACACAGAATACTGAAATAAATATGGCTAAAAGCTTACTAGAAATACGTGTCACGTGCACCGCAAGACGTGTAAAAATAAGGCCAATTCCAAGCATAAAAAAGTTTGCAAAAAATAATGCCCATAGCAATGTATAGGCCACGCCTGCATAATCTGTCATAAGTGTTGGGCCAGGCATAATACCGTGTGTCATAAGCCCACCTAACAAAATAGCAGTAGAAGAACTTCCCGGAATACCAAGAGAAATTGTAGGTATTAATGCTCCACCCACAACAGCATTGTTCGCAGCTTCAGGTGCGGCTATGCCATATTTTGAGCCTTTACCAAAGCGTTTTTTCTCATAAGGAGGCGCAAAGCGCTTAGCTTCATTGTAGGCAAACCAACATGCAGTATCACCACCTGTGCCGGGTATGAGCCCTGTAAATACCCCAATAACACCCGAACGAAAAATAGTAGGCATAAGAGGACGCATTTTATTCCATTTTGGCAAAACGCTATCATCAAGTTTGCTATGTTCGGCATTATCTTGAAGATCATTTTCCATAAGACGTAACACTTGCGGCACTGAAAAAAGTCCAATAAGTGCCACAGTAAAAGAAATGCCTGAGAAAAGATCAATAATATCAAAAGTAAAACGCGGGCTTCCTGATATTGGATCCATTCCAATGGTAGAAAATAATAATCCAAGACAGCCTGCCAATAAGCCCTTTATAGTTGCCTCTTGTGAAAGAGATGCCAATATTGTCATGCCAAGCACAGACACTGCGGTAAGTTCCACAGGGCCAAACTCTACAGCAACATGCCCCAAAAGCGGCGCCACTGTAAGCAATACAAGACTACTTAACACGCCGCCAACAAACGAAGCAAAAAGTGAAATACCAAGAGCAGTACCAGCCTTACCTTGCGATGCCATGGGATAACCGTCTAAGATAGTTGCAGCCGCAGAGGGAGTTCCTGGTGTGCGCACTAAAATAGCAGCAATAGAACCGCCATACATGGCAGACATATATATAGAAGCAAGCATGCTAATCCCAGTTTCAGGCGCTAGCGGAAAGGTTACTGGTACTAAAATAGCAATGGCCATGGTTGCCGAAAGCCCCGGCATAGCTCCCACAAAAAGACCTATGGTAGTACCAACGGCAACAGCAAGCAAATTCATTGGAGCCATAACATTGGAAAGACCAAGTAAAATATGTTCAATAGGCATAATTTTAGACCCCCAACACACTTTCTAAAAGGCCAAGTGGGACTGGTAGGTGCAAAAAGCCTACAAAAAGTGCATAAATAAAGGATGAAAATACTATAGCTACAGCAAAGGACCACAGCACACTTAATGCCTTAAAAAGAATACTCGTCACAATAATAAATAGTGGTGTTACAATAAAGTACCCTAAGGGCTGGACAGAAAAAACATAGATTAAAAGAATAGATGCAAAAAGTAAAATTCTTACATAATTAATGGGTTCTGATGATTCTTTTTGGATATTTTTTTGAGCAGTAATCCAAGCTTGTGCAAGCATAGCAAGGGAAAATCCGGCAATAGCAACAATAAGAATTTTAGGAAATGTTGTGGCACTTTCCGGAATGAGCGATGTTTGATTCCAAAAAAGCATGGCAAGAGCCATCACTGCAATAACAAAAAGAGCTTCTTTACGAAAAGTAGTCATAAGCCTTCCTTTTGTATTCGTATAAAATATACTGAACTAAGTTTTTTTTACTAAAAAATATGCAAAACGTATAATTTGTGGGGTTGCACATACAATGCAACCCCACCAGTATCGTTTGTGTAAAAAATAGTAGTTAATTTTTTACTTCACTCCAGATTTGTCTAAAAATCTTTTCATCGTCAGCAAGATATTTTGCATATTCATCGCCTATTTTAATATCAACAGGCGTGGCTCTATCTAAGCAAGCCTTTGTAAATGCAGGGTCAGCAGTCATTTGGCGAAAAGCATCAATAAGCTTTTCTTTTGCTTCTGCAGGAATATTTTTAGGCGCACAATATCCACGAGAAGCACCAGAAACAAGATCAACGCCAAGTTCACGAGCTGTAGGAGCATCAGGTAATAGCTCATAACGCTCAGCAGAAAGAATAGCCAACACGCGTAAGTTGCCGGCTTTAATTTGCGGATATACAGTACCAAGATTATTAAAACTTACCTGAACTTTATCACCAAAAGCAGCTTGCCATGAAGGGCCATCGCCTTGGAAGGGTACCATTTGTACCGTTGTGTCTGTAAGTTTATTAAAACGTAAAGCTGCAAAGAAATCATCGCCGCCGGTACCTGCATTACTTACAGTCACTGTGCCTGGCTTTTCTTTTGCTGCATCAATAAAATCTTGAAGAGTTTTAAAGGGGCTATTTTTACCAACAACAATAATATGAGGATCTGTAACCAAGTTAGCAATAGGAGTTAAATCATCAATAGTGTATGTAATTTTGTCGTTAATAATATAATTTGTTTGCAACATTGGAGTGTTCGTGATGGCGATGGTATACCCATCTGGCTTGGTGGCCTTAGTGAGCTTTGTCCAAGCTATGGCGCCTGTTGCACCAGGCATATATTGGTTGATAAAGCCCTTGCCTAAGATTTTTTCAAGAAACGGCTGTGAAAGTTGCGCTAAAATATCACTGCCACCGCCGGGTTTAAAGGCTTGAATAACAGTGATTTGTTTTGCAGGATACTCTTGAGCAATCCCAACGCCTACAAAGTTAACCAAAAGAAAACCTGTCAACAAAGAAATACAGAATTTTTTTGTAAGATTGTGCATAACACCTTCCTTTAGGTTATAAGTTTAATCATACCGAAATGTAAAATCCCTTAAAAACTCCTAAGAATACGTATTTGTACAACATGTATATAGTTGTACCCATAAAAAAGCGTAACGCATTTTTTTAGTTTCGTAAAGGCCAAGATTTTTTTTTGCGTTCAGTGATATTTTTCACACAGTCTATACATTCTTAACAAACATGGATTTATAGGTTAATTACTAAAAAAATAAGCTAACCCTTACGGTAGATAAAGAAACAAAAACAATGATTAGAACTATGAGGAGGAAATAGACGAGCATAATTTCACACATGTTCGACGAACAAACTTTCCGTAATCATTTAAATTACATACAATAGGAAAATTTTTTATTTACGAAGTATGCTCAGCTGTGTATGACGTTTAATGAAATGTATGCAGCTGTGCTTGACTATAATGAAATTATAGACATAGCTTATTCTGAAGGCTTTGAATGTTTATCAGGCTGTTGAAAAAGTGCAATCTGCGTTGTCAGACTCGTTTTTTGCTTC
>CAYJOQ010000172.1:0-1651 GCA_964371825.1 uncultured Desulfovibrionaceae bacterium
CTTGCATGTTAAGTGTACAATTACAAATAGTTGTTTAGTTTTTCAGTGCTGACTAGCTATAAAAAGCAATTATTTCGACAAGTGTATTTGTTTTTCAATATCATTTGCATGGATTAACAGCGAATAGATGCAAAAATGGTGTATTATGGAGTTAAGATGAACCGTATGATTGATTGGCAGAAATAAAAAATTTGTCAAACGCAGCAGAGGTTTTCACATCAATGTACTATATATCCATAGAGCTGCGCAATCCTTCGACATCTAGGGTAATATATCGCACTCCAAGCTTTTTAATATCTGCTGTTACAACTACCTGCTGTGCAAAAAAATTTTTCATATCTTCAGGTTTAAGTTCAATGCGTAAAATATCTGCATGAAGTCTGGCTCGATTTTCACTAAAGCCGTGTTGTCGCAAAATATTTTCTATAGTTGCCACAAGAAGAACATCATCCGCTGTAAGTTTTTGACCATAAGGAAATCTTGTGGCAAAACAAGGGTTTGATGGCTTATTATACATACGTAACCCTAAGGATTTTGCCTTTAATCGTATTTCTTGTTTCGTTATTTTTTCTAACGCAAAGGGAGAATGCACACCCAATTCTTTTAACGCTAACAATCCTGGTCTATACGTATGCATATCATCAAAATTTGTACCATCCAAAACATGCGTAATGGCATTTTTTTTTGCATAAGACAGAGCTTTTTCAAAAAAAACTTTTTTGCAATGATAACAACGATCCTTTGGATTATGCACTAATATGGGATTTTCTAAGGGATTAAAAGGTATTACCACATGAGGTATTGCATATTGTTCACAAAATTCTTCACAAAAAACTATTTCTTCTTGACTTTGAAAAATTGAAGAAAAAGTTATGGCTGTGATGGGATGCACCTTAGCTAAAAATAGCAACAATGTGCTATCAATACCCCCTGAAAAAGTAATGCATAAGCCTTGCTTGCTCAGGTTGGCAAGCCTTTGCTCCACTGCAATAAATTTCTTTTCCAAGGGGCTTTCTCAAAAATCTATACTTAATTATCGTGCACGAGCATAGCTCGCAACACAGGGTTTTCGTATTTGCGCTTACCTGCTCCGTACCCTACTTTTTCTAGGGTAAAGGTTTCACTTAGCGTTACACCGTCATACAAAGCTGCTACTATGGCAGCCCCCGTAGGGGTAACCATTTCGCCATCGTTCGCTGTTATTTTAAAAGGAATTTTATATTCCTTAATGATTTCACATACTGCAGGCACTGGTACGGGAAGTTTTCCGTGCTGGCACTGCACAAAGCCTGTTCCGTCATGCAAGGTAGAAAAAAAGACTTTTTCAGGGTTTATATCGTCATAAAGTACAGCGAAAGAAACGATGTCTGCAATAGAGTCTATGGCCCCTACCTCATGAAAATGTACTTTATCAAGGCTTGTGCCATGAACATTAGCTTCAGCTTGTGCTACAATAAAAAAGATTTTTTTGGCTAAGGCTTTGGCATTTTCTGTGGCATCAACCGTATCAATAATGGTATTAACTGCTTCTAAATTTCTATGCTTATGTTTTTTGTGCTTTCCGCAGCACTTATGCGGCTTAAATGGATCATGAGGCTTTTTTTCCTTAAGACAGCCGCATTGGCTTTCATCATGCCCATGCTCGTGTCCA
>CAYJOQ010000172.1:1751-5632 GCA_964371825.1 uncultured Desulfovibrionaceae bacterium
CGTGTCCATGCTCGTGCCCGTGTCCATGCGTCAAGATTACATTAAAATCTGTGGCCATAATAGCATTTATAGCAACCTTACTTACAGCATAGGAAAATTCGTTATCTAAATGTAATGACGCAAGAGCCTTATCAAGCTTTTCTTTGCTTGCTCCAAGGTCTAATAAGCTCGCCACGGCCATATCTCCAGATATTCCAGATTTGCATTCAAAGTATAGATGCATAACTTTAAACTCCACATATTTTTCTATTTATTTGACAGGCACTATAGCCAGCATTAAAACCACCGTCAATATTTACAACAGTAATGCCTTCCGCACAAGAATTAAGCATAGTTAATAAAGCGCTTAACCCTTCAAAGGAAGCGCCGTACCCTATGGATGTGGGCACCGCAATAACTGGAACATCAACCATGCCTGCAACAACGCCGCTTAGAGCGCCTTCCATACCGGCTACCGTAATAATCACATTGGCTTTTTTAATAGCATCCATATGTGCCATAAGTCTATGGATTCCTGCAACACCCACATCATAAAAACATTGGACATTACTTCCATAAAACTCTGCAACCTTGCACGCTTCTTGAGCAATGGGAATATCTCCCGTACCGCCGGTACAAACAGAAATAAGACCAACTTTTTCAATGGGCGTATGCACTAAGGTTAAAACACGTGCACATGCATCATAGGTGAGATTTTCTACCTTATCTTGCAAAAATTCATACTGAGCAAGACTTGCTCTTGTGCCAAGTAAATTTTCCTTTCTCTGCGCAAAGGCTTGAAATATTTTTTCTAATTGTTCATTAGTTTTACATTCACAAAAAATAGCTTCGCTAGCATTTCGCCTTTGCAGCCTTTCTGTATCTATTTTAGCAAAATCCAAATCAATATATTTTTCCTGCATGGCGATGCTATATTCCTTTATGCCTCTACACAAATGCTGTACAGAATTATACTTGTAGCAAACAGATAACTAAGGATCTATCCAAGTAATGATGCAGTATTTTTGATCATTATGTGGATAGAATACATATTCAATACGCAACATAGATTGCGTTTGCTACAAAAATTTCCTCACATAGTTATAAAGTAGAGTTGAGTACTTTATCAATTATGTCAAGTTTTTTATAGTTGCACACCCTAAAAAACGTCACATAAACAACTAATATACAAAGCAATATGCCATAGATTCCGCCGATACAAAATCTATGGCATATACTTTGCCTAAGGTACTATTTTTTTAATACGCTTAGCGATTCAAGAGTTTTTTAAGCAATTCTTGTAAGTCAATGGCCATGGTTGAAAGCTCATGCACAGCTTGTGATGCGTCAGTCATTCCATTAGCCGTTTGTCCGGCAATATGATTAATTTCATCAATAGAACGATTAATTTCTTCAGACGTTGCAGATTGCTCCTCAGCTGCAGCAGCAATGCCTGAAATAAGCGTTGTATTTGCATTCACAAGGGCTAAAATTTCTTCCAAAGCTGAGCCAGAAACAGCTGCTAACTCTGTGGCCTTGGCTGCAAAGTTGGTGCTTTCGCTCACGCGGCCAATATTCATGGAGGTAGTATCTTGAATACCGCGAATACTGTTTCCAACTTCTGTGGTAGCAGTCATGGTTTTTTCTGCTAATTTACGCACTTCATCTGCAACAACAGCAAATCCGCGCCCTGCTTCACCTGCTCTAGCAGCCTCAATAGCCGCATTGAGCGCTAGTAAATTTGTTTGGTCAGCTATGTCAGAAATAACATCCATAACACTACCAATGCTTTCAGCTTGCTTGCCTAATTGTTGCATATTTCTTTCAAGCTCTAAGGCCACATCATTCACACTCTTAATGGCAACAACTACTTGATTAACAAGATCTGCTCCTTCACTGGCCTTATCACGCACATTATCAGATTGAATATTTGCTTCACCAGCATTATTGGCAACCTCAAGCACGGTGGAATTCATCTCTTCCATAGCTGCTGCCGTAGACGTTACACGGTCGCGTTGCACCTGTGCTCCACTAGACACCTCTTCTACTTGTGCAGAAAGTTGCCTTGAAGCTGTTGCCATGCGTTCAGAAATATTTTGTGCTTGCTCTGCAACATCCACAATAGTTCTTTGCGTTCTATTAATTTCCGTTAAGTCAGTTATAAGTTGTAACACACAGGCAAGATGACCTTTTTCATCGGCAAAGGGTATGGCAGTATAAGAAATATCAAGAACTTTACCCTTAGGCCGAGCTACTGTTGCACCTGTAGCGGGGCGCATAGTAGCAACAGCTATATTGAGTGCATCGTTTGGAGTATCAGAATCGTCTCTATTCATGATTTCCTTACATGTTCTATTGGCATAATCAGATCCTGCAACACTTTTTGCCGTATCATTCATATATACAATACGTAAATTTTTATCTAAAACAACCACGGGCGCTGTTAAGGCATTAATCACAATTTGGTATTGCCTTAAGGTAAAATTTGTACCTTCAATAAGCCTTGCATAGGCTCCTTGAACCTTACTTTCATCAGCTTGAATATTCAATTGACCACATTGTAAATCATTCTTTACGCGAGCATACTCATCAATAACCTGATTCAAAGATTCAGGAATAGATCGTAGAGCATTGGCAAGGTTTCCAATTTCATCACTGCGCTGAATATCAAGTGTACCGCTTAAATTTCCTTGTGCAATATCTGTGGCAAATTGCGAGCCACGAGAAATGGCACTAACTACAGGTCGAACTATCAAGAAGGAAATAACAGCACTTAAAAGCACTGCAACTATAGTAGCAATAATAGAAAGATTACTTAACTCACCAAGGCTTGAAAATATATCATTTTTTTCTGCTCTAGCAATAATGGTCAGGCCTGTATCACCCACCTTACCGTGGTATGCAATAACAGGGTTTCCGAAAATATTAACGTACTCTGATACACCATCAGCTTTTGCAGCCATTTTCTTCATTTCTTCTGTAACAGGCAAGTCATCCTTCAATAAAAACTCTTTATTGGCATCAATAACAATGCGTCCCTTATCATCAATGGCGAAAGCATACCCTTCAGAAGCAATGGTAATACCCTTAAATACAACATCATAGACTTTTGCAAAACTAACATCTCCGCTAAGAACGCCCACAATCTTTCCATCTGAAGTCTTTACGGGAAGAACCACGGCTAACAACACTTCACCCGTAATTGTAGACATACGCGGCATTGTTTTTGCTACATCGCCACGAACAGCTGCTTGGAAATAATCACGAAAAGCCAAATCTGTTCCCACAGCACTAGGATTAGAAGAAGCAATGACTATACCTTTAGAGTTCATCAAATTATAGCCATTGAGCAACTGTAGCGCACTAGTGCGTTTTTGTAACCACGCATTCATTGCTTTTACTTCCGCATCTGTATAATGACCTTGTGCTGTAAAGTCAGTAACAACCTTACCACTGGCTGTAACTTCAATAAATGCTTCAGTGGAAGTAATGGTGTAGTCAAGCATACGCTGCAAAGCAGTAGTTGTAGCCTCCATAGTATTAGTAGAGGCTTCCGTTAGCGACTTTGACGTTGAATTATAGGTTAAATAGCTTAAAGCACTCATGGCAAGCACCAACATTAACACTATGGGCAACAGAACTCTTTGCTGCAAATTCATACATAAACTCCCTGTTTTTGTTTATTAATCACTATTATCGACTAAAAATTAAAAAACTTAATGTTATACGCAACAAAATACTTATTTGGAAAGCTAGCGCTCAAGCATACACACAAACTAGCAAAATAAAATAGCCACAATTGTAGCCACTAAAAAAACAGCGTCATACATGGCTCACAACACATAATGTGAGAGTCCTGCATAATTATTTTCCAATTTTATTTTTGTGCTTTTGCAATAAAT
>CAYJOQ010000173.1:0-5560 GCA_964371825.1 uncultured Desulfovibrionaceae bacterium
AAGAATCCACCAGCCTAGCTGGTGGTTTTTCTTATACGAGAGTCCTGCATAATTATTTTCCAATTTTATTTTTGTGCTTTTGCAATAAATTTCCTTAAGTTTGAAAATTTACTTGTGCAGGACTCTTGCTTCGCATCGAAGTACATTTATTTCGTTACTGCGCTCGTAGCTCAAGGTCATCTAGAATATTTTACGCCACGTAAATTTTTCTGTAAGAAAAATTTTATTAGTAGAATTTGCATTCTGATGGGCAAGAAGCGATACTTGAATAGCACAGTGTAATTTTACTCTCGCATAATCCAAGAGCATATATATGTCGAATGCCCCTACACATTTTTGCGTAGGGGCATTCGGTTAATGCAAATTCCTTTACGGGCGATGCTGCGGGCTAAGCACAAAAATTTTGCTAAAAAGGTCTTTTGCCTCTTGCACAATATGTTCTTTTTCCTGCTCGCTGTATATAACCTGTACATCAGCTTGCGCTTCACCTAGGGCTTTATGCAAGTACTGAAAAAAGTTATCAGCCTCTTCTCGCTCTTGTTCCTGCACATAGTCTACAAAGTCTTGCATGGCTCCTGCAGGTGCTAAAGAATCTACCTTACCATAATGGGCTAAACTTTTTTCCACATGGTAATATGCTTTACAATTTGCTTTATGCTCTTGCATAAAATCAACCAGAGCCGTAATTTCCATCAAAGGAAATTGCTTTACTCCAAATATAATTAAGCAACTACCTTTGCGAGCAGTACCAAGCACAGTCCACAGAAAATAACAACCAAATCTTGACGTCTGCTCTTGGAAATTTTGTTCCACATGAAAGAACTCCTTTTGTTTAAAATTACTGTAAAAAGTAAATGACAACCCAAAGAGCCAAAACAGCTTTAAGGCCCGCCACCACAAAACCCATTGCAGCACCCGAAAGACCTGCTGCCTTAATATCTGCAAGGCGTGTGGTCAAACCAATGCTAGAAAAACCAAGCAAGAAACACCAATCCATAAAGGTGCTTGCCATTTTAACTTGTGGGGGTGATAAAAAACCAAAGGTATTGATGCATACAATAGCTAAAAAGCCCACAACAAAAACGGGGAACTTATCAATAATCACCTTAGCTTTATTGGTCTTATCCATAGACGCTTGAACTTCAGCATCTTGGCTTGCTACCATGATAGCAAGGGTAAGCACTATGAATGGTAAGAAAATTACTCGCCCGATATTATAAATACCTGCCACGACACCAGCATCTTGGCTGTACGCAAAACCTGCTGCCAACACTTGCGCAGAGTTAATAACACCAACACCAACAAAGGCACCAAACTGATTGGCTGAAAGTTCAAGCCATTGCCCAATAAAAGGGAACACAAAGAGCGCAAGTAAGCCAAACATAAGCACAACAGCGATGGTATATGCCATGTCTTCATTTTTAGCGCGTACAGCAGGGGCAATAGCAACACACGCAGAAACACCGCACACAGAAAGCCCTGCAGCTAAACAGGCGCTCAGCGATGGAGACATATTGAGCTTTTTGCCAATCCACATTAGCAAAAGGGCCGAGGCAAAAAGAAATACTGCAATGATGATCAATGCCTCAGAACCTGTTTTCACAAGCCCTGCAAAAGAATATTTACAGCCCATCACAACAATGCCAGTCTTGGTCAATATGGTAGAAAACTGTAAACCAGGCTTACAAATTTCCGGAACACCAAACACATTAAGAATAAACATGCCAAGAACAATAGCCACAATAAAATTGCTTAAGTTCATGGTCTTAATGACTGGATGTAATGATGTGATAATAGGGGTAATATACCATGCGACCACAGCAACGCATACAAAAAAAGCCACTCCAGGAAGCGCCTTCATAACCCCCGCGACAGCACCTTGCTTGTCAGCTGCTACATTCGACATTAAAAAACCTCCAAACGTGTACTTAAACCTTGTGTAGCAATCTTAAAAGCAAGAAAAAATCACAAAGCTCAATGCTAAAAAGCTCTAATTCATGGTGTTACAATCATCATTATGGCACACATATCAACAACGTTCATACACAATACTAGTGCCTCATCTATTGATGTTTCACACCTTAGCCCTTCATATCTACTCTACCCTATAAGCATTTCATCATTACTTGTCAAAGTAGCACACCACACCTATGTGAAACTTTACTCAAAAGACGCATAAGGAAATATGAGCACATTTACCTTTATTTATCTTGTGACAATGGCACTATTACTCAAAAGCATGATTTAAAAAATTTAGTGTAAAAAATTAAGACCTTTGCACTATTCATTGCACAAAGGTTTCATGGAGCATCAATATAGTCATTGCGACTGAAAAATCAGCACAAACAAAATTTTATTTCTTTATTAAGCACTGATTTTTCGTATGTTTTTTCTTTTAATTAAAGTTTTATCTTCATGCGTTTTTTGCACAATGCGATGGTAAAGCACTCTTGATAAACGCTTGTGCAGAACTCATAAATTATGACACAGAATGTATAAATCACCCGCATATGTGAAAAAAGAAACTTGAAAAAAATATTTTTTTTATCCTATTTATCGCCATTTTCTTAGCTTTTTCCTAGTATTTTCCTAATATTTATCCTAGAAAGCAGCAAAAAATCCTCTCTTTAAAGGAATCATTCTTAGTACACATACAACAGCGTACAACAACAAGAGAGAATTTGCACAAAACACTAGCACCTGTATGCACAATACCATTTTGAAAAAAAATTATTCAACAAGCAACAGCCTTTCACGTAAGGCTTTTATGGTATCTCGCAAGGTAGCAGCCCTTTCAAATTCAAGATCTCTAGCAGCAGTGCGCATTTCTTTTTCATACATTTGAATGCGCTTGCCAATTTCTTCACTACTTAGCACAGCAGATGCACTATCGTACGCATCACGTGCATCCTTTATCTTGCCTTTGCCCCTACCCCGCACCCCGCTGGCATCGTCAGCGTACAGAGTGGCAAAATGCGTATCCATACTTTTACGAATGGTTCGCGGAACAATACCATGCTCGCTATTCCATTCTTCTTGTAGGCATCGTCTACGCTTTGTTTCTTCCATAGCAGCCTGCATAGATCGTGTTATTCTATCTGCATACAACAACACCCTGCCATGCGCATTGCGGGCAGCTCTTCCAAATGTTTGTATGAGTGAACCTTCAGATCGCAAAAAACCTTCCTTATCAGCATCAAGTATGGCGACCAAGGACACCTCTGGTAGGTCAAGCCCCTCTCGCAAAAGATTTATGCCCACAAGCACATCAAATTCACCTGCACGTAAGGCTTGTAAAATTTGCATGCGTTCTAATGTGTCTATATCAGAGTGTAAATATCGTGTACGCACTCCCATTGAAGAGCAAAACTCTGTTAAATCTTCTGCCATACGCTTAGTAAGCGTTGTCACAAGAACACGTTCATCCTTCGCAGCGCGATCCTTGCATTCAGCAAGTAAGTCTTCCATCTGCCCTTGTGTTTTTCGCACTTCAACAAGCGGATCCAAAAGGCCTGTTGGGCGAATAATTTGCTCTGCAACAATACCTTGCGATTCATGAATTTCAAAACGTCCAGGAGTTGCCGACACATACACCGTTTGCCCAATACAAGCTTGAAACTCTGCAAACTGTAAAGGCCTATTATCTAGTGCTGAAGGCAATCGAAAACCAAAATCCACTAGCGTTTGCTTGCGTGAGCGATCTCCTTTATACATGGCGCCCACTTGAGGTATGGATATATGCGACTCATCAACAAAAAGTAAAAAATCTTTGGGAAAATAGTTAAGCAAACAATGGGGTGGTTCACCTTCTTTTCTACCATCAAGATGCCTTGTGTAGTTTTCAACCCCATTGCAATAACCTAGCTCTTCCAACATTTCCAAATCAAGCTGCGTGCGTTGTTCAAGGCGCTGAGCCTCTACCAACTTCTTTTGCCCTTTAAATTCTTGTAAGCGATATAAAAGCTCTTCGCGAATATCATGCATGGCACGCTTAAGATTATCTTGAGCTGAAACATAATGGCTAGCAGGATAAATAACCGTCTTATCAACTTTTGCTAAAATATTACCGGTAATGGGGTCAATTTCGTTCATACCTTCAATTTCATCGCCATAAAATTCTATACGTAATGCCATTTCATGGTGATATGCAGGAATAATTTCAAGAACATCTCCCCGTACCCTAAAAGTTCCGCGGTGAAAATCATAATCATTACGTTCATACTGAACTTCCACAAGGCGTGTCATAAGTGCATCTATAGATATATGCTCACCAATGCTTACCGGTATAACCATTTGTGAATAATATTCTGGCGAACCTAATCCATATATGCAAGAGACCGATGCAACGATAATAACATCCTTGCGCGTAAGCAATGCATGGGTTGCCGCGTGTCGTAATTTATCAATATTATCATTTATGGATGAATCTTTTTCTATATACGTATCAGAAGAAGGCACATAGGCCTCTGGTTGATAATAGTCATAGTAAGAAACAAAATATTCAACAGCATTATCGGGAAAGAGTGCTTTAAATTCATTGTACAGTTGCGCAGCAAGCGTTTTGTTGGGAGCAAGCACAAGGGCAGGGCGCGCACAACGTGCAATAACATTAGCCATGGTAAATGTTTTACCAGAGCCTGTTACGCCAAGTAATATTTGTTCCTTTACCCCATCGGCAATATTGTCTACAATCTGTTCGATGGCTTGAGGCTGATCGCCCATGGGAGTATATTCGGTTTTAAGCATAAATAATTGCGTTTGAGACATAGTTTCACCCTTATTTTTTCAGGAGTATTTCATGGAACACAAGATAATTGCCGCGCCACCTGACATTGACCTTGATCGCATCTACCTTATACAAGTGACTCTTAAAAGCTTCAAGGGTCGGCGTGACGTTATTGCGTATCTTTTTCGATTAAATAATAATCAAGAAGAGATGGAGGCTTTGCGAGAACTAGATATCGTAGGTAAAAAAGACATCAACACACCTGAGGGGGCAAGCGTTGATAATGCATTGCTCAGCGCCCTTGAGGCCTTCACCGCCGATGAAGGTAACATCTTGCTCGCCTACTTAGAAAAACGTTATGAAGAACAAATTTCAGAAGTGGTAGTAAGCCCACTTGAAATTCCCATCCCCTTAGGAATGGTACCTTTCTCTGCTATACCAGAAGGCAAAACCATGGGCTTTATTCGTTTTGATGCTGTGCCGGATTATGATTTACCCTTTAGTGTGCACGGTTTTTATGACCTTGATGCTCATGACTCCTTGGTGGCAGAAAATAATTAGTCGATGCTGAAAAACTATACAGATTATTGTAACTACAAGCATTCACACCTTAAGAGGTCACAGAAAAATTGCCGAAAACAAAGCATGTAATGCGACTTTTTGGCAATTTATCGACACTATTGCACCTGTTTTTCACGTGTTGACTAACAAAATTTTTCTGTAAGAAAAATTTTGCGTGCCGTAAAATGAGCCAGAACTTGCTTCTGGCGGCCGCAAAGCGGCATTTGGAGGCAACGTGCCTTTCTGAACATCACATGAAAATGTGTTGTTCAG
>CAYJOQ010000174.1:0-5557 GCA_964371825.1 uncultured Desulfovibrionaceae bacterium
ACACAAGAGTCCTGCACAATTACTTTTTCAGTATAATTTTGTGAAAATTGTAAAAAAGTGTTCAAAACAAAAAATTTACAGTGCAGGACTAAAAGGCACGAAAATCAATCGCTTAACGGTGCAAGTAAATTGCGCCTACTCTTGATTTATCGGTAGCATTGACTGCTGTCAACGCTCCATAAGACTCCGCACAATGAATTGTGCAGGAGTCTTTACACGTGTATGCCAAATTCTTGCAAAAAATTCTCGATGCTTAAAGGTTTATAAAAATAATATCCTTGTCCAAATTCACAACCAAGGCTGAGCAGCTCTTGCCTTTGCTTTTCTGTTTCAATGCCCTCTACAATGCAGGATGAAGTTTTAAACTCTTTTATCATATTAATAAGATATTTTACGATGGTGTGGTTTTTTGTAGATAAATCCATATTATCAAGCAGTATTTTATCTATTTTGACTTCCGTAAAATATGGTATGGTAAGCATGGCAAGGTTTGAGTGCTTGGCACCAAAATCGTCTAGGGAAAGGGCAAAGCCTGCCGCGGAAATTGTGCGCAAAGTATTCTCAAAGAACTTTATATCCATTTTATCTATGCTTTCCGTGATTTCAATTTTAATGAGTGCATGAGGAATAGCATATTTGGCGCATACTTTTTTAATTTCATCCACAAGGTCATAGGCCACAAAGGTAGACCGCGAAAAATTAACGGCAATGGGCACAGCACAGTTTTGTTTGATAAGGGTTTGTAGCACTTTACAGACTTCTTCCAAAACGAAAAAATCAACGTGCCAAATGGTACCGTCATGTTCATACACCGGTACAAATTGGTCAGGAGAAATCATCTTGCCGTTTTTTTGTTTTTTTCTAATGAGTGCTTCTGCTCCTATAATATGTCCATTTTCAAGACGCACTTTTGGCTGTAAATACACAAAGAAAAGTCCTTCGCGAATTTCTTGTAAAACAATTTCAGCTGGATTTAAGCGTACTTGCACATGATCAACCGGAAGGCTGGTATAATATTTTTGCTTTTCGGCATACATTATTTCACCAGCATCGGTAATGGCCTTGGCAATATTAATGGTGCTATTTTGCCAAATGCCTCCTATGGCGAAGGAGTATTCATCAATATGGGCTTCGTGTTCACGAATATGCGCTAGGGCAGTTTCAAAATTTTGTTGCGAAATATTAGGAAAAAGAGCTATAAATTCACCATTGCCAATACGAAAAACGTCTTGCGGAATATATTTATCTAAGGCCTTGGCTGTTTGCAAAAGTACATAGTTTCCGTATTCTTCTCCGTATAGGGCGTTAATGTTTTTTAAACCATTTACGTCTATGCGCATAACACCAAAACTTTGCAAAGGCTCAATATCTAGTGCTTCAAGGCGCTGCCTATATTTATTTCTATTGGCAAGGCCTGTGGTTGTATCGGTATAGTTTAAGGATTCAAGTTCTTTAAAGAGGCGTAATTTTTTTAAATTATCTTGAATAAATATGCCAATAGAATGCAATAATGCCACACTATCCTTAGCTTTTTGTGGATTATCTACACCGATGAAGGATGTAATTTTATTTTGTGAAAAAATAGGCACCAGCATAAGAGAATGTACCTTGCGCTCAGATAAAATCTGAAAAAGCGAGGAGTCAGGGGCAAGATCTGTGTTGATGTCTTTAATTACATAATATCCATTAGTTGCAAAAGCTTCTGAAAATGCTGTTAACTCTTCTTTGCTCATGAAGTAGCATGCATTTACTGTGTCGCTATGGGGCTTAGCTACCCATTCATGCGGGTTTGAAATCATACCCGTAACATCGTTAAGTTCAAATAGATGAGTTCTGTCTGCATTATAATACTCACCAATAAGAGCTAATAAATTATCAATTACTTCATGAACCTTATGGTCTTCAGTTAGAGTATTTATGCAGCGCAAAAGGGTATTTTCTAATGAGGTATCTGCCCCAAGGTATGTACTTACTTTGCAGGAGGTTACACAATTTTCACAAGAGGCAAAGGGCTTGTAGGGAGTAAAGTGTCGCCG
Source organism: uncultured Desulfovibrionaceae bacterium (assembly GCA_964371825.1). GTDB lineage: Bacteria > Desulfobacterota > Desulfovibrionia > Desulfovibrionales > Desulfovibrionaceae > CAYJAD01. The sequence continues at coordinate 2,037 of CAYJOQ010000174.1, forward strand.
TAGAGTACAAGGCGTTTTTCTCCAATTGAGATTTTTTCCCATGGCTTTAATGGTGGCATAGCTGCGTACAAACTTTGGGTCTTTTGTGATGGTTTGTGATATCCAAGGTCTTGTAAGCATGGACTTACAACATGCAGCACCTGTGCGCGTTTGTGTGCACGGTGTAGTATGACGTGCATCTTGAGCAAAAAAATCAATTCCAGCGGAGAGAGAAAATTCTTTATTCTTGGGTACTATGTAATTCTTACCCTCATTCTTAGCGCCTGACATGTAAACTCCTTGTATCTGGTCACATAAGATGAGCTTACTGTGCCAAATACAGATAAAACTTTTTTCGAGTAATTATCCTAAGGTATCTTTAGCAAAGAGTAAATACTTTGAGCAGAAGATGTTTGAGCATATAAAGCGAGGTCATGATGTTGCTAAGGCAAGAAAAATTGTAAACGGTGTAGTATTGTGTAGAAAATGTTGTGAGTCGTCACGTGAAAGCAGTTATGCTGTATGACAAAAATCACCAGAAAAGTGCATTTTATGCCCTTGTTTCCGGTGATTTTTTTATTGCATTTGAGTTATAAAAAAATACTGTTTCGACAAATGAGTGTGTTTTTCGGTGTCGACTAATGAATGTTTGTCCGCATTGCTTCTGGTAGATTTTTTAATCGTCGCCAACTTTAAGGGCTGCCAAAAAGGCCTCTTGTGGTAGCTCCACATTGCCCATGCGTTTCATGCGTTTTTTGCCTTCTTTTTGTTTTTCTAGCAGCTTACGTTTACGTGTAATATCACCACCATAACATTTGGCGGTAACATTTTTTCTGAAAGCTGAAACCGTTTCTCGAGCAATAACTTTTTGTCCAATAGCTGCTTGAATGGCCACTTCAAAGAGTTGACGCGGAATGGTGCGCTTAAGTTTAAGCGCAAGGGCTCGCCCATAATGGTAGGCTTTGTCCTTATGCACAATAACAGCTAACGCGTCTACGGGTTCCCCATTGAGTAAAATATCAAGGCGCACCAAGTTAGATGATTGATAGTCTAAAAACTCATAATCCATAGAGGCATAGCCCTTGGTGGTGGATTTTAGACGATCAAAAAAATCAAAAACAATTTCTGCAAAGGGAAGCTCGTAGGTGATTACCACGCGATTGGCTGCCAAATAATGCAAGTTTTTTTGCACACCGCGTTTTTCTTCGCATAATTTAAAAACGTTACCAACATAGTCATTGGGTACGTGAATGTCCATTTTTACAAGTGGTTCATATAGGTTGGTTATTTTAGATGCGTCAGGCAGTTTAGACGGATTATCAATATCAAGCGTTGTTCCATCAGCTGTTTCCACCTTGTAAATTACCGAAGGAGCCGTTGCAATAAGGTTAACCTCAAATTCACGCTCAATGCGTTCTTGAATGATTTCCATATGCAAAAGGCCTAAAAATCCACAACGAAAGCCAAAGCCAAGAGCTTGAGATGTTTCTGGTTCATAAGAAAAGGCTGCATCGTTAAGCTGTAATTTTTCAAGGGCTGTTTTAAGGCTTTCATAGTCATCTGAATCAGAAGGATATAAACCACAATATACCATGGGTTGTACTTCTTTAAAACCGGGCACAGCTTCGCTTGCAGGATTGTTGCACAAAGTAATGGTATCGCCTACCTTGGCATCACCAAGTTCTTTAATGCTACCGCATAAAAAACCTACCTCTCCGGCTGAAAGGGTGGGCATGTCTGTGGCTTCAGGTGAAAATACCCCAAGACGTAATACCTCATATTCTTTGTCTGTTGCCATAAGGCGAATACGGTCATTTTTTCGTAAAGTGCCGTCCACAATACGAAAAAGAACCACAACCCCTTGATAACTGTCGTACCATGAGTCAAAAATTAAGGCTTTTAAGGGTGCAGCAACATCACCTTCTGGTGCAGGCAAACGCTGTACAAGGCTTTCCAAAACCTCTGCAACTCCTTCACCGGTTTTGGCAGAAACAGGTAAAGCATCGGTACAATCAAGGCCAATGGCTTCTTCAATTTCTTCTTTAACTCTGTCTACATCAGCGCTTGGTAAGTCAATTTTATTTAGTACAGGTATGATTTCATGGTCATGATCAAGGGCGAGATACACATTGGCAAGGGTTTGTGCTTCAACGCCTTGAGTTGCATCAACCACCAATAAGGCACCATCACATGCAGCTAAGGAGCGCGAAACTTCATAGTTAAAGTCCACGTGCCCAGGAGTGTCAATGAGATTTAAAATATATTCTTTGCCCGTTTTTGACGTAAAAGGAATGCGCACCGTTTGTGCTTTAATGGTAATGCCACGTTCACGTTCAAGCTCCATTTTATCAAGATATTGGTCGCGTTTATCCCTCTCGGAGACAACGCCCGTTACCTCAAGAATACGGTCAGCCAAGGTGGACTTACCATGGTCAATGTGGGCAATAATAGAAAAATTACGAATGTGTTCTAATTTGGGCATAGGGTACCTATTATATAATATTTAAGATTCCTGCACTTTATTGTACGGAGGACTTTGGAGCACTGATGCTAAGCATGGCGGCCCAAAATCAAGGGTAAGCTACGTTATTTACGCTGTTAACTATTGAATTTTGTGGCTTTTGTCCTGTATAGGCAAATTTTAAGAAATTGAAAATTTTTTACAAAAGTACAAAAATAGCACTAACAATATTAGTGCAGGGCTCTCTATTTTGTGGCGTGTAATATATATCAAGGTTTCGTAAAAGTCCACTATCAGAAAATGACCCTTTTTTGAAGATGTTTTAGTCGTAAAACCTTTACATTCAGTGATTCCTTGCGAGAAACGTTGCTTTGTCGTATATGAGAAACATGCAAAATATATATACGTGTTCTTTGCGCATCAAATATATGCGCCCTGAAGCTAAGGCTTTGTATCTTTTGACCGAGATACACTCATCCGAACAAAATGCGCATGTGTATGGCCCAAATTATGCCACACCTCATGCAGCGGGTATGGATTTGCGTGCATGCATATGCCAAGAGCAACAAGACCTTGCACCCCAAGACAGAGTACTCATACCCACAGGCATTGCCATTGAACCTCTTCAAGAGCATGTGGCCGGTTTTGTGTATTCTCGCAGTGGACTTGGTGCCAAGGATGGACTTGTAGTGGCACAAGGTGTGGGTGTTATAGACAACGATTATCGTGGCGAAATTATGGTTATGATAGTAAATACAAGCTCACAAATGCGCAGCATTCACAAAGGTCAACGCATTGCGCAGATAGTATTCCAGCCTGTGGTGCGTATGGAGTTAGACATTTGCGAAAGCTTGGGGGAGAGTGTGCGCGGTGGTGGTGGATTTGGGCATACAGGCTATTAAAAAAGGTAATCTTCATGGTCAGGCAATGCTTTTTGCTGCTACCGAGTACCATAAGAGTACACTCTTTACGCAAAAAACATAGTCTTTCTCGCATAGAATGCTTGATCGCACGTCCTGTGCGACGCAAGCTATCGCAAAAGTCGCTGGCGCCGAAAATAAATTTCGGCTGGCTTTGTTTT
>CAYJOQ010000175.1:0-5534 GCA_964371825.1 uncultured Desulfovibrionaceae bacterium
TTTCAACAAATTGTACAAGTGATGCAATAACAAGAATAAATACAATTGTTTGTAGGTATCCTAACTCAAATGGCATAAGCACATATTTTTGTATGGCAAAGGTGCAGGCTGTAGCCATAATAGTTACGAAAATAACTGCACCGCCCATACCAATGGCTACACCATTTTCTTTAGAGCATCCAAGATAAGGACAGTTACCAAGATATTGGGCCAAAACAATATTGTTTACAAAGATAGCTGATATGAAAAGTTGAAAAATATCCATGTATTACTCCTTATTTGCCTAGGGCGCATGCACGGCAAGAAGCACAACCGGCTGTAGGGTTTGCAGCAGGCTCAAGGCCTTTGCGTCGTGCTTGCCAGTGGTTTAGGGCATTCATGGCGCAAAGAATAATACCAAGGCAAATAAAAGCTCCTGGAGCTTCAATCATAACGGTAAAGGGTTTAAAGCTTTCCCACATAACGTATTTGCCAAATAAGGTTCCCACACCTAAGACTTCGCGCAAACCGCCAAGAAAGGTTAGGGAAAGGGTAAACCCAAGACCCATGCCAAGGCCGTCGGCGATGGAGAGGGGCACGCTATTTTTGGCGGCAAATGCTTCTGCGCGTCCAAGAATAAGGCAGTTTACAACAATCAGTGGCACAAAAATTCCCAATTGTTGATACAGCGGGTAGGCATAGGCTTGCATAAGCAATTCTACTGATACTACAAGAGAGGCAGAAATGGCGATAAAACAAGCAATACGCACTTTTTTAGGAATAATATGACGTATAAGTGAAATAATAAGGTTAGAGAGCACAAGCACAAATATAACAGCTGCTCCCATGCCAAGACCGTTTTCCGCAGATTTGGTTACGGCAAGCACGGGGCAAAGGCCCAACAATAAACGAAAAGGGGGAAGCTCATTCCAAAGTCCCTTGGTAAACTCTTTAACTAATTGACTCATAGCATACCCCTTATGGCCAAGTTTTAAGAATTTGTTCTTTTAGTTCAGCATAATCCTTGGCGGCATTTGCTACAGCAGCCACAGTACCATTTGATGAAACTGTTGCGCCGGAAATGGCATCTATGGAGCCACCTTGGCTTTTCATTGCAACATTCATGTCCTTACCAGTAAATTGATCGGTAAATCGAGGCTGTAAGATAACATCGCCAATACCTGGTGTTTCCTTCATGGTGGTAACACCAATACCTACAAGGGTGTCATTACTTGTGTTAAAACCCACCATTACATTAATGTCGCCGCCAAAGCCTTGGCCGGAATTCTCAAGGGCTACGCCTATAAGTTTACCGCTTTTGTGCGCAGGAAAGACCATGATGCTACGACCGTCTTTGAGGGTAAATTTTTTGCGATCAGTCACAGGGGAGTTATCCACATTTGTAAAAACACGCGCAAGGGCAGGTGCTTGTACGTAGGTGAGCACTTGTTCTTCAATGGGGATGGCCGTAATCATTTTAAGGTAGGATAGGGCAAAGCCAGAAATGGCACATATGCCTGAAAGGACTACCAACATTTTCATTATATCACGCATTACTTACCTCCAAAGGGCTTTGGACGAATGGAGTCCAGTAAGGGTGTGAGTAAGTTTATGACTAAGATTGCAAAGGGAACACCGTCTGGATAGATGCCGTATACGCGAATAATAATGACCATGATGCCGCCTACAAATCCATAAATCATCATGGGCAACTGTCTGTCAGGTGAGGAGGCACTTTCAGTGGCAAGAAAAAATCCGCCAAGTAAGGTTGATCCTGTAAGTATGTGAAATAGTGGAGATGCATAGGTTATGGGGTCTATGGTGTGGAAAACAGCCGCAGTACCAAGTACGCCAATGAAAAAACTTAAAGAAATTTCCCAGCGAATGATGCCGCGCGCTGCAAGGTAGGAACCTCCAATAAATAACCCTAAAGCTTGAGCTGCGCCAAGACCTCCAATTTGCTTACCAAGAAGCAAATCTATAAGAGGTGTTTGCGCTGCTACTTCTGCGCTAAAATATTTAAGCTGAATAAGAGGATCTACAAAACTTGTATTGAGTTGCATGGCGTTGGGGTCCATGTAGAGGGGCCATGAAACATACATAAGCGCCCAGCCCACAAGAGTGGTATTAACAGGATTTGCCCCAAGGCCTCCAAAGGCCATTTTGCCAAGCGTTATGCACAAAGCTGAGCCTATCACCACAATCCACCAAGGTGCAGCTGCAGGTAATAAAAAAGCAAAAAGCAGACATGCTATGGCGCCTGAAAAATCGTCTACAGTTATGTCTCGATGCATTATATGCTGACAAATAGCTTCTATAACAATGCCTGTAAGCATGGCAAGAGCCATAACACGCGCTGAAGGTAAACCCCAATGGTAAATGCTCATAAATACAGCCGGAAGAAGAGCAATGAGCATATTATAATTTTGTTTATGTACTGTACGTCCGCAATGCCAAAAAGGAGGAGCACTAACGGCGAGCAGCAATGATGCTTGAGAAGTTGGATGTGCCATATTTTCCTCCCTTACTCGGTTTTGGCAAGTTGTAATTCGTCAAGTTCTTGCTGGGCCATGAGAGCCTTACGTGCGTCATCTTCTAAGATTTTATGTTTAGCAAGACGAATGTATTGCAGAACTGGTCTGCGTGCTATGCATACATATCCACAAAGACCACATTCTAAGCAAGAGAAAATATTTTCTTTTCTACAGCGTTCGTGTAGGGCAAATTCTGCATTTCGGCTGAGGGTGCTTGGAGCAATACGCGCAGGGCAAATAAGCACACAAGCTCCGCAGCTAATGCAGGGGCTGTGTCCTATCATGGGGGGCACTGTGCCTGCCTCTACCACAAAAACACCATGAGTTCCTTTAGTAATACTACGGTCAAGGTCATCAAGGCTTTCACCACGCAAAGGGCCACCACGAAGCACAGTATCGCCCTCATTAATGATAACTTCAGCAAAATCTAACAGTTCGCCAACGGTAGAACCGTCCTTAACTATATAGTTTTTCCAATGCGTATAGCTACCAATGGTAATAACTGTTTCTGTAAGGGGAAGGCCTGTTCGGGCTACATGACCAAGGCTCCAAATATTATGCAGGCTTACACAAGCAACGCCCTCTGGATTTTCCTTGCCGGTAACATTTTTTATCACAAGCTCTGCTACAGAATTGGGATAATTTGCAGGAACATGTACAACATCAACACCTTCGTAAGAAAGCTGTGTACCGTGGGGAACAGCTAGCAAAACCTTGTCTGCGCGGCTTATGCGTCTGTGTAATTCAATGCCGGCCTTAAGGTGTCTTGTGTGGCTTGTTAAAATGGGCTCAGCCCAAGTAACACCAGGGTCAGGGTTTAATCCATTAATAATGAGTGTAGAGCATTTTTGTGCCAATGAACGAGTATTCACGCCAAGTTTTTTTATGGCAAGAATCAGCGCATCACCCTCAAGATCTGATGCAAGTAAGTCAATTTTTGAAACTTCAGGTGCATCTTCGGCAGGTTCTGTGCATTTTATAAATATACTACGTTCACTTATCTCTGTAATTTCACCATGTACAGGGGAAAAAAGATCGCCTTTTTCTATGGATGGGTGCTCAGCAAGCAACATGTAAGGGTGCACCTTGGCCTTCTTTTTAACCCCATTTGCAAGTTCAAAGTGTTCTCTATTAAGGCGAACCTTAGAGGGCATGGGACCTTCACTAAAGCGCTGCGTATTTCCATAAACAAGATGGAAACGTGGGTCATTGAGCATTTGAAAATTTTGTTTCATACGTTTACCTCTAATTATGGCATTGTGCGCATTGTTCTTGCGTGTATGGTCCCTTACCAACGCTTTGGTGGCAAGACATGCATTGACCATGGAATGCATTCATGCGGTCTGGTATTAGCTCAGTTGTTTTTTGATCAACGTGGCAAACAGCGCAATTGGCGTACTTAGGACTTACCTTAAAGGCTTCGGGGCCTTTTTCCTTAAGTTGCTTTTTCATGTCAATGGTAGTGTGGCAAGAGGCGCAGCCAGTGACCTTAGCTTCAAACATTTCTTCATGGCAGCTTTGGCACTTAAGGTGCACGGCATCACGCAAAGAAGGCATGGTTTCATCACCCGTTTCTTGGTGACAGTTGGCACAGTTTTGTGGTTCTGGCTCAATGCTCGTATCTTCATGGTGACACGAGGTACAGTCAAGGCCGTATTCTTCAGCATGAGCTGTGTGAGTCCAGTCTACCTTGGGGGCAAATTCCATATGGTGACAAGTAGCGCATGAGTCTGTGCTTTTGTATTGCTGTGCATGGGTTGTGCGAAAGTTTGTATCAAATGCAACGCCATGACAGCTTCCACAGCTTTCAACTGTTTCTGTTGAAGTTATCATCTCATGGTGACAGGTAGCGCAAGGAATGTTGTCATCTTGTAAATGCTTTTGGTGTGTAAAAACAACCTTGCCACCAGCATTGTCAAAGAGAATGCGTTCTGGAATTTTAGGGCTAGGCTCAGGGAGAACATATCCAACAAGGGCCACAATAGCTAATATAGCTGCACACGCAGAGATAAGAAAATACCGTTTTTGCAAGAGAACCTTCCTTTATGAAAAAAGTTGCAAAGGCTTTTTACCACTAAATCTACTAAAAATTATCAAAAAAGAAAGGTTTTGAAAAGTCTTTCTAGGGGGTGATTAAAAATTGTTATGTTAATTATATGTTTTATTAACATAATATTATTTTATAAAGTCATCAAAACTTGGCGATATGCATTGGCACATTAGCTAAAAAACATATATACGTAAAAAAAGCTTGACCTTTTATATGAGGTGTGGCAGATTTCTTTTCGCCATTAGCCGGGATGGTGGAATTGGTAGACGCAGCGGACTCAAAATCCGCCGGGGGCAACCCCTTGCGAGTTCAAGTCTCGCTCCCGGTACCAAGTAAATTCAAGGGATTAGGTGAAAACCTAGTCCCTTTTTTTGTGCGTTTTGTTCACTAGCTGTTCACTTGTTAGTGACGGCAAAGTTTCACCTGCGCTTTTCTGATTAGCTACGTTTGTATGGGCGTAAAAGTTCATCGTGGTTGCATTGTTAGTTGATTTAATTTAATAGCTTATTCACACAAAGTAAGAAATCTGTCCTGTATATTTTTTCAATTACTTGATTTTGTAAACTCAAATTGCTAGAAATTTGTTCATCCCATAGTGCTTTACTCGGTGAAAACATATTGCCACGCTTGTGAGGAAAATATGGACATGACTTTACCAGGTTTTTTATGGATGACAATTTTTTCCATATACATGTTGGTATGTTGCTTGTGGAAAAAAATTATAATTAAAAGCAATATTCGCTATATGTTGTATGTTGATTTAATTGGGATTGCTATTTAAAAATAATCAATATTTACGCTTGTTCGCCTTGCAGTTCGCTTTTTGTTTTTAGGATCGCTCAGCTCCGGTATCGCTCCTCCTGCAATAGCCCAGAGATACACGCTGGCCACAGTTCCATAGGGGGAATATCTTTTACGGAATCGCTCAAACCGTTCTTTGGTGATTTCTTCATGGCGGTACAGCATACGCA
>CAYJOQ010000176.1:0-5523 GCA_964371825.1 uncultured Desulfovibrionaceae bacterium
TGGCTAGCGCCAGTGCTCCAAAAAACTCCACACAATGAATTGTGCAGGAGTCTTACTTTACATGTTCTGCATACCATGCGCCGGCAAGGCGCATGCCATCACGAATGTTAAAACTTGGGCAATAGCCTAAATTTTGTTGTGCCTTACTAATATCAGCCAAAGAATGGCGCACATCGCCTTTGCGAAAATCTCTATAGCAAGGTTTTTGTTGTGCAGCTTCTGGCCTGTGCGGTAAGACTTCTTGTTGAATAAGCTCATAAAGCTCATTTAAGGTCGTGCGATCTCCATAAGCAACATTATATACAGAATCTCTAGCGTTTTCATTGGCTAAAGCTGCTAAAATATTCATTTGTACGACATTATCAATATAACAAAAATCACGACTTGTTTCACCATCACCATTGATGAATACATCCTTACCGTTAAGCAGTGCAGCAAACCAAAGAGGAATTACCGCGGCATAAGCACCATGAGGATCTTGTCTTTTTCCAAAAACGTTAAAATAGCGCAAGCCAATGGTTGTGAAGCCATAGCTTTTTGCAAAAACAGCGGCATAAAGTTCGTTAACATACTTAGTAACAGCATAGGGAGAGAGTGGGGCGCCAATAACATCTTCTTGTTTTGGCAAAGTGGGCGAGTCCCCATAGGTTGAAGAAGATGCTGCATACACAAAACTTTGTACTTGAGCTTTTTCAGCGGCCACAAGCATGCATAAAAAACCATCAATATTGCAGCTATTGGTAATAAGAGGGTCTTCAATAGAACGGGGAACAGAGCCTAAAGCAGCTTGATGTAGTACATGATTAACACCCTTACAAGCTTTATGACAATCATCTATGTTGCGAATATCTCCTTCTATAAAGGTGAAGTTTTTCCACAGCTGCTCACCTACGCTTGCCTCAACCATGTGCAGATTTTTTTTGTATCCGGTCATAAAGTTATCAAGGCCGACAACCTTTTGATTGTGTAAAAGAAGGGTTTCTAAAAGGTTAGAGCCAATAAATCCGGCAACACCGGTAATGAGCCATGTGCGAGGATTTTGTTGTATTTCTTGTAGGTTTTTTGTATAGGGGGTCATAAAAAGGTCCTTTAGCATTGTTATAGACGTTTTGGCATAAAGTATTATGCAAAACATTGAGGATTAAAACAAAAACATATACGTACAGTTTCGTATAATCGAGTTTTACGTACTCTGCTGGGCATTGTTTATGTAAAATGTGTTTTATGTGTTAATGATTGGCGAAAACAAATGTGCCATATTTTCGTAAAGACTCCTTGTATCCTTGCTTATGCGCATTGTAAAGGTATTGATGTGGCGCACTGGCCATGTCAATATGTGTATGTGCTCAGATACGTATGATAAAAAATGTCTTAAAAACAGCCTTGGGATACCATTGTAACGTGAACACAAGGCATACTAAGGATGATGTATAGGAATGTGTTATGACAGTGATTATAGTTGTCAATGAAGCATTTGCTGTTAATCTATATTGGTCAAGCCTTATCCAATGCTTGCAAAAAAGGGGGCATAAGGTTTTGTGTGTTGTGCCGAAGGGGGCAACGCCTAGCATGTTACAAAAAATAGATAGGCTTGGTGCTTCTGTCGTTATGTATCCATTACAGCGTAGGGGGTTAAACCCTTTTTATGATGTTTATAGTTTGCTAATGTTATGCTGTATTTTCAAAAAACATGCTCCTCACAAAATTTTTGCCACAACAATTAAACCTATATTATATAGCGCATTAGCAGCTCATTGTATTCAAAAAATATTTCGCATTCCCATGCATTTGTATGCTTGCATTACAGGTCTTGGATATACTTTTGAACACTCTCAAAATTTTTGTATAAGGGCTATACAAAAAGGAATTCTGCTCACCCTTGCAAAATCTTTACAATACGCAGAGAAAGTATTTTTTTTAAATGCATCAGATGCAAATGTATTTGTAAATAAGCGCTTGATACGGCAAGAACAGTGTATTGTGAGTAAGCAAGGAACAGGTGTAGATATAGATTTTTTTGCATATACACCGCCAAATGTAGGGCAGGCACATTTTTTACTCATGGCAAGGCTGTTGTATGCAAAGGGCATTGAAGAGTATGCAGCGGCTGCCAAAATAGTAAAGGCAAAATATCCCCATACTGTTTTTAGTGTGCTTGGCCCAGAAGAGCATGGCCCCGGAGCCATGAATGTGCAAAAAATTACCTCTCTTGCACAAAGTATAACATATCTTGGAGCTGCGGATGATGTACGGGAATATGTGAAAAACGCTGATGTGCTGGTGTTGCCATCATGGCGTGAGGGGGTGCCATGCGCTATTTTAGAGGGTATGAGCATGGGAAGACCAGCTGTAGTCACTAAGGTTCCGGGTTGTCAGGATGTTGTGCAAGATACTGTAAATGGTTTTTGCATTCCGGTAACCCATGAGGGGCGTGCGCAAGTGCAAGACTTGGCTACTGCCATGGAATATTTTATACTCTACCCTGAAGAAAGGTTACGCATGGGTAAAAACGCTCGTGAGCTAATGGAAAAAAAATATGACGCAAGGCTTGTAGCTCACTTTTTTGTGACACATATGGACCTATAAATGAATAGACACAGTAGCAGCGCCATGCCTTGGTGGTATCGCACATATGTACGCATGATGGTGGATTGTCTTTGCCTATTGTTAACTATGTTGGCAGCACAGAGTTTTGCGCTTAGTGCTTCCTTATCGTATACCATAAGTGTATCAATTCTTTTCAATGCCAGCGTAATCGTGTTGTTTGTGTATGCCTTACAAGGCTATACTCCCTTTTTTTTGCCTCTAGAGACAAATGCAAAACAAGGTAGATGTATATTTGTATGTGAATCATTTTTTCGCTGCGCATTTGCGGTGCTGTTGGCATATTGCTTTCTTAGTGTTTTTAGCGTAAATTTTATGTTTTTAGATAGTTACGCCTTTGTGTTAAGGGTTATGATACCCATAGTTACCCTGTATATAATTCATTGCGGTTTTGCTAAAAAACACCGCGTTTATGCTCCTCAGGTATTTTTTGTAGGGCCAATAACGGCACAAAACATCCTCGCGCTTAAAAGCTGCGCGTATAAAAGTATGCCTTGGCGATTGGCAGGCTTGGGTCAATCTGTTAGTATGGGTAGGCAAGGGCAAAAGGGTGTACAGCAGTCTGTCATATGGGTTTTTATGCCCAGCGTGAGCACAAACATACAGCACGTTCTTATGGGTGCGGTGGAAAAAAACAGTCAAGACCATCATATATTTATGCCATTAAATACATTTTATGCTCTCTATGCACAACGTATTTTTTATGCCCATGTACATACTATTGCAAAGGAAGTAAAACCAGATATATGTGTTAAATTTTATCATTTTACAAAGCGTACCTTTGATGTGCTACTTGCCAGTGCATTGTTGATTTTTTTTAGTCCTTTACTTCTATGCATAGCTTTGCTTATCAGGATAGATTCAAAGGGTGGGGCAATATATAAACAACGTCGTGTGGGATATGGGGGTAAGGTTTTTACTGTATATAAGTTCCGCTCTATGTATGAAGATGCTGAAAAGCATGGTGCCGTGTGGGCTTGTGCTAATGATGCGCGCATTACTCGAGTGGGGCGCATATTGCGTTTTATACACGCCGATGAATTGCCACAGCTATGGAATGTGTTAAAAAATGACATGAGCTTTGTGGGGCCACGCCCTGAGCGTTATGAGTTTGAAGCAGAACTTAAAGAGAACATTGTTAATTATGCTTTGCGTCATAAAGTGAAACCTGGACTTACAGGACTTGCACAAATACGATATCCGTATGGTGCATCATATGCTGACACACAGCAGAAGTTAGAATACGATGTGTATTATGTGCAAAATGCCTCACTGTTGCTAGATATACAAATTATGCTCCAAACAGTTGGTGCCATTGTTTTTCCACCTCGTCGATGAAGAACACTTGTTGTATTTGCTATATATAATGCGCTTTTCTAGCAATGTTACGACATTTTCATATGCTGTTCTTATACTAATGACAAACCCCACTTTGTGGTGTTTGCGCCACGTAAAATAAGCCAGAACTTGCTTCTGGCGCCCTAAAAGGGTATTTGGAGTGGGCGTGCCTTTCTGAAACACGTATGGAAATGCGTGTTTCAGCATCAACTAAATAAAGGCATTGTAATAAGGGTTTACTGTAGCTAAATAGCCATAAAAAAGAGCACTTCCATTTGATTGGTAGTGCTCTTTGTATTATGTGTGTGGTATGGTATTTTTATTCAATGGTGGTAGCTTTAATAATAATTACAGGTTCACTAGGTACATCTTGATGCATACCTTTATTGCCTGTGTTAACACCCTTAATTTTTTCTACTGTTTCTTCGCCTTTGATGACTTTTCCAAACACTGCATATCCCCAACCTTGTGGCGTGGGTGCCGTATAATTCAAGAAATTATTATCCTTTACGTTAATAAAGAATTGTGCCGTGGCTGAGTTAGGATCAGATGTTCTTGCCATGGCAATGGTATATTTATCATTATCTAGGCCATTGCTGGCTTCATTGGTAATGGGGTTGTTGGTGGGTTTTTCCTTCATATCAGGGGTCATGCCACCGCCTTGAATCATAAAGTCGCTTATAACGCGGTGAAAAATAGTACCGTCATAGTGCCCGCTTTTAACATATTCTAAAAAATTCTTTACAGTAATAGGGGCTTTTTCAGCATCAAGGCGTAAAATAATATCACCCATGCTAGTTTCTAGTTTTACTGCAGGCGTTTGTGAAGCTGCGGCTATGCTAAGGTTAGCTGTTGCAAGCATAAGGGTGCATGCCATAATGGCGGTACAAATAAAATGTTTCATGTTCATAGTGTGTCTCGTTTGTTAATGGTAAATGGTTATGTGTTGTATAAAAATCAGAAATATTTTTTACCTAGTATATGGTTTTATGCCAAGTAAAAAATACGATAAATTTTATAATTTTTGCACGCTAACTAAAATTGATAACCATTTTCTAGCAGAAAAATCACTGAGTTATTGACAAAGGCATATATATATTGTACTGTATCCGTATGAAGAATTACATACAAACTTTTCAGCAATATGTGGCAAGTAATGGCCTCAAGAACACAACCCAGCGTACCTTGATTGCTGAGGTGTTCATGTCGTCGCATGGTCACTTTTCAACAGAAGAAGTTTATGACGCTGTGCGTGCTGTAGATTCTTCTGTTGGCCAAGCAACGGTATATCGTACTATGAAGCTTCTATGTGATGCAGGTCTTGCCCACGAAGTTCAATTTGGTGACGGTATTACACGATATGAACCTGAAAGCCAAGAGCATCACGACCATCTTATTTGTGAACGATGTGGTAAGGCCATAGAAATTTACAACAAAAAAATTGAAAAGCTTCAAGAAGCCATTGCAGACAAATATGGCTTTGAACCTACACGGCATATATTGTGTCTATATGGTGTTTGCAGTGACTGTAGGAATAAAAAAAGCAAATCTAGAGTGTAAAAAAACCGTACAACTGTGTTG
>CAYJOQ010000177.1:0-5519 GCA_964371825.1 uncultured Desulfovibrionaceae bacterium
TAATGATACGCATAAGATTTTTAGCAGACGTTGAAATTTTATTTACATAATCTTGTTGTCCATCGTCTAATTGCGTTGAACTCAAAAGGTGTAGTAAGCCAAGAATACCATTCATGGGGGTACGAATTTCATGGCTCATATTAGCCAAAAACTCCCCTTTAGTCTTTGTGCTTTGTTCAGCAAGCTCTTTGGCTTCGAGTAATGCTTGTTCATTTTCTGCAATTTCTTGAAGCATTTGTTTTTGCTCACGTAAATCCCTAAAATAAAAAATAAGGCCGCTTTTACCTTGATAGGACGTACGTGTGGCAAAAAGTTCTACTGGAATTTCTGCACCTGTAAAGGGATTTATGCACAACATTTCTGTAGCTAACCTTCCAGTATGATTAGCCATGTTTAGCTGTTCTTGCAAAACATCCGCAGAACGTCTGCCATCCGGTTGAAATTCTGGATGTATTGTTTGAAAATTTTGTAAAAAATCTTCTCTACTTGCAAAGCCAAAAAGGTTTACTGCTTCAAGGTTGGTGTATATGATTTGTTCAGCTTCATTCCAAAAATTTACCCCTATAGGCATGGCATCTAGCATGAGTGTATTACGCAGTTCTGCTTCTTTTAGCAATTCTTCTGAGGCTTTAAGTTCTCGTAAATCCTTAAGATAAGAGATGACAACAACTTCACCATCAAGAGTTGAACGCACAAGAAAGACTTCCATAGGAATGAGCTCACCATCTAAAGTGCAATGTAACCACTCAAAACGTAAAAATCCCTCTTCAAGCACTGTTAAATGATTTGTCCATACGGTGTCTTTGGAGTGTCTGCCATCTGGCTGGTAAACGGGCGAAGTTTTGTATAGATTTTTAAAATACTCTTCCTTTGTGTCAAATTTAAATACACGTAAGGTTTCTTGGTTACAATCAATCATCTCTCCATCTTTGTTCCAAAACATGAAGCTAAAAGGTATATTTTCTGCTATTAGGGCGTTAATGCCTTCAGCATAGGAAGCCTTTTTTTCTATGGCTTTAATTTCACGCAAATCTCTTGTATAGCCTAAAACATGGTACTTATCTTGAAAAAGAACCCTGGTAAGGGTAACCTCTGTAGGAATTTTTTCACCATTAAGGTCTTGGTGCATCCACTCAAATTGGCAATATCCATCTTTTAGGGTAAGGGTCATTTTTTCTCGCAGCCATTGTTCACTTGTTCTGCCGTCAGCTTGACACTCAGGTGAAAGCTCCGCAAATCTATCAAGATATTCTTGCTTATCATTAAGCCCAAAAAGTTTAGGGGCTGTCATATTACAGTCAATATTTTGTAAATCTTGATTCCAAAAACTAGCACTAAGCGGCATGGAATCAAACATTATCTTCATACGCTCTTCTGCTGCTTGAACCTGAGCTTCTTTTTTCTTTATTTCTCTTAAATCTCTTGTATATTCTATAATCACATCACGGTCATCAAGCCTTACTCTAGTTAAAATGATATCGGTTGGTATTTTTTCACCATCAAGGGTTACAAACTCCCATTCAAAATTGCACTGCCCTTCATGCAAAGCTTTGTTAAGTAATTCAAGGCCATAGTCTACGGAGTTTCTGCCATTGGGTTGATAACGTGGATTTATTTTAGAAAAATTATTTTTAAAACTTTCCTTATCTGGGAAATTATACAAAGCTAACGTAGCCAAGTTACAATCAATAACTTCATTATTTTTACCCCAAATATTAATACTCATGGGTGCAGCATCAAGTATGGCTTCAAAACGTTCTTGCACCTTTGCCCTTTGTTGCAAATAACCAAAAGCATTTTTTAAATCTGTACAATAGGAAATAACAATATCTTGCTCTTCATACGTCATGCACACCAAGTTATACTCCACAAGATACACTTCACCTGCTTTATTAATATGCGTCCAAATAAAGCTGTATTGTCCGTCATGAAAGGCTCGTTGTAAATAGGTTAATCCAAGCTTAGACGATTCTGTGCCACATGGTTGTAAGTTTGGAGAAAAATTCATCCACCTTTGTAGATATTCATCCATATCCTGAACGTCAAAAAAATTCAAAAAGGCATTGGTACAAAAAACGGCCTTTCCTTCCTTCGTCCAACAGCTTATGGGTATGGGGAGGGCATTTAATATATTTGAACAAAAGCTTTCAAGAGAAACGTTTTCTAACTTTAAGGTCATACAAAGACTCCAAATTCTATTAAACACGCTTCAGACGAAGTTAACGTGATATTATGTGAATTCTATTAAGTGTTTATGTAATGAGCGTACAGTTTTATAATTGCCTAAAATGATAAACTAAATTCATATGCGGTGCAACACTAAAAAGATCATAAATTTATTATCAACTCTTACGTTATGAAATTCAATATGCAACCTTTGCAGATACTGATGGACTATGTACGAAGAATAATGTCATCTATTTAAGTGGCTTTGAGATTTAAGCCTTATTAATATTGCTAAGCTAGCAGAGGTATATGAAGTTAAGTTGATGAATGTATTGAATAAGTAATTAAGTCTTGTATAGACTATGTAGTAAGCACTGAAAAACCAATAGATTTTTTGTAATAATAATTTTTATAGTAAAAATGCAATAAATTAATCCCCAGAAATAAGAGCGTGAAATGCGTATTTTTAGGGATTTTTTTTATTCAAAAAGGCTGTTTTCACGTGACGATGCATTAAGTAAATTGACGTGTCTATGTGCTGTATGGTACGTTTAATGAGTATTTCTTTATTTTTTACAGCGAGCACTTTACAATACATAATCATAATAATCTTGGAGGTTTTTATGGCAATTCATCCCGAAGACAAGCAAGACAAAGTAATAGTTAATTCTTCTTTTACGGGTAAGGCGCAAAATATAGACCCAAAAGATTATCTTGAAAATAAAGGCGATATCCTTTCTGGGGATATTACAAGTGCTAACAAAGCTACCATTATTGGTGGTAGCGACGTGATTAAGACTGCTACCACAAGCTATATCCTTGGTAATGATACCATTGTGGGTGATGCAACAAACCTTAATGCCACTACCTTTACTGGCGGTGCGGATAAAATAACCCTGCAAGGCATGAACCACAGTGGCGCCAAAGTCATTGGTGATGCCATCTCTGCCAATGGAGGCACAACCCGTGGCGGTGCGGATGTTATTATTATTGAAGGTGACATAACTGACGGTACCATTATTGGTGATGTGGAAAGCATCACCAATACTAATTTTACAGCAGGTAATGATAATATTCAATTAAAAGATAATGTTACAGATGCATTCATCTACACTGATGCTAAAGATTATAATGGCGTAAATACCCTTTTAGGCGGTAATGATATAGTTACTCTTGGAGTAAAGCCGCCCACAGGGCAAGAAGCACTAACCACGGTTTCTAGTACTCAAATTCATCTTGGACATGGCACAAATACCCTTACCGCGTATTCTAAACTTGACAGTACAGGTATTCATGGTGGCGTAGGAGTTGATAGATTGACCCTTGCTACGATGGATAATTCCACTGTGTTTGCAGGGGGAGGCAATGACGTCATAACAGTAGCTACTATGAATGGAGGTAACGCTAATCTCTACGGTCAAGATGGTAATGATGTTATAACCGTGACTACTGGAAATGGAGGCGGCTATATTGGGGGTAGTGGTGGTAATGACACTATTACCATAAAAAATGCTATTACCGGTACAGATATAAGCACTCAATTTGCTATATGGGGAGGTGAGGGTAATGATAAAATTACTGTGGCTACAGCGCAATATGCTGATATTGATGGCGATGGCGGTGCTGACAGCATTGTAATTACTACCGCTAATGATAGCTCCATAGATGGCCTTAGCGGTAATGACACCATTAGGGTGACCACTGTTAATGATAGCTCCATAGGTAGCCATAGCGATACTGACAATATTATAGTGATTACTGCTAATAATAGCTCCATAGATGGCGGTAGCGGTACTGACAGTATTGTAGTGACTACTGCTAATAATAGCTCCATAAATGGCGGTAGTGGTACTGACAATATCACCGTAAGAGATTTGTTTGGTGAGGATGCTAGTAATCACTCTGAGCTCTTGGGCGGGAGTGAGGCTGATAAAATAAATGTAACTACATCCTTATATGCAGAAATTAGTGGAGATGCAGGTGATGACAATATTACTGTTACCTATCTTAGAAAGAGTTTTGTTGATGGCAATGCTGAAAATGACAATATTAAAGTTATTACCTCTGTCGCCAGTGAAATTTATGGCGGCGATGAGAATGACACCATTACCGTAACAACTCTTACAGAAGGCAGTAGTCTTGAAGGGGATGCTGGAGATGATAAAATTACTGTAACCACAGCATCATTGAAAAGTAACATTTGGGGTGATGATGCGGGTGAGTCTGTAAGTGGTAATGACAGCATAACCGTGAGTACACTTAAAGAATCAAGTGCCATTAATGGCGGCGGCGGCAATGACAGCATAACCGTAAGCACGCTTACAGAGAGTACTGTGCATGGTGGCGCTGATGATGATAAAATTATCATTGCCAATATGAACAGCAAAAGTAGCGTTAATGGTGACACAGGTGATGATGTTATCACCATAAATAGATACAATGCTGGCTCTATTAATGGCGGTGAAGGTGCTGACTATGTAAAAATTGTTGCCAGAGGTAGTGGAGTTAGCGAGCAAGATGTATTCACCAATATTGACCTGAGCACTGGACAAGATACTCTAGAGCTTAATTGGGCGTTGAATAGCGCATATGCTGCCACATCCGATACTGACGGGCATGGTCTTATTACCAAAGGCCTTGGTAAGGATGCTCATGTGACCCTTGGTTCTGGTGCGGATAGTCTTACCGTGAATGGCACTTTTGCCGCTGGTGCTCAAGTGGATATGGGCGATGGCAATGATTCTTTTAAAGTTACAGCTAAAGCAGCCACTGTTTTTGATCAAGATTTAGTAGACGCTCTTGGGACAGGTAATGACACCTTAGACGTAAACTGGGCTTTTAATGGTAATTTTAGCACTGAAGCTGAAGGCGGAACTCTTATAACTAAGGGGCTTAACGCAAACTCTGTGCTTGCTTTTGGTTCAGCTAATGACGGGCTTATAGTCAATGGTGCCTTGGCTAATCGTATTATTGAAACTAAGGCTGGTGATGACAGTGTTGCCATTACTTCCACTGCCACCAATGTGCACGTGGATTTAGGCACAGGTTCTGACGAATTTAGTATTGGGAGCATGGGAAGTAGGGCAACCCTTACCTATAACAATGATGGTCAAGATAGTGTTACCATTAAAGGAACGTTTAATCATGGCATGGTGATTGATGCCAATGATGATGCCGCGGAGCTTTCTACCGGTAATGACGGTGGCACAATTACTCTTGATACCCTTGGCACCGGCCAATTAGCATTTGGTGATGATACTGATCATATTACTATTAATAAAAATATTGCTGGTACAGCCATACTCAAAAAGCAAATTTCTACCCTTGGCGGTAATGATAATATTGATCTAAAG
>CAYJOQ010000178.1:0-5509 GCA_964371825.1 uncultured Desulfovibrionaceae bacterium
GCATTTCTTCCATAGCAGGGTCACTAAGTTTATACCATTTTTGTAGAAGTAAAATGTTAAACATTAACAAAGCAGGGTACGCAGAGATTTTTAATAAGGGCGACGATTCATATGCTTTTGGGGTGGATGTGCCCTGTGCACAACCTTAGGAGTATGAACCTTATGTACAACAACCGGCGTATGCACTTTGTGGACAACAACGGGAGCAGGAACGTGGTGTACAACCGTTGTTCTATGATGACGAGGCTTAGGGTCGATAATCCTATCTATAACACCTAAAATTCCTGCATTGGCAGAAGTGGCCATGGTCATGGATAGCAAGATTGTTAAAACTATAAGTAAACGCATTGTATTCTCCTCATGTATACGGTTTCGCACATTAAGCGTGCTGTATACATGATTAAGCAAGGAGCATGCCAATATTTTTTTGCTGTAATATCAGACAAATATATATTTTAACATGTTTTTGTCGTATATTAGGGTCTGTAAAGAAATTATGCAAATGGGCTGTAAAGTGTATAAAAATTGAACGTATTAGCTTAAATAAGCCCGTGTGTTAGTAAAATACACACGGGCTTTAAAGCAGTATTAATTGGCGGCATTACCCATAAAAGTCATCTCACGATATGCTTTCCACGTACCGTCTTTTTCTTTAACAACTTCATACAAAGCCTGCATAACAATTTCTGCATCCTTCTTTGTTTCCACATCTGCCACAAGCATTTTTTGCGTGCAGGTCACAAATCCAAGATTATCATCAACCTTGGTCACGCTTATATCACTGGCAGTAAAGTCCATGACCTTATGTTTGGCAAAAAAGGCCTTCAATTCTTTTTCGCGATCATCTTTATTGGTCACAGCTTTGTTGCTCATGGTATTATACCAAAGCACGGGCACTGAATCACTATATAATTCTAGCACTTGTCCGGGCTTGTTAGATTTCCAAGCTGCGGCCATGTCGGTATTCATAAATTTTGCTATGGCCATTTCATCCGGATTCATGCCTTTTTTAGTATGCCCATCGGCATGCACAAGCCCTGGGAAAGCGCACAAAAGGCATACGCAAAGCACCATTTTCATCATGGAAAATTTCATAATACAACTCCTATACATGTTTTAAGGTTAATTTCACGTAGTCGACATAAAATCACATACTTACACTCAATACACGGCAAACAATATTGCTGAAAATTGGCCATATATGCTCAATGTTAGCATTTTTGCCAAAAAAATCGCAGTGAGTATCGTTTGCCATCATAAAGGTTAGGCATATGTTTAAATGTTGACTCAGTATAGTGTGTAGTATTGCTTTATCCTATTGTCAACATAGAATTTTTTTCTAAAGACCATGCGTGTTACTGCCTTTTTTTGTTTGCTAGCTTTCATTTGTAAAAGGCTTTTTTTAGCCTTTGTAGACAAAACGCAGAACTTTTTTTTGCATTTTATTTTATGCTGTAAAGTTTGCTTTTTTCCCAAACGCTTATGACTTGCCCCTGCGCCGCGAATGACGTATACTTTGCACCGTTTTGAATACTTTCATGCGCAACGCTTAATTACATAGGGTATTACCATGACCTCCATACAATATTTACGTACACGCACAGCATGCTTATCTATCTTTGTATGCTGTATATTTTTACTTTCTGCATGCGTAAGCACCATGAACCTTGGACTTGGCGGCAGCTCATTGCCAAGCGCCTCACAGTCCATTATTGCCGAAGCCCGAGATGCTTGGGACAGTAATAACATGCAAAGAGCAGAAAACCTGTATGGCAAGGCAACCAAAATTTCCTTGCCTGTAGCAGAACAATCAGAAGCGTGGGAACGCTTTGCCATTGCCGCAGCACGTAATGGGCGACCCAATAATGCTCTTGAGGCCTTAGCCCAATGGCAAAAGCTTGTACCAGGATCAGAAAGTACTCACGCATGGCAAGAAGCTTGGCGTACTAGTGTACGTTTGCTTTCTCCTTCAAGTAGCATTGAGCAAGCAAAGAATTTATGGGGAAGCAGCCAAGCTGCCACCTTTGCCAGAGCTCAAGCAGCTATGCTCTTGGTAGGCCGTTCATGGTCAGCAAATGAGAGTATTTCAGCTCTTCCCTTACTTAATGAATATTATGTTTCCTTAGACCTTGGCAGAAAACAAGATGCCGAGCGCTATATGAGCGAAGAAGTGCGTTACATGAATAGTGTAACCTTGCAAAGCCTTGGGCAACAAATACAAAGCACCAATACTATGCAATTTCCTGCGCCCATTATTTTACTTGAAATAGCTCGCCGCGGATTAACAACGGACGCAAACCTACTTGCGCGCATTCAAGACCCTACCCTTTATGCTGATCAAAGTTTACCTTTGCAAATGCTTTCTGGAGCTGGCAACAAGCTTTCTGCTTCAGCTACGCAATCAAACCAGCCTACACAAGCCGGCCAAGTAGGTCAGATGGACCAAGCACTGCTTACCCCTCTCGCCCAAAACCTAAGGGCACAAAATGCATGTATAGTGCTGGCCTTGCCACATAGCGGGCCCGTTATGAGCATAGCACAAAAAGTGCGCAGTGGAGCCGATGTGGCGCAAAGTCAATTGCAAGCGCAAGGGCTCAGCGTTGAGATACACCACGTAGATACAAGCCAACCTACTTGGATAGACCAAGTTAACGCCCTGCCTGCACAATGCGCTGTGGTGGGTGGTCTTGTACAAAAAAGTGAGTACGATGTCATAAAATCAAGGGGCGTCACTGCCACACGCAATATATTTGCCTTTTTACCTGCACTTGAAGGACAAGATGAAGGCAGTACAGCATGGAGATTTTTCCCAAGCCCTAATGATCAAGTGGGAGCATTGCTAAACTTTACACGTCAAATGGGTATAAATGCTTACGGTTCATTCTATCCTACCGACAGCTACGGCACGCGCATGAATAGTATTTTTACTGAAAGCGTACGTGCCATGGGCGGTTCGGTGCAAGCTGTGAGTTATCCTGCAGAAGATAAAGCTGCATGGACAGGTGCAGCAACAAGCCTTTTACAGCCCGTAAAAATCAACGGCGCCCCCTTTCCTACTTCGAGTTTTAGCGCTGTATTTTTGCCAGATTCATGGAAAAATATGGATCTTATCACGCAGGCTATGCTCTTTAACGGAGAAGACAGACTCATTCTTCTTGGTACATCCCTTTGGGAACAAAGTCTGCTTAGCGGCGGTGTTTCTCTAAATACCACCGCGACAACCAAAAACTTTGGTTTAGCCATATTTCCTGCTGCGTGGAACCCCACACAAAAGGCCCCGGCACTACAAAGTATTGCCGATGCAGATTTTTGGACCGGCCTAGGGTTTGACTTTGTACAACTTGGTGCACGCCTTGCCCTACCTGCAAAGGTAGTAGCAGCTGATCTTAACCAGCGTTTACAAAGTGCGCAAAATATGCCCTTCAGCATGGCACCTATTATGTGGAGCTCCAGCGGTAAGGCTACACAAGAGCTCTTTCTCCTAACATTAACCGATGGTGGAATTATGCCAGCGGATGCGCATATTATGCAACAGCGTCGCCTTGTGGTGCTCAATGCATTTGAACAACGCCGAATTGCTGCCAGTAATGCCACCCCTGAATAACTTGTAAAGGAAACATTATGCCCATTACTTCTCATGACGTTCAGCATATGGCTACTCTTGCTCGCCTTGATATTTCTACGCAGACGCAAGAACTTTTTGCCGGTCAATTTGCTGACATTTTAAATTATATGAATGTGCTCGAACAAGTAGATACCACAGATGTTGAGCCCATGTATTCGCCTTCTAAGCATCAAAGTGTTTTGCGTGAAGATATAGCAAAGCCCTCACCTGAACGGTCCCAAACACTCACAAATGCACCGCAAACCGACGGGCAATATTTTATTGTTCCGCGCATTGTATAGGTGAATTGCATGCAAATACATACTCTAAACCTTATTGAAGTACGCGATGCCCTTGCCAAGGGTGAGCTTTCTGCTGAGGCTGTAACCAAGGCTTGCCTTACACAGATTGAGGCCTCAGAGCCACAAATACGAGCGCTATTAGCACATAATGACCATGCTCTTGAAGAGGCACGCCTCATGGACAAAGAAGGCCCTAAACCGCATCAAGCTCTTTGGGGAGTACCCTTTACCATTAAGGATGTTTTGTGCACTAAGGGGCTTACCACCACCGCCGGTTCTAAAATGCTGGAAAATTTTGTCCCCTCATACGATGCCCATGTTATTGAAAAACTGCGCGAAGCAGGTGCTATTATTTTAGCTAAAAATAATATGGACGAATTTGCTATGGGCTCTACCACAGAAAATTCCGCCTATCATCCTACCCACAACCCCCATAATCTTGCCTGTGTGCCAGGGGGATCAAGCGGCGGCTCTGCAGCGTCTGTTGTTGCACATCAATGCTTTGCTTCACTTGGGTCTGATACCGGTGGTTCCATCAGGCAACCTGCATCCTTATGCGGCTGCGTTGGTCTTAAGCCCACCTATGGCCGAGTTTCACGCTACGGTGCCATTGCCTATGGATCATCTCTTGACCAAATAGGCCCTCTGGCACGAAGTGTTGCTGATTGCGCCTTGGTGCTTGAAACCATTGCTGGTCATGACCCTCGTGACGGCACATCCGATCCGCGCCCCATAGGGCAATACGTACATGCCATCACAAGCCCAGATGCGCCCCAAGATTTAAAGGGACTACGCATCGGTGTGCCTAAAGAATTTTTTGGTGAAGGACTTGCTGAAGAAGTGCGTACAGTATGCGAACATTCCCTTGAGCGTATGAAGGAACTTGGCGCAGAGCTTGTTTCCATTACCATGCCCCACACCAATGCAGCCATAGCAACCTATTACATTGTTGCCATGGCTGAGGCCAGCTCTAACCTTGCTCGCTATGACGGTGTACGCTACGGATATCGTAGTGACACAGCACAAAGTTTAGCCGAATTATATGTTCAATCGCGCACTGAAGGCTTAGGGCAAGAAGTACAAAGACGCATTATGCTCGGAACCTATGTGCTTTCATCTGGATATTATGATGCATATTTTCGTAAAGCAGCACAAGTTCGTAGCCTCATTGCCAAGGATTATGAAGAAGCCTTGCAAAAATGCCATGTAATTTGTGGCCCTGTATCACCTGTCACAGCGTGGAAGCTTGGTTCTTTAACGGAAGATCCTTTACAAATGTACCTTAAAGATATTTATACCTTAAGCCTAAACCTTGCAGGTCTTCCCGGCCTTGCGCTGCCTGCAGGTATTGGTAAGGACAGCAATCTTCCTGTGGGTATACAATTACTTGGTAAGGCCTTTGATGAAGAAAATCTTTTGCGCATTGGCCAGGTTATTGAACAACATATGGCATAGCCGTACAACGAATATAAAAAAACGGCTCCTGCATAATATCTGCAAGAGCCATTTTTTTATTCTATAACATAAACACGTGCCTTAAAGAAGACTTGCACAATTCATTGTGCGGAGTCTTATGGAGCGTTGACAGCAGTCAATGCGACCG
>CAYJOQ010000179.1:0-5506 GCA_964371825.1 uncultured Desulfovibrionaceae bacterium
ACTGCTGTCAACGCTCCATAAGACTCCGCACAATGAATTGTGCAGGAGTCTTGAATTTGTAATTCTGCCCTCATCTTTTGGCCTCTAAGCGTTTTTTTATCCAGGGCGGCATGGTATATTTCATCTCCACATGGGCATAGGTATATCGTGAGATGTACACACTCACCACAATACATAATATAGAATAAGTATTATTTATAAACACATTATTAAAGTTAACATCTTCTATTATTTCAATTTTATGCAACAATGCAAAAAAATCTATCATAAGAATAGTCACTGCAAAATGAACCATATAAATAGAATATGAGAGCTTACCTAGATATTGAAAAATATGTTTTTGAAAATATCGTGAAACACAACCCTTATCGTAAGAAAATACCAATACCGTAAAAGCATAGATAAAGATTGTGTATACATCGCTATGTAGCGGCTTTAAGCATACAAACAAAATAATTACGCCAATGATAACTACTTCTAACATGCTATAGATATTGGTAGATATGCATATATTTTGTAGTTTTTTCCGAAGGGTGTAAAATAATGCCCCAAGAAAGAAGCCTGTAAGGCCACGAGCTACCCATACGGTTACTAAATCCCATTGATATACTCGAGACAAATACACAAGTAAAAAGATGGCAAACCATATACATTCTTTATATTTTTTTGCATATCTTACAGTTAGTATGAAGAGTATATAGGTATAAAAAAGCACGCTAATGCTCCAAGATACCGTATTAAACGAGCCTGCTTTAAAGTCCATTGACCATGCTTGAATTAAAAGTAAATTGGGGATTATTTCATCGAAGGCATATAAGCCCGTAAAGGGCACCTGACCATGATCTATGCCCAAGTATGGACGTGCATATTTAAAAAGCTCCATGGCAAAAAATACCAAGAACATAAATATATGCAATGGAAAAAACCTAAAAGCCCTAGACACTATAAAGCTTTTTACACTTACATACTCGCGTGAACCATAAATATGATTCATAACAAATCCACTTAAAACAAAGAAAAAATCCACAAGTAACCTTGTGTTTCTAAAAAAGGGTAGCCCTACGATGGAAGAATATAAATTTAGATGATATATTATCACTAAGATGGCATAAATTCCACGGAAAGCTGTTAAAGAAACAAAGTTTTTTTGCATCAAAAGCACCGAATCTTAGAAAATTTTACAACTAGACAATTAAAGTGCATATACAGTTACACATGCTTACCATTAACATAGCCAGTGCTGAACAACACATTTTCACGCATTGTCCAAAAAAGTATACCGATTTCAAATACTCCTTCGGAACCCCTGAAACAAGTTCTGGCGTATTTTACGCAACCCAACGTTTTTCTGTAAGAAAAATGTAGACGACACAAAGGCTGCACCCGCCATAGCATTAAATCCATAAATACACAAAACATTATTCACCCCTTGCCATTTTACAAGCGTGAAGAATGCTTCCTATATAAGGCCTTTGCATAATGATACAGTATGTAATCAGCACCGCAATAGCAGCTTGTTGCAAAAATGCCAGAAAATCACATTGCATGCTTTGTTTCTGGCATCTTTGCGTATATATTAAGCGTTTATTTATTCTTACTAAACACCTTTGATTGCAATATACCTTGCTGCATTACAGCTTGAATGCCTCCTTGCGTATTGGACACTTGCGTATAGCCATGTTTTGCTAAAATAAGTGCACTATCATAGGCGCGTAAGCCTGTATTGCAAATAAGCACCACAGGTTTATCCCTAGGCACTTCTTGTATACGTGCTTCTATCTCTTCTAAGGGAATTGCGTGTAAATCAGGTTCTATGGCTTGAGCAGCCTTTGATGCATTGCCGGGGCGCGCATCTATAAAGAAAGGCTCTTGCGCCCCCTTGGTATGACGCTCTTGCCAAAGGTTGGCAAATTCTTCTGGAGTTATGGCCTGCATACGCCCAGCAAGAACGTTATCAGCCACGTTAGCCACCGTATTTACTACATCCATAGCCGAAGCTAAGGGCGGCGTGTAGGCTACTTCTAAATTTGCAATATCTTCGAGGGTTGGCTTTGCCATTTGCAATACGCCTGCTACCGCATCAATGCGCGCCTTTACAGCATCCCCCATACGTGAGCTCCCTTGTATGCCAAGCACCCGCTCTGTGCCACGCTCCACTACAATTTCAAGGCACATAAGATCTTTTTCTGGATAAAAATGCGCCCTATCTAGCTGTTCAACCATAATAGCTTGAGCATCAAAACCGGCAGCCTGTGCCGCAGAGACCGTTAAACCTGTGCCGCAAAATGTCATCTCAAACAGTTTTACGCCCCAAGTACCCACATATCCTCTAAAGCGCGCAGTATTATCAAGCGCAAGGTTTGTGCCTATGACACGACCTTGCCTATTGGCCATAGATCCAAGAGGAATATAGCCAAGGGTTTGTGTCAGCAGATTTTTTACCGCAGCACAATCACCGCCGGCATAAATGGCAGGGTCAGAAGTTTGCATAAATTCATTGACCGCAACACCGCCGAAGGGCGCCATATCTAAACCAGCCTCACGGGCCAATTGCCCATTGGGAATAAAGCCTGCAGCCATGATGACCAGTTGAGCATCAATAGTACGCTTATCAGTAACGACACGACAAACGCGTCCATTTTCACCTTCAAGTTTTTGTACTTTTTCTGCTGTATACACGGCAACATTATTTTCGCGGCAATGATGTTCTGCCATGCTAGCAAGGGTTTTAGAAAGCGCCATGGGCAGCATTGTCTCAGCCATCTCAACAACACTCACTTCAATGCCCCACATGTCAGCTAATGACACAGCGCATTCAAGACCAATAAATCCAGCCCCCACAATAACAGCTTGCTTTACCTCACCGGCTTCACACGCTTTGCGAATGCTTTCTGCTGCTTCAAGGCGGGTTACGGCAAAAACATTATCAAGCTCCATACCCGTAATATTTGGCATGCGTGCACTTGCGCCTGTGGCGAGCACAAGTTTATCATATTCAAGATATTCTTGTTTCTTACTCACAACATCTTCAACAAGAACCCTTTTGGCTGTACGGTCTATAGATAAAGCCCGTGTTTGCGTGCGCACATTCACACCCTTAAGCTCTGCAAAAAAACTTGTATCACGAATGCGATTATATGGCGTTGCTCGCAATTCATTTATATTATTTACTTCTCCTGAAAGATAAAAAGGCATGCCGCAGCCGCCATAAGAAATATAGACGTTTTCATCAATCATCGTCACTGAAGCCCCAGGAGCCAAACGCTTGCAGCGACACGCAGCTTTAGGACCAAGAGCAACGCCACCGATAACAAGAATTCTTTGAGCCATGACAACATTTCCTTATATTTTTTACACGTTTTATAAATACAAAAACACATTACAATACACAAAGCTCTTTTAACGAGAAGCTCGTAATTGCCGCTTATCGCCTACCCTTATGGTTATACGTTCCCTATCCATATATTCTAATAAAGCAATAAGGTATTTACGTGATAATCCATGCAGCAGTTCTTTAAGCCCTGCAGGGTCAAGATCATCGTGATTTGCAAACCAGTGCTTAACCTTATCTAAGATATCATCCATCGCAGCATTTGTATAGTAAAGGCCATCTTTAACCTTCACAAGTTTTTTACTTTCCACCAGCATTTTAAGCACAGGGGCAGCTTCCTTACTGCTTACTTGTAAAGATTCCAGCACATCTTTAAGATTGGGCGGCGCGATTCCGGCCTTTTCATGCGCGGCAAAGATAGCCTCTTGCAACTTATTTGCATTACTGCCAAGGGTTACTTTATGACTGGCAAGACGTAAAATATCACCTTCTAACACAAGCTTACCACTACGCACGCAACGTTCGATTATAAGATGTGCAAGTTTTGGTGGTTGTTTTGCGCAAAGAACGCCCTTAGACATACCGTTTTTTAAAGGATCCTTAGCATGAAAACGTGCAGCTTGTGCCAAGCATTCTTCCATAAGCGCTGTTAAGGCTTGTGTGTGAATCCAGCGTTTTTCTTCTTTATCAAAACAAATGGCCACTCCTTTAGAAGAAAGAGCTGTAAGGGTTTTTTCAAGTTTTTTGCTATGCGCATTGGTGAGCACCATAAGCTCAGCAAAAGAAGCTCCCATATGTGCCACAAGCTGCAACTGCCTTTCACAACGCAAGCTCAAATCTTCCAGCGCATCACTTTGCACAAGGGTAGAAAGTAGGCCAAAGCGAGTTTCAAAATCCGCATCCTTTCGCCGCAAAGACATACCAAGAGGCTGCACCACAAGGCCTCCGGCAACGGTGCGTAAGGGAGAGTACGCCCTAATAACACAACGATCGCTCCACACGCCCACCATGGGCTGACTAAAACGAATTTCTGTTAGAGCACTTTGCCCAGGCTCCAGACGATCTCTATCAAAAAAGTATACACGTGCAGCCACTTCACGAGCACCATGGTGAAAATGAATTTCAGTTCTTGCGCGTAGAGCACGAGGTGCAGAAGATAAGCATTGCAACATAACGAGCCATCGAGTGCTTGGAAATAGCGTATTAGGATGCGCAAGCACGCTACCTCGCGAAACGTCACCCACATCAATATTTTGCACATTCACAGCGCAGCGCTGCCCTGCCCCCACATCACCAGCGCTTTTTCCATGCCCTTGCAAACTGCGAACCTTGGTTTCCATTTCTTCAGGCATAAAAATAACCTCATCACCAACGCTTACTTGCCCGGCAATGAGTGTGCCCGTAATAACAGTACCGTGACCTTTCATGGTAAAAATACGATCTACGGGTAGGCGCAAAAGAGTACTTTCACGTTCAGGGCGTAGCATTTGTGCACATGAAAAAATATGTTCTTTAAGGGCCTCCATGCCTTCACCGGTTATAGAAGACACTGAAAACATGGGTGCATCTTGCAAAAAGGTTCCTTGCAAAAAGGTTTTTACATCTTCACGCACAAGATGTATCCATTCGCTGTCAACCATATCAACCTTTGTTAAAGCGACAAAACCATGCCGAATGCCAAGGAGAGAACAAATTTCAAGATGTTCCCTTGTTTGTGGCATAACGCCTTCATCGGCAGCAATAACGAGCATCACAAAATCAATACCTGCAGCTCCTGCCACCATATTTTTTACAAAACGCTCATGCCCAGGCACATCCACAATGCCAAGGAGCTCTCCATTGGGTAACAGGCAATGGGCAAAACCAAGCTCTATGGTTATACCACGCCTTTTTTCTTCCTCAAGCCTATCACAATCAATACCTGTAAGGGCACGTACAAGAGACGTTTTACCATGGTCGATATGTCCGGCTGAACCTAGAACAAGAGGCATATATACTCCTTAAAATACATAGCTTTGGAGCAAAATTTCATCATTAACCCTGCACTATTTTTTACATTACAACTTTTTTTACAAACTGTATAAAAACAGACGCAAAAAAACTTGCGCAGGTACCTATATTAAGAGTCCTGCACAATTACTTTTTCAGTATAATTTTGTGAAAACTGTAAAAAAG
>CAYJOQ010000180.1:0-5501 GCA_964371825.1 uncultured Desulfovibrionaceae bacterium
AAAACCCATAAGGTGTGTTCCACCTTCTTTTGTGCGAATATTATTAGCAATTGTAAGCACATTTTCTTTGTAACCAGCGTTATATTGCAAGGCAAAATCAACGGTAACATTATCTGTTAAGCCTTCACCTTCAATAACAGCATGAATGCCACTTTCTCCGGAATTAAGATCTTTAACAAATTGCAAAATGCCACCATCAGCACGAAAAATATGTGTTTCATTGGTGCGTTCATCAATGCATTCTATTTCAAGGCCTTTATTAAGATAAGCTAATTCTTCAAAACGTTTTTTCAAAGTTTCGTAAGAAAACTCAGAAACTTCAAAAATTTCTTCGTCTGGTTTAAAAAGTATGGTGGTGCCGCGCTGTGTGGTTTCTCCTTCTTTAGTAAGTTCCGTTACCGGAATACCACGAGAATATTGCTGCTTATACATAAAGCCATCACGGCGTACTGTGACTATAAGGTTTTCAGATAAAGCATTTACACAAGAGACACCTACACCATGTAAACCACCAGAAACTTTATAACTATCGTTATCAAATTTACCGCCGGCGTGTAACTTTGTCATAACAACTTGTACTGCCGCAACCCCTTCTTTGGGGTGTATGTCTACTGGAATGCCGCGTCCATTATCACGCACTGTAACACTGTTATCTATGTGTAAAATAACTTTAATATTAGTACAAAAGCCAGCCATAGCTTCATCTATGGAGTTATCAACAACTTCATAAACAAGGTGATGCAAACCGCGCGTATCTGTAGAACCGATATACATGGCCGGTCTTTTACGAACGGCAGAAAGTCCTTCTAAAATAGTAATAGAAGAAGCATTATACGAAGAATTAGCTTTGTTCTCTTGGGTCATAATTATACATCATCCTCATTATAAAAATTTGTATCTGTAATTTTCATGGGCATAATAATAACGGTATAATCTAGGTCATCCTTACCTTGAATTCCACATGGGCCTTCGGCTCCTGTTAAAATCATGGTAAGGTCTTCTGAATTAAAGTGCCCCATAATATCCATTAAATCCTTACTTGGAAAAGCAATACGTGAAATTTCACCATCATAGCGAACTTCAATATTTTCATTGGCTGAGCCAACATCTTGGCCTTGCGCTGACAAAAGAGCTTCATTTGTTGATAAATCAAAATATGTGCAACGATTGTTATTAGTATTAAAAATAGAAATACGACCAAGAGCTTCAGCGCATTCTTTACGATTAATAACCATAGTGCTGTTTTCGCCGCTTATTTTATCTAAAAATGGTGTATACTCAGGGTAGGCGTGTGTTGCTCTTGGTAGGCTTAGCGTTTCTTGAGCGCTTAGACTGCGCACATAAAAACGTTTGTCAGTGATATTAAGTTCAATTTCATCGGAATTAAGCCATTTTTTGAGTTCCTGCAAATATTTTTTTTGTAAAAGAATTCCTTCTTCGGGTAAAAGTTGCATAAGATCATCATGATTAAAACCTACTAAGGCAAATTGATGACCATTTAAACCACATACTTCTACTCTACCATCGCTATTATCCTTTATAGGCTTAACGTAAAGACACGCTATAGCATCCATAGCATCATCATCGCTGATGCAAAAGGTTACTTTATCTAAAATATCTTGCAAAAAATCACCTGACCACACCACTGCATTTTCTACAGGAAATGGAGAAAAATTTTGAAACCATGCTGCGTCATTGACAGGTAATTTATATTTGCGTTTTCCTTGTTCAATTAAAAGAACTTTAGATGATTCATCAAGTTGCAAGTGTAATGGGCCATTTGGTAACTGGCGAATAAGGTCAACAAAGGCTCGTCCGTGAACACCTATAAGACCGTTTTCTTCAATTTGTGCTGGATAGGTTCCGCAAAATTCAATGCTCGCATCAGTAGCTAAAATTGATATGGTGTTACCTTCAGCTTTAAGCCACACGGAACGTAAGTATGCAGCCCCTGAACGCACAGGAATAATGTTGGCTGCTTTTTGTAAACCTTCAATGATGTGTTCTTTTACAATAGTAATTTTCATATCTCTTTCCTGTAGTAGTTGTATTGTGTGTTTTTTTGTTCCTAAATAATATAATATTATAATATTATTTGTTTTTTTGTCGAATCTAGTATGCACAGATAAGTTACAAAATAAACACCGTTTGTCATATTTTAGTGTTTTTTACAAAGTGCTGCACTTTCTTTTCAATTCTGTCACCGAAAGGTATACATCTTTGTTCGTATCTGTTAAAAATTTAATCTTTTTAATAGAATGCAAAACAGTGCTATGGTCTTTTCCACCTAAAAATTTTCCTATGCTTGCATAGGATAAACCTAAATATTCCCTACATAAATACATACAAATTTGCCTTGCAAAAACAAATTCTGCTTGACGTTGGTTAGTGAAAAAATGTTCCTTTTCTATATTAAAGTATTGAGAACATAAAGAAACTATATCGTCAATTTGAATATTTTTATCTACACCGCTAAAGGATTGCAAAATATTTTCCAAATCCATGGTTTCTAAATTTTGCGGCGTTATATCGGTAATAGCTTTAATTTTTAAAATAATTCCGCTTACCATAGGTATATTTTCACTGCGCTGTGCAATAATTAAAAGCTGTTCTTTACTTAATTTGATATTTTTTTTCTTACTTTGTTCATGTGCATAGCGCATGCGCACATCAATATCTGAATTTTTAAGCTCAACTACCAATCCCTTGCTAAGTCGTGACCGTAGGGAAGGTGAAAACTTTTTTTCTCGATTTGGCGCCTTATATGACGTAAAAATTATTTGTTTATTTTTTTGAGTGCATAATTCAATAAAATACGTAATGGCATTTTGCTCTTCATTGTTAAGGGTAAGTGCATGCATATCATGAATCATAAAAAAAGCGTTATTCTCAAAAAAATCATTTACTTCGGTTTGTTGCAGTTTTTTATAAAAATTTTCAGCTGCTCCATCAAAAAAAGCTTTACCTTTAAATTTACTTGAACAAAAAGCTTTGCGAATACAACGCAATATGAGGCTTTTCCCTGCACCACTTTGACCATAAATAACAAATGGATTATATTTTAAAGGAAATTCTGCTTTGGCAACTTCTTGGGCTGCAGCAAGAGGAAAATCATTTTTTGCGTTATAAAAAAAATCTTTGAAAAATTTTTTTACGGGAGGCACAATTTTTTTGTTTTGCAAAAAAGTGGCTGTTGGTTCATATATTTGAGGATTTTGATATATAAATATGACTTTTTCTTTATTTTCTTCCTCGATAATTGCTAATGCTGCTTGTTCAAAATGTTTTTGGACATTATTTTGAAACCATGAAGCAAAAAAAATGTGTGGAAAAAGTACCGTAAAGGTATTTTTTTGTGCATCAAAATCAATTTTTATGGGTGTAAACCATCCGTCTATGCCATTTGCAAATCCAAGTTCGCAAAGTTTTTGTAAAATTTTGTTTTTCAAAGCAGTTTTATATTTTTTATACATATGTTCATAAAATATTATGAACATAGAAAATTTTTACGGTTAAGAAGTAAAATAAGGCAACACAAAGAAGAAATATAACAAAAAAATTGTTATTAAACAAGTTTTTAGCATAATGACAAATAGTATTAAATATGTATAATTTTAGTATGTTATATAATTAATATAAAAAGCAATTTTTTTATTAATGTATAATGGAAAAATTTTGAAGCAGTAAAAAAATTTGTATTATGTCAATAAGATAAAATATGGGCTAGACAAATTACATGGCAAAACATATACTTCTTGAGGTTTTTTGAAAATTTAACTTTTTTTCACCATTATTTAGGATTTTTACATGCTACGTTACTTTCTTTTGCTCGGTTCGATTTTTGTTTGCATAGCTCTTATAGCAAATTATGGCCCAAGTTTGTGGGAGTCTGACGAAAAAGATGCAGCTCATCAGCAAATAGTTGCTGAAAAAGAATCAACTGAAGAAGTTCAAGATGTACCTGAGCAAAGCAAAGATGCACATGAGTCAGGTGAAGAAGGAAAATTAGAATCGGAAATTGAAGTTACGGAAATTCCG
Organism: uncultured Desulfovibrionaceae bacterium; assembly: GCA_964371825.1. Classification (GTDB taxonomy): domain Bacteria; phylum Desulfobacterota; class Desulfovibrionia; order Desulfovibrionales; family Desulfovibrionaceae; genus CAYJAD01. The sequence continues at coordinate 4,039 of CAYJOQ010000180.1, forward strand.
CCTTTAAAAGAAGAAGAAAAAATAATTGAAGTAACCAACGTTATAGAAAAAGGTGATACCTTTGCTGAAATTCTTGGTAAGTATGCAGATAATAACGAAGTATATGCATATATTAATGCCATGAAAAAAGTATTTTCCGCAGGAGATTTTATTTTAGGTCAACCCTATCTTGTTAAATATAATACAGAAACAGAATCAATCATTCGTTTTGAATATGAAACAAAAAATCATAAAAAATTAGTTATTGAAGGTAGTCCTCCAACGGCTACCCTTGAAGATATTATTTTTGATAAAAAACTTACCTTTGTAGAAAGTGAAATTACAGATAACCTTTTTAATGCCGTAACAAATCTTGGTGAAACTGCAGGTTTAGCATTTAGAATAGCAGATCTTTTTGCCTGGGAAATAAACTTTATTCGTGATATTCAACCAGGTGATTCTTTTTCTATTTTAGTAGAAAAATTATATAGAGAAGGTGAATTTAAAGCCTATGGCAGAGCTATAGGGTCTACATTTACCAATAAAGATAAGACATATGAAGCTTTTTTATTTTATGATAGCAGCGGAAAAGACGGATATTATAACCTTAAAGGCGAAAGCCTTAAAAAAGTTTTATTGCAGTCACCATTATCTTTTACACGTGTAACTTCTGGTTATACACGAAGCCGTAAGCATCCTATTTTTGGAGATTATCGCCCGCATCTTGGCATAGATTATGGTGCGCCTACTGGAACACCTATTATGGCTGTTGGAGCAGGCACAGTAACCGTAAAGGGCTGGGTTGGTGGTTTTGGTAATCATATCAAAATTAAGCATAGCTCAGGTTTTGAATCCATGTATTCACATATGTCTCGTTATGCTCGTAATATCAAGAAAGGATCTAAAGTAAAACAAGGCCAAATTATAGCCTATGTAGGAAGCACAGGTAATTCTACTGGGCCACATTTGGATTTTAGACTCAAATTAAATGGTAAATATATCAATCCGAGTAAGGCCATGAGCCCACGTTCAGAAAGTATCTCTAAGAAAAATAAGGCAGCCTTTGAAAAACGTGTTGCTATCATTAGGGAATACATGCAAAAAAAGCGTGATATAACGCAATATGATCCTGAAAGTATGAATCCTCCAAAAAAATAAATTTATTTAACTAGTTATATTGTATATCTACAAAATAGATATATAAAATATATACTTCTTATTATCGAAAATAGTATATAATGGCAAAACCTGCTTTGTAGTAAGCAGGTTTTGCCTTTTTTTATACTTAAAAAACAGTTAATTATTAGCGTTATACACAAAGTAACAAAGCATATTATGCAAGTATTGTTTCTATCATAGACGATGTTGAAAAACGCATTTCCATGCGTGTTTCAGAAAGGCACGCCCACTCCAAATCCCCTTTTAGGGCCGCCAGAAGCAAGTTCTGGCTTATTTTACGTGGCGCAAAATTTTTCTAACAGAAA
>CAYJOQ010000181.1:0-5415 GCA_964371825.1 uncultured Desulfovibrionaceae bacterium
ACATAGGTTTAGCTTGCGCTCGTCGATTTGCCCAAACCCATACAGTGGTTTTGGCAAATGCTTTAGATGAAAATGAAGCTATAGCACAAAAGTTCGTAAGCTAGGACGTAAAACACTCATTACCTACACAGATATTTTAAGTAAAGCGTCTGTAAAGGGCATGGCAAAAAAACTAAATACCTTTGGAGCCGTACATTCCTTAGTACATAATGCTAGTATTGTAGGTACCATGGGGCATGTTGATGAAATTCGTTTAGAAAAGTAGAATGAATCCTTAAATAGTAACCTTACAGGTATGTTCCTTACTATACGTTACCTGCTAGTTGAGCTTAAAAAATAAGGAGGCCATATTGTAAATATATCCTTAAGTTCTACCCAAAGACCTATGAAATGTCGCAGGCCCTATTGTACTACCAAGGCCGCTGTTGTTGGTTTTACAAGATGCCTTGCCGTAAGATTTGGCTGAAGTTGGTATTCGTACCAATGTCATAAGCATGGGGCGCGTAAAAGGGGTACGTATTGAAAAACCATGTACCATGTTGCCAGTGTAGCAGGCGTAACCTTTGCCCTTATAACTTATCACCTAGGAGTACTCGTATGAAATTTTCAAAAATCTTTATGCTCGCTTTAATGGTATTACTTGCTTCGCATTCTCAAGCCTTTGCCGTAAAAACTATTAAATTAGCTCATAACTGTGTTGTAGGGCAACCCCAATATATTGTTTTTGAAAAATTTAAAAAGATTTTGGAAGAACGTTCAAACGGTGCTTTTAAAGTTGATATTCTTGATTCAGGAAAATATGGCGATTCTAGTTCCATCATGAAGGGCTTACAGATGGGAGTCTTACAAATAGGTGCAGAATCAACAGCAAACTTTTCTGTTTTTGATCAAAGACTTATGCTTTTTGATTTACCTTATCTTATTCCTAACTATGAAGCAGCAGAGCTTATTTTAACTGGCCCTGTTGGTAAAACAATTGCAAAAGGCTTAGAAGAAAAAGGCGTCGTTTTTTTAGGTTACCACGAAATTGGCTTTAGACATTTATTCAACAACAAAAAGGTGACTACTCTTGAAGAAGCAAAAGGTCTTAAAGTTCGTGCAACTCTTTCACAAGTACATTTAAAAACGCTCGCTTCATTAGGTATGAACCCGACCCCTATGGCCTTTGGGGAAACCTACACCGGCTTACAGCAAAAAACCATTGATGCTGTGGATTTTGATTTGAATCTTGTTTGGTTTTTTAGATTTTATGAAGTTCTTAATTCTGTAACATTAAGCCAACATATGTATAGCCCACATATTGTTTTAATGTCTAAACGCTTTTGGCAAACACTCTCTCCTGAAGAGCAAAAGCTTATTAGCGAAATTATGGCAGAACTAGCTCTTGAACAAAGAACATTAAATAGAAGCAATGAGCAAAATATCCTTGAAAAATTACAATCAGAATATAAAGTTAACGTGACTACATTGCCTGATGAGGAGAAAAAACGCTGGATTGACTCTACTAAAAATGTTGCAAGTGAATTTAAAGATATCATTCCTAAGGACTTACTTGAATTGACAATTAAAACCATTAATGACGCAGGACTATATAAATAAATTTAATTATGGAGTAAGTACAATGTACTTACTCCATAATTAAAAATAAAAGAGAAAAAGGAGTTTTTCATGTGGAAAGTAATAAAAAATATTGATGAATACTCCAGTATTTTTATGATTGTTTTGATGTGTACCTGTATAACTGTACAGGTTTTTTTTAGATACTTTTTAGATAATTCCTTAGATTGGGCAGAAGAGCTTGCCAGATATTCATTTATTTGTAGCGTTTTTCTTGGTTCTAGCTTTGCAGCCTCTGAAGGACGACACCTTGAAATTAATGCAATTAAATTTCTTGCAGGAAAAAGAATAAAGTTTATCATTAACGTTTTTTCAACATTGGTGACGCTTATTTTTTGCTTGTTCTTATTTATTTGGGGAATAAAATTAGTTTTATTTGTTAAAGAAATAGGGCAAATAAGTACATCATTAGACTTTGATATGTATATACTCTATGCGGTTGTTCCTATATCAATGTTTATGATGGCAATCCGAACAATTGTTTTTTTCATAAAAAATATCCATACATCTGAAGAAATAGATTATAGCCAGCAATAAGCATGTCATGAATGTTAACCAAAGTTAAATTGGTATATATTACCCAAGGGAGAATTTTATGGAATTACCTGTAATACTAACTGCAATAACGATTGTAACATTGTTATGCCTTAGTGTCCCCATTGCGATTTCTATAGGATTAGGCGTTGTTGTTGGTGTACTTGCTGGCGATCTACCCCCTGAATTTGTAATTGAAAAAATGGTAGCTTCACTCGACGCATTCCCTTTACTTGCTGTACCCTTTTTTATTTTAGCAGGCGAAATAATGCAAAAAGGTACAATGGCAAATTCATTATTAAAGGTATCACGCTGTTTTGTTGGGCATATTACCGGTGGGATGGCTCATGTAAGTGTTTTAACTTGTATGTTTTATGGTGCATTAAGTGGCTCAAGTCCGGCAACTGTTGCGGCTGTAGGTGGAGTCATGATACCTTCAATGGTTAAGGACGGATATCCAGCTGAATTTTCAACCGCAACAAATGTTTCTGCCGGCTGTCTTGGTGTTATGATTCCACCAAGTGTTCCACTGATTATTTATGGTACAACCATTGGTGTGTCGGTTGGTGATTTATTTATAGCCGGCATTTTACCGGGTTTATTTGTGGGGTTAAGCCTTATGGTAACCGCATATATTACCGTGAAAATAAAAGGCATTAATATTTCTATGCCTAAAGCATCAAAAAGGGAAACATTACAAGCTATTTGGGAAGCAAAGCATGGAATTGTGGTTCCTGTAATTGTTCTTGGCGGCATCTATGGCGGTATATTTACCCCAACAGAAGCAGGCGCAGTCACTGTTTTATACGCCATTACCGTTGAGGGACTTCTAATACGTTCTTTGAATCTTAGTCGGTTATATGCAATATTTAGGGGTACCGTTATCACAAATGCAACCGTTTTTATTATCACAACATGCGCCGTTGCACTTGGGCAGTTTTTATTAATCTATAATGTTCCTGATATTGTTTCAAATGTTTTAAAAGGCGTATCCACAAACACATATGCTTTATTATTCATGATCATTGTTATTATGCTTATTGCCGGAACCTTTATGGAAGCTCTTGCAAATATTATTATACTTGCCCCGATAATGTTTCCGGTAGTCAAATCCGTTGGTGTAGATCCTATTCATTTTGGAGTTATCCTCGTTGTGTCAGCATCTATAGGTTTTTTGACGCCACCCGTTGGAGTAAATTTGTTTGTTGGGCACGGTATCAGTAAAATTCCTGTGGAACGAATAAGCATTGCTGTTTTACCATATCTTTTTGCAATGTTAGTAGCATTATCCGTGTTAGTATTTGTGCCACAACTTTCCCTTATATTGCTCTAAAAAATACCTAATGTGTAATTTAAAAAAATTAACACGTGATTTTCTAGAGCACGGATAAAATGTTTCAAATTTTACAGGCATATATTTATACAAACAATTATGTATATGTAGTATGGCTTGTAGATACAAATTAGTCTTAAAAGTACATTGGGGGTGATACTCTAATATAGCTTTGAATAACAACATGTATAAAAAGACACGTATGGATTGTAGAGTATGTTTTATGCTCTCCATGCATACTTTGTATCACGCTCAGTTTTACATAAGGATAAACTAAAAAACTCATTCTAAAAATTACTCTAAAAAGGGAGAGTTGTATGGTTATTGACATTCATGGACACGTTGGGGAGTATAAGCGTCATTACTCTGAGGTTTGGGAGCGTATTATCGGTGGTTTTTGGCATACAGAAGAAAGTATGTGGAATATTAAACCGGAAGACGTTATTAAAGATATGGATGAGAATGGCGTAGATAAAATGGTTATTCTTGGCCTTGATATTACATTTGCAAATATAGCAACTCATATAGACCCTGATTATATTTATGAAGCCTATTTGCAGCGTTGGCCTGATCGCTTCATTGGATTTGCTGCTGTTCAGCCTTTTAACGATTTTGGACTTTTTAGCCAAGAGAAAATTCGTGCCTTTAAACGTGCTATAACAGAGCTTGGTTTTAAAGGAATGAAAACAAGTCCTTGTTATTGTGATTTTACCCCTAGTGACCCACGTATTTATCCATATTATCAGTTGTGTGCAGAATATGGTATACCTGTTTTATTGCATATGGGAACAACTTCATTCTCTCCTGCAAAAATCGAATATGGAAACCCTTGTTATTTGGAGCGTCCGTCGAAAGATTTTCCGGATGTTAAATTCTGTGCCGCACATTTTTCGTACCCATGGGATACAGAATTAATGGGCTTAATGCGTGGTTGTCCTAATATATGGACAGATATATCGGTACAAGTTGTGCGTCCGTATCGGCTTGCACGTACTATATTTGAAGCAAAAGAAAGTGGGCTCATCGATCGTGTAATGTATGGAACAGATTATCCGTGCACAAAGCAAGCCCAAGCTATTAAATTTGTGAGAACAGACCTAAATAACATTTTAAAAAGTACAGGCTATCCAACACTTACAGAAGATGAAATAGAAGGCATTTTATGGAAGAATGCTAAAAGATTTTTGAACATATAATTTTTTACGGTTCGAGGGTTGACTGTATTTTAAGAGGCACGACTATCAAGGAAGTGCCTCTTGTTGTGGAAAAGAAAACCTCCCGCTAGGCTGGTGGTCAGACTGATGACAAACCCCACTTTGTGGCGTTTGCGCCGCTATTGTCAGCATAGCTGCCAAGCGGAAAGGCACGAAAATCAACACCAATTTAATTGTGTATGACTGTGAAAAGGGCATACAGAAAATCCCTGCTTCTGAATTGGTTAAACAATCGGAAACGCTGATTTAATAGAATTTTCGTTCTCTAACAAGGAAGACGAATTTTATTAAGGGTGCATAGTATACAGACATACATGCAGTCTTAGTAAGATGAGTCTGACGCAGTTAGAGGGCGAAAAGGCATTCAATCAGCGTTTCCAATAATGTCCTATGCTATACATGCCCCTCAATAGCTTGTTGCAACGTCTTTGCTACCCAATGATTTATGCTCACGCCATTTCTTGCCGCTTCTAGAGCAATATCTTGATGTAAGCTAGGTTCTAAGCGAACATTAAAACGACCAGAATAAGGTTTTTCTGGTGACTTTCCTTCTTTAGCGCAAAACTCTAAATAATCTTCCACAGAGTCAGCTAAGGCCGTTTTGAGTTCATCAATGGAGCGACCTTGAAAGGTAATAATATCTCGAAGGTGTAACACTTGCCCGTGAAAAATATCGGCTTCAGCATCATATTCAAAATGTCCGTGATAGCCTTTATA
>CAYJOQ010000182.1:0-5392 GCA_964371825.1 uncultured Desulfovibrionaceae bacterium
AAATATAAAAAATGCTGTAGCCTCCCTCAAGGGGAAAACTAGTGGCAAAAGTGCACATTTTGAGCTCCTTACGCCGCTTTTGCCTTGAGTGCCAAGGTGGTTCTGCCTCTGAAGTAAAATCTTGCAGTGATACTATGTGCAGCCTTTGGCCTTGGCGCCTTGGGCTGCGTGAAGATGTTGATTATTTAGACAAAAATATACAGCGTAGGCAAGCCTTACGATGTATTAGAGGGTACTGCCTTGCTTGCGCAGGTCAAAGAAGTGATGTGCGCCAATGCAATGCACGTGAGCATTGCGTTCTTTGGTCACTACGTTTTGGAGTGCACCCTGAAACGTATAAAAAAGTCAGACAACGTTTTTTTGCACCTAAAAAACTTACATTATGGAAATAACACTTCCTTAAACATTACGAGGTAAATATGTCTACATACCATCAATTAGAATGGTCTCATGCGTACACAGGCCGCCTTACAGCACAAGACTCAACACCCAAATCCGATCCCAATGCAGCAGCCATTTGCACACGTTTTTGCACAGAAGTAGAAGCAGGAATTCTTCCTTTTGTATCAATGCCCTATATGGATAGCCTCAAAAATGATATTGCGCATATGCTGCCAAAACTTCAAAAGTTTGAACATATGCTCGTTCTTGGTATTGGCGGCTCAGCCCTTGGTGCTCGCGCCTTGCAAAAAGCCTTTGCCCCTGGTCAAGACGGCCCTTGCCATGAAGGACCATGGCTTTGGGTAGCTGATAATGTTTGCCCTGACAATTTTGACGCTCTTCTAGGCAAGCTTCCTGTAGAAAAAACTGTTGTAGTGTGCATAAGCAAATCAGGCGGAACCATTGAAACCCTCGGACAATACTTTTTAGTGCGCCAATGGCTCAAAGAAAGTCTAGGCGATGCCTGGGCTAATCACATGATTGTTGTTACAGATAAAAATAAAGGCTTTTTACGCGAACAAGCCAACGAATTTTCTCTTATGTCGTTAGAAGTGCCTGACCATCTAGGTGGCAGATATTCAGCACTAAGCGCAGTTGGCATGCTGCCATGCGCCTTTATGGGAATTGATTGGGAAGGCTTACTTGACGGTGCGGCATCTGTAGCAAAGCCTCTTTTGGCAGCTGCTAAAGATACTGCAACCTTTGCCAAGCATCCTGCCTTTACCCTTGCTTCTTGGGCTAAAACCCTTGAAGATAATGACTATAGCCAGCTTATTTTCTTTTCCTATATTCCATCTTGGTCATACCTTGGTGCGTGGTTTGCACAGCTTTGGGCTGAAAGCATTGGTAAAGAAGGCAAGGGCACAATGCCCATACCAGCTGTTGGTGTTACTGATCAGCACTCAGTACAACAAATGTTTTTAGATGGCCAAAGAGATAAGGGATGCCTTTTTCTTTCTCAGCATACACAAGAAAATACCCTCAAAGGGCGTATTTTTCCTGATTCTTTACCAGAGGCATGGCAATGGCTTCGCGGTAAACCCTTTGGCGCACTACTTGAGGCTGAAGGCATAGGTACTCGTATGGCTTTAACCCAAAGCAATGTTCCCCTTGTGCATATATGCATGCAAAACAATACTGCGCACGCAGCCGGTGCTTTAATGATGCTGTTAGAAGCTACCACAGTATTCACTGGTTGGCTTATGGATATTAACCCCATTGATCAGCCCGCAGTTGAGCTTGGTAAACGCCTTGCCAATGCACGTCTTGGCGCACCAGGCTATGCCACTGAAGAAGAAGCGCTAAAAAAATACCAATCCATTGCTAAGAGTATACAGGAATTCTAAATGGACAAAGGCTACCCTAACCATAAGGATACACAAGAGCTTTCTTTAAGCTATGCCAGAACGCTCTCATGGGTGTCCTTGGTATTGATTTTAACCACAGGCCTTGGATTATCGGTGCTTATTTCAAATAGTGTGCGAGAAAACTTGCTTTCAAAGCAAGAAGACTTTGCAAACCTTTTGGCTAAAAACCTTAATCACCAGATATACCAGCGGTTTATGGTACCAACTGTATTAGCTTATGGTAGGGTAGCCCTACGTCAAAATGTGCAATATGATAGACTTGATAAAGTAGTTAACTCTGTAACTCACGGACTTGAACTGCAAAGAGTTCGTATTTATGACTATGGTCAAGTAGTTGGGTATTCAACAGATAATACCGATCTTGGCCGAACAGGTATTGCTCCAGCTGCGGTGTCCTCTGCACTGCGCGGTGAGTTTCCAAAGGGCGAAATAATTTCTACAACCCCCTTATGGCTAGCACCTTTTTCACTTTCTTTAGAGCCAGGAACCTTTGTATTGCGCACCATATACCCATTAACTGGAGAGGTTAGAAACCCTGACGGTGAAGTGCAAACTACCATTATGGGCGCTCTAGAATTAAGCCAAGACATTACAGAAGACTATACCTCGGTAATTGCTTTTCAATGGCTGATTGTGGGCATGTGCTTATTGTCGTCTATGGTACTTTTTAGCCTATTACTTGTGCTTATTCGACGTGCCGAAAAAGTTCTTGCTGTGCGCATGGCAAAAAATAAAGCCCTTGAAGATGAATTACACAGCAAGGAAAAATTTGTAAGCATGGGGCGTGTCATTGCCAGTATTGCCCATGAAATACGTAATCCTCTAGGAATTATTCGCTCCAGTGCCGAATTTTTGCAAAGGCGCAATGACCAAAAAGAACACATTGACCCCACAAGCAAGCGTATTCTTGGCGCAATTTATGACGAATCATGCCGCTTAAGTCAGACAATTAATGATTTTTTAGATTATGCACGACCACGCCAACCTCATGCCGGCCTTGTGGATGTTGACCTTGTGCTTGATCAAGCCATGGCTTTTCTCGGCGGTGAATTTGAACGACATCAAATTTCAGTAGAAAGAAATCTCCATACTCAGCTTTTTGTTGTTGGAGACAAAGATTTATTGTACCGTGCTTTTTATAATATCCTAGTCAATGCACAGCAAGCCATGGATGGGCCAGGCATTATTACCATTTCCGGTGAAAAAATTCAGGATTCGGTACATATCTATTTTCAAGACACAGGCCCTGGCTTTCAACATGATACCATAGACAATATGTTTGACCCTTTTTTTACCACCAAGGAAAATGGTACAGGCCTTGGATTAGCCATTGTAAAAAGCATTATTAACAGTCATGGCGGCAGTATTCAAATTAGCAACACTGCTGAAGGAGGGGCTATGGTGGCAGTTATTTTAAAAGCCCATGCCCACAACAATCAAGACGCTCCCCCGACTTAGAATAAAGGATACCCTATGCACGATAAAGCTCACATTCTCATTATAGACGATGAAAAAAATTACCTCTTAGTATTAGAAACCCTACTTCAAGATGCCGAATACACTGTAACTGCCATCAATGACCCCGAAACAGCCCTAGCCTTTTTAGAAGAATCAGAAGTAGACGTTGTCGTTACAGACATGAAAATGCCGCGCCTTACCGGACGTGAAGTGTTGGAAAGAGTGAAAAAAAGCTGGCCACATATTCCAGTGCTTATTATGACAGCTTTTGGCAGTATTGAAAGTGCTGTTGAAGTAATGAAATATGGTGCATTTGACTATATTACCAAACCCTTTGCCAACGATGAGCTCTTACTTTCTTTACATAATGCCGTTGAACTTTCCACAGCGCATAGGCAGTATCGCATTTTGCAAGAAGCCATGGAAGTGCGCTATGGCACACATCAAATTATAGGACGTAGCCGCGGTATTCAAGATGTGCTCAACATGGTAGAAAGAGCTGCACCAAGTCGCTCAACGGTACTCATTACCGGTGAATCAGGAACAGGCAAAGAACTTGTTGCCCGAGCAGTGCATGTTTCGTCACCGCGTAAAGAAGGCCCATTTGTTTCTGTAAACTGTATGGCCTTAAACCCCGGCATTTTAGAAAGTGAACTTTTTGGACATGAAAAAGGTTCCTTTACTGGAGCTACAGCCATGCGCAGAGGACGTTTTGAACAAGCCAATGGCGGAACGTTATTTCTTGATGAAATTGCCGAACTTACCCCTGATTTGCAAGTTAAACTCCTGCGTGTCTTACAAGAAAAACGCTTTGAACGAGTTGGCGGCGGCGATGAGATTGAAGTTGACATTCGTGTTGTTGCCGCAACCAATAAAAATCTTTTAGAATATGTTGAAAAAGGTCTATTTCGTGATGACCTTTACTATCGACTCAATGTAGTGCAGGTGCATTTGCCTCCTTTGCGTGAAAGGCGCGAAGATATTCCCCTCTTAGTCGCTCATTTTTCTGAAAGCTTTGCTGCAGAAAATGAAATTCCACCTAAAACATTTAGCACCGAAGCACTGAATTATCTAATCGGTTATGAATGGCCTGGCAATATTCGTCAATTGCAAAACATTGTTGAACGCTGCACAGTACTTATACAACAGCCTGTGATTGATGTGGAAAGCCTACCTGCAGAAATTCGTGATGAAGAGTCACAATTTAAAAGTGCTGTGGATCTTTTGCCGGTAGAACTTGACCTTGCAGACACCTTAGAAAAAATTGAAGCCGCTCTCATTAGACGTGCCTTGGTACGAGCAAATTTTGTGCAAGTTAAGGCTGCAGATTTGTTGGGTGTATCCAAAAGTCTTTTACAGTATAAGTTGAAAAAATATGCCATCACAGGGCATTAGTAGATGCGAGCAACACGTTTTTACGTGTTGCTGAGCGTCGGCTAAAGAAGATTCTCTTCAAGCAAGCGAAGGCTTGCATCCTTCACCCCTTCTGCCCCAGTGAAACATGGGGCAGTATAAGGGGGGTGCGTGAGAGCGGCACGCGACGCGCGGGGGGTTACCTTCAACTATCTTGGCTTTTTTGCTTCATTACAGGGATAATACACCTAATTCATACTATTTTTATGGTGCAAAAAAGCCAATGGCTGGTTTTAAGACGATTTTGCGTGGCTTGTAAGATTTTTTACGCTGGCAAGGAAGAAATATTTTTTCTGCGTAAATGTACTCAAGTACATGCGCAAAGGAAAAATGTTTTCTGACGATGGCAGCGTGAAAAAGATGAAGACGCCAAAAGCGTCTTAAAGAAGTGCGCAGTCCTGCAGACAGCAGGGCAAAGCAAGGAAGCAAGGAAGGAAGGAAGGTAAAGTGCATAGTGTTGGACAAAGAATACTGACGTATACAAAAACATATCTTCAATACAAATATTCAGTTAATGCTTAATCTTGGTCGCTTCCAGCGGGGGCAATAGGGTTTGTGGGGCTTACCGCCCCGGCAACCCTTTGCAATCCCGCCCCCCCGTTTGGCTGTGCCCTACGCTGGCCTTCCCTACGGGGCTGTTTGCTGCGCAAACGATCCCCTACTGGGGCAGGAAAAGCCAAGGTCTTTTCCTACGGCAGCGTCACGGGCAAACA
>CAYJOQ010000183.1:0-5306 GCA_964371825.1 uncultured Desulfovibrionaceae bacterium
CATGTTAAATGTACAATTACAAATAGTTGTTTAGTTTTTCAGTGCCCACTAATTATATATATTTAAAAAACGCGTTTTGAGGGGTATGGGGGGAGTTTGAAGGGGGAAAGGGGTACTTTTTGGCGTTAGCAAAAGTACCCCTTTCCCCCCTCAACAAAATTATTTCCCAAGTGCTGCGGCTTCGTCAACAATCCACATAAGCTCGCCAAAGGAAGGGCGTACTTTTTGTGCTGGCAAAGTGGGTGGAGCTAAAAGATCTAATGATTTTTGTAATGCGATATGCTTTTCTTCACCACAGACAAGAAACATGCAACACCGGGCATTATTAAGTACGGGCAGCGTAAGGGTTATGCGATCAGCTTTGCGTTCTGGTACGTATTGATCGATGCACAAACGTTTTTTTTCTATTAGAGCTGGTGAGTTTGGAAATATGGACCCAGTATGTCCATCATCAGCCATACCAAGGATGATAAAGTCAAAGCGTGGAATGTCTGTGGGGGATTTAAAATGCTCACGCAGCAATTCTTCGTATTCAAGGGCGGCATCTTCAGGTTTTTTTTCGCCTTTCATGCGATAGTATCGAGTAGAAGATACGTGTGATAAAAGTTCACGTCTTGCCATGCCGTAGTTACTATCTTTGTGATCTGGCCCAACACAACGCTCGTCTACCCAGTATATGGCAATATTATTCCAAGGTAGGCGTTCTGCCCAATCTGAGCTGCTGAGCAATTGGAAGAGGGGGATAGGAGTAAGGCCACCTGATAGAGCTACAGTAAAAATACCGCGATCGGCGATGGCTTCTTCACAGTGAGCAGCAAAAATATGCGCGGCGCGCTCTGCCATGGCTGCTTCGTCTTTATGTATATGTACAGAAAGGTGTGTTGAACGACTAATACTTGTCATATATACTCCTTATACTAATTTCGATACGGATTTTGTCATAGGTGAGCGGCATATGCAATAGCTTAAACAGCATTTTGAAGCCACTTGTAAAGTGCTTTTTTTACTGTTTATTTTTTGGTCTATCCTTAGTATGCGTGTATAATAATTCACCATTATCTAGGGTCATAAAATGTACTTTAGCGGTACAAGCAACGTCTGTTGCCTGCATAAATGCTGATTCAATGGCATCATCAGCTTTTAGCTCAATGGTATAAGAATCTTCCATAGTAACAGCAGGATTTATGCGTGCAGCGTTGGAGAGATCTTTTTCTATACGTATGGGAGCTTTTGCTGTTTTGCCGGAAATAGCAACTTTGAATGTCATATTTCGTATGATAAAAGGGCCATTATTATGTCCTGTAAGGTTAACCCTTAGGGTAGGCTCTTGCTGCCCACTTGGTTTAAATAAAAATGCAGTGCAGGAGTTTAAGGTAAATTGCGCATTAATTCTTTCTTCATTGGCTTGTTTTTCTTTCAAAAACCTTTGCTCTCGTTGGTCAGAAAGTTGATTTTCTGCGGTAGTAAATGTACGCAGAATATCAGCTAAATTTGTTATGCGCACAAGTTGCCATTCAGGATTTTTTTCTAATAAAAAAAAGATAGTTATATCTTTCTTCATACGAGGATAATGTAATTGAGCTCGTAAAAACGCTGTATCTTCTCGTTGCCCATGTAGGACAATGTTTCCCGCCAATTGGGTTAAAAAATCATCTGGTATGAGTTCGTAGGGACGTAAAGGATCTTGCCTTACGGGAGGTGCTTGGGTAGAAGAATCTTTTCCAGTAAGCGCATCTAAAAAAAATTTTTGCATATTTTCAGCTAAAATTGTTTGGTTTTTTTCTTGTATAGCAATACTTAATGGCAAGTTCATATTGAGAATTTCGCTTGCAATGTCTTCTGTAAGGGTGCGAAAATTAATTTTTTTTGCAAGCTCTGGCATATTTGCTGTTGCGAGGGCTGTATTAAGTTCAATAACAAAATTTTCTGGACTTTTAGAAAAGGTATATTTTGTATAAGCGAAATAACCACCGCCGGCCAAGATGCATATAAGTACAATACCTATTACAAGCTTGCGATTATTAAGCAAAAAGTCTTTTATGGATGCTATCTTCATTGTATTTTTATACCTTATTGGTACCTATAGAATTTTTTACAGTCGATATAGGATCTGTTACCTTCATGCCAGTAATATTGCCCTGTAAAGCGTCAAAACGCAAGGGAACTCCTGTTAAGGGGATGTTCACGTTAAAGTCGAATCGTAATTGTATTAACGCTCCAAGTGGTAATGCAAAAATACTACTATTTATTGTGCGTAACCAATTTTTTTTCTGCCAAGTGGCCGGATTCGTATATAATATAGATCCCATATGCCATGCGCCTTGTGGACACAAAGTGCGCAATATTCCTAGCACATCACGCCAAGAAGTCCAAAAAGCATGCTCTAAAAAGAGCGGTAATCTATGCATGCGCTGTAAAAGCCCTGTACATGAAAAAGGGTTCCAAAACTGGAGTAAAATTCCTTTTGCTGCCAAACGTGCAGATTCAGTAAGTATATCTAACAAGGGCGGATACGTAGTTTTCTGCGGTGGTAACATAAGTACCACATAGTCAAAAAAATTATCTTGAAAGGGAAGATGGTCAAGAGCACCATACCCTATATCTACTTTGCCGCCTAAAACAGAATGCGCCGAGGCTCCATACATTTGTGCTGTGGCGATGCTGCTTACGTCAAATCCGCTTTGCCAAAGCATTTCTAAAGATTTCCAATGACCGCACCCTATCTCAAGCAAGCTATGTCCACGTCTTGGCCAAGGGGACACCATTTGCTTTGTAAGCTGCAAAACATTTTCAAGCATGAAAGATCCTTGATCTCCTTGGTACCACGCTTGACAATGCTGAAAAAATTCTTGTGTATCATTCATATATTTAAATAAAATAAGAGCAAAAATCCTCATAAGAATTTTTGTACAATCAGTATGTGCATATTTTACAATAACAACAAAGCAATATATAATCAAGAATATGCAATATCATATTTTCCGTAAGCCCATTACTGCTTATACCAATTGCTTGCACAGGAACACTTTTCATACATTTCATGTAAAAAAATTGTCCAACAACATTGATTTGAGGAAATTCTATCACAAAAAGAAATAAACTCCAAGTTATTCATAGCATCATGATAAGAAGATATGCATAATCAAGCAATAAAAAATTTCTGTGCTATTTTGTGTATATGGTTTTTTGTGTGAAAATAAGAGTCCTGCATAATTCATTGTGCAGGACTCTCGAATATATGAACGTTGCTGTATATATAGCCAAGTAAAAATGCCATTACATAGTTTTTTACAAAGGACACTTGCATTTATATTCATCGACGCTGAAGAGCAAAAGCAAGACCTCTACACAGCGCACTGTGCGAGGTCTTGCATAAAAATTATGTTTACGTAGATGCTATTAATCTAACAAAGATAATAAACGCGCCACTCTTTCAGGATCTAGGGCATTATGCGCTTGTAATAT
Source organism: uncultured Desulfovibrionaceae bacterium (assembly GCA_964371825.1). GTDB lineage: Bacteria > Desulfobacterota > Desulfovibrionia > Desulfovibrionales > Desulfovibrionaceae > CAYJAD01. Next base: position 3,466 of record CAYJOQ010000183.1, read on the forward strand.
ATCTTCTTGTTGCATTTGTTCAACTAAAGAATTTGCTTGATTTTCAGTAATATGCGCAGGATTTGGTTGTACGCTGACTTCCATTGCCACAGCCGCAGAAGTGAAATCCATATTAGGCACATCCAACATGGTATTTGTTATGGGCAATTCTGCTGCGGCAATATTTGCCATGGGCAAAGCCTCCACAGGAGATTCTGGTTTTACTACCGGCACTGAAGGGCGAAAAGCGCCAAAAGAAGCCATGCGATCGTTATTGAATGGGCGAATGTGTTTTAAGCTTTCCTGTGTCATAGTGCACTCCTGTATATTTTGGAAAATTATTCCCAGCTATAATTCTTAGTGCGTATGATGCAAATTATGCGCCAAAAACACATTACCTTTTGTTATTTTTGCGCAGCCTCAGAAGCTTGCGTAAGCACCTGTTTTTCTTTGCGCATAGCCAATGAGCGCAAATTGTCTTTTAAATCTTGCTCCATAGTTGCCAATTCTTTTTCAACACTTAAGCGTTTTTGCCGCCCTTCTTGAGCAATGCGCAACGTTTCATCAATAGTATGAATAAGCCTTGCATGCACATCACGCAACGTTTCAACATCAACGATAGAACGTTCAACTTCATGACTCGTAGCAATGGCACTTTGTTCTAGCATTGCTGCATTTTTACGCAAAAGTTCATTGGTAGTATCGGCAACTTCTTTTTGCAATGCAGTGGCATTGCGTTGTCCTTGTAAAGAAAGAGCCAAGACCATTTGGTTTTTCCACACAGGAATAGTTGTTAAAATACTTGTTTGTATTTTTTGTGCCAAGGCTCGATTATTAGATTGAATAAGTCGAATTTGTGGTGCCATTTGTATGGTTATGGTGCGCGAAATTTCAAGGTCATGCAAGCGGCGTTCAAAACGATTTATTTGCTCTGCAAAATCACGTACTTTTTGTGCATCAAGAGCGTCATTGGAACCATCGGCTAGTTCTTGAATTTTAGGCAACTCTACAGTACGTGCCTGCTCAAGTTTACGTTTACCGGCTTCTAGATGTGCATTTAAATCATGATGAAATGTCTCATTATGCATATATAATTGTTCTAACATTTCAATATCTTCCATAAGTCCGTGCATGGATTGATCCAAGGTCACAGCGATAGTATCAACTTGATCTGCAAGCGTTGAAAATTGTGCAACTGTTTTTTCAACAGTGTTAAAAAAAGAACCAATTATGGGCAATTTTCCCAAAAAATTTGGTTCTTTATCCATTTCTGAGACATCAAGATTTTTAACTTTAAGCATCAAGGAGGTTAGAGATTCACCTATTTCTCCTGAATCTTTTGCCTGAACCTTAGTAAGCAAATCATGAGAAAACGATGAAATATCTTGCATGGTTTCCACACCATAATGCACATCAAGGCTAGGGTCAGCTAAATCAATACCTGCAAAAAGAGTATCTACATCATATTTTTCTTTTTTACTTAATGCTGTATCTTGTGGGGGCATTTCACGAGAAGTGTTGTCCATAATATTTTCCTTATTGCCTGTTAAGAACAGTTAGTTTTAAAAAATTTTCTTACAAAACCTACTATGCTACTTTTACTGAGTGCGCAATAAGTATAGTATACGATAATGTTAACAATTTTTGAAAAATGCTTACACAACATACGTAACCAGTCGAATTTGCAAAGTAAATCAAAAGAAGCAAATTGCACATTTCAATATCTTCCATAAAAAAATATTCTTGCATTATCACATCATTATGCAGCACAAACACAAAGGGTGCAAAAGTCAACTGTGTAACGAAAAAGAAAATTACGTATATTCTTGATTTTTACTCTCATTAACAATGAATAAAAGCTT
>CAYJOQ010000184.1:0-5231 GCA_964371825.1 uncultured Desulfovibrionaceae bacterium
CAAAAAGGCGAAAAAAAAGCTGATGGAAAAAAACTTTTTACGGTTATGGCTTTAGCTGCCAAAATGGGAGACGAACTCATCATTAGTGCTGAGGGTGACGATGCTGATGCTGTGTGTGCCATGGCCAAAGAATTTTTGGAAAAGAATTTATAAAAAATACGCATAAACGCACAAAAAATACCTCCATAATTCATATTTCAACATTTAAATAGGAGATAAAATGTTAATATTGCAAGGAAAAGGTGTTTCAAAAGGAATTGCAATAGGAAATATATATTTTCCTTCCCAGCTGGATTTAGATATAAAATTTTATGCCATTGAAAATGTTGAAGAAGAACTTGCATCCTTTGAAAGAGCTCGAGAAAAAGCCATAAATCAGCTTGGTGTCATTGCCCAAAAAACAGCAGAAAAACTTGGCGATGAAAATGTTGCTCTTTTTGAAGTACATCAAATGATGCTAGATGATTTAGATTATCGTGAGGCTATTACTAACGAAATTATAACTAACAAAGCCAATGCAACGTATGCAGTAAGCCAAGCCGGCAAACAATTTTCACAAATGTTTGCAGAAATGGATGATGAGTACATGAAGGCCAGAGCCTTGGATGTGTTAGACATTTCACGCCGAGTCATAGAAATTCTCTTAAATAAACAAAACTTAGATAGTCACGAAGGTGCTTATATCTACGCCGGTGTGGACTTTGTGCCAAGTGAAACCGCACAATTTGACAGAGAGAAGGTGCTTGGCATTGCTACCTCTGAAGGCAGTAAAAACTCACATACAGCAATTTTTGCACGTACCTTAAGCTTACCTGCTGTCATCGGTCTTAAAGAATCACTAGATAAAAAATACAATAATTTACTTACCATTATTGACGGAGATGAAGGAACAGTCATCATCGACCCTGATGAAAAAACACTGGCACAAAAAAAAGAGCAACTCAAAGCGCAAATCGAAGAAAGACAAAAGCTTGAATCCTTTAGAGGTAAAAAGACTGTTACTAAGTCCGGCCGCGAAATAAGATTATATGCTAATATCGGTTGTGTGGCCGATGTGGAAGCTGTGCTTGAAAATGATGCTGAAGGCATTGGACTTTTCAGAAGCGAATTTCTCTACCTTGAGAGCAAGGATTATCCTTGCGAAGAAACACAGTATATAGCCTATAGTAGTGTGGCCAAAAAGATGGACAATAAGCCTGTTATTATTCGTACCCTAGACATTGGTGCAGATAAGCAGGCGGATTATTTTAATTTACCTAAGGAAGAAAATCCTGCCATGGGTATGCGCGCCATACGAATCTGCCTTACCAGACCAGATATTTTCAAAACGCAATTACGCGCCATCTTCCGTGCCGCTTGTCATGGTAATATTTATATCATGTTGCCCATGATTATTTCCGTAGATGAAGTGCGTCGTTCAAAGGCCATTATTGAAGAAGTTAAGGCGGAACTTAGTAACGCTGGCATTCCTCACAAGGGCGATATTCCTGTAGGTATTATGATTGAAACACCTGCTGCGGTAATGATTAGTGATTTACTCGCTAAGGAGGTAGATTTCTTTAGCATGGGAACCAACGACCTTACACAATACACCCTTGCTGTGGATAGGCAAAATGACAGCATTGCCGAATTTACCGACACACATCATGAAGCTATTTTACGAATGATTAAAATGGTGTGTGATAATGCGCATGCCAATGGCATTTGGGCCGGCATCTGCGGAGAGCTTTCCTATGACACAAAATTAACAGAATTTTTTAACGAAATTGGGTTAGATGAGTTATCAGTTACGCCATCAGCTGTGCTACCTTTAAGAGAAAAAATATCTCAAAGTTAGCGCAATTATAGAAGTTACTTACAAATGTATTTTGCATTTTTCTCAATGCTCACTACAGGAGAATGCGATTATCTTGTAATGTTTGACAAAAGCATTTTTGTAAGATCAGCTCTGGTAAATCATCTTTAGCAAGAGTAATAAAAGGCAGGTCAAATGCTCAGTACTCACTAAACGGGTATCCTAAATTTTTGTATTTTTGAAGGTAATTTTCAAATTTCTCTCCTGAGTCATTGGGAAAGAAGGTATACAACTGCTGACCACACCTTTTATAAACACCCTAATTTCATGGAAAAGCATACATTATTTGTTACTTTGTTATGATAAATACTACTAAAAAGGCGTAAAAAAACCTGTACAAGCATAAAATAACGCCTAAATTTTAGGTAATACTTTGTTTGCAAAACTACTCAAGAAAGACTACATGAAGGACTAGAAAGTATGAAAAAAAGGATTCAATTGTTTGGGCGCTTTTTAAGTGGTATGGTGATGCCAAACATTGGCGCGTTCATTGCTTGGGGACTTATTACGGCACTTTTTATTCCTGTTGGTTGGATTCCAAACGAAGAACTTGCTGCCCTTGTGGGCCCCATGCTTACCTATTTATTACCTATACTTATTGGTTTTACAGGTGGTAAGGCTTTGCATGATGTTCGCGGCGGCGTCGTAGGTGCTGTAGCGACTTTTGGAGTTATTATGGGAGCGCCATCCACCCCCATGTTGCTTGGTGCTATGATTGTAGGCCCCCTTGGGGGATGGGCCATACGAAGCTTTGATAAAGCCGTTGAAGGAAAAATTCCCGCTGGCTTTGAAATGCTTGTAAACAATTTTTCTTCTGGAATTTTAGGTTCTTTCCTTGCTATTCTCGCCTTTTATGCCATTGGCCCCATGGTAGAAACCTGCACCAGCGCCTTAGGTGCGGGTGTGAGCGTTCTTGTTAATCACGGCCTCCTTCCCTTAACATCTATATTAGTAGAACCTGCCAAGGTTCTCTTCCTTAATAATGCTATAAATCACGGGGTATTTACCCCCCTAGGTGCCGAACAAGTCACCGAATTTGGCAAATCCATCTTCTTTTTAATTGAATCTAATCCCGGCCCTGGCCTAGGTTTACTCTTAGCCTATATGCTCGTAGGAAAGGGAACAGCAAAAAGCAGTGCTCCGGGTGCTGCCATTATTCACTTCTTTGGCGGAATCCATGAAATCTATTTCCCCTTTGTGCTCATGAATCCCATTCTTATTCTCGCCTTAATTGCAGGCGGTTCAGTGGGTGTGTTTACCATTAGCACCCTAGGTGGCGGACTTACAGGCCCCGCAGCTCCAGGAAGTATTTTTGCAGAATTATTAATGACTCCGTCAGGCTCGTATGTGGCCAACGTGTCAGGCATTACCTTATCCGCGGTGGTCACCTTTGCCCTATCTGTGATTTTGCTTAAAGCTTTTGCTAAAGAAAGCGAAGAAGGCGAAGATTCCATGGCTGAAGCTGCCGAAAAAATGCAAGAGATGAAAAATGCTGCCAAGGGTACAGCTTCTGATAGTGCGGCTAGTCAACCTCCTGTTGAAAATACAACGCAACAGACTAAACGCATCATTAAAAAAATAATTTTTGCTTGCGATGCAGGCATGGGTAGTTCTGCTATGGGAGCTACAAAGTTACGTAAAAAATTGAGCACTGCCGGCATTGAAGGCATTGAAGTGAAGCACTCACCTGTGAGTGAAATTCCTGCCGATGCTGATATTGTGGTAACGCATAAGCAATTAGGCGAACGCGCAGCTCAAGCCAATGCTACTGCCCATTTGGTACTCATTAGCAATTTCTTAAATGCGCCGGAATATGACGTTCTTTTGGCGGAGCTTAAGATGGAAGATGGTATTGTTTATAAAATATAACACAAGGGAATATTATGCTTACAGTTGAGAACATTGTTTTAGGTCAAGCTAAGGAATCAAAAGAAGAAGCTATTAAGCGTTGCGGCGCTATGTTGGTTCAAGCCGGCGTGGTAGAAGAGGCCTATGTGCCCAGCATGATTGCACGCGATGCAGGCTTTTCCGTAGCCATAGGCAATCTCATTGCCATCCCACATGCGGAAAAATCAGCTGCCTGCCACATTAAAAAAACTGGCGTGTGCGTTCTCACCTACCCTGAAGGTATTGAATGGGATGAAGAAGTGGTAAAATTAGTGGTGGGCATAGCCGCCATTGGTGATGAACACTTGGAAATTTTGCAAAATATCGTTGAAAAACTCGAAGAAGAAAGCCAAGTGGAAGAGCTTGTGGCAACTGCTACCAAAGAAAAGATTTTAGAACTTTTCGTAGGTTAACTATGATTATTACTGTCACACTGAATCCTGCGCTAGATAAAACAGCTACCATTATGCCTTTGATGCCGGGAGGCCTTAATCGCATTCAAAAAAGTCAGCTTGATGCAGGAGGAAAGGGAATTAATGTTTCTAAGATCATTGCGACACTTGGGGGAAAATCTCTGGCCACAGGCTTTGTGGGAGGCAGTACGGGCGATGCGCTTTTGTCCATGCTAGAGCAACTTTCGCTAACGCATGATTTTGTACAAACGCAAGGCAACACTAGAATAAATCTTAAATTACTAGATGAAAAATATGGCATAACTGAAGTCAATGATCCTGGCATAACTATCACCAAGGCTGATGAATATACGCTTTTAGAAAAGTTTTCTACGTATGCGCAGCAACATGCTCAAAGCCTTTTTGTACTAGCCGGAAGCATGCATGCTGGGGCTGAGCCTGATTTTTATCAAAAACTCACCCAAAGCCTCAAAAGCCAAGGAGCTAAAGTATTTGTAGATGCTGACGGCGAGGCCTTTGCTAAGGCTCTTGAAGCAGCGCCGGACTTTGTAAAACCCAATAAAGAAGAGCTCTTACAGTATTTTCATAAAGATAGCACCCAAGCTGTCAGCACAGATGAACTTATCAATTTGTGCAAACACTTGGTGCAAAACAAAGGAGTTGGCATGGTGGCTCTTTCCTTAGGACATGAAGGAGCTATCTTTGTAACTGCAACACAGTCTATAGTGGCACCTGCACTGAAGGTAAAACCCTCTTCAACTGTAGGTGCTGGTGACAGCATGGTTGGGGCTGTGGCCTATGCTGTTGAGCAAGGCTATGATTTAGAAGATACGGTGCGTCTTGCCATGGCCTGCAGTGCTGGCGCTGTGACCACTGAAGGCACTAAAGCCCCCTCTTTAGAGCTTATAACGACCTTGCGCGAGCAAGTATCGTTTAAATATAAATAAACCACTACGATTAGGAGTTAGAATGTCTACCGTGACAAGAGCGGTTCGTATGTATGGAGCCGATGATTTACGTTTGGAAGAATTTACACTTCCAGAAATTAAAGATGATGAAATTTTAGTAAAAATTAT
>CAYJOQ010000185.1:0-5216 GCA_964371825.1 uncultured Desulfovibrionaceae bacterium
TTTACAATTTTCACAAAATTATACTGAAAAAGTAATTGTGCAGGACTCTTCCTTTAGGGTCGTCAGAAGCAAGTTCTGGCTCATTTTAGGGCACATAGCAAAAGCGTTGTATACAAAAAAGGGTCTGACAAAAAATATGTTTCTTGTCAGACCCTTCTTTGAAAAAGAGTAATGTTTGTACTTCAGCTTATTTGTCTTCTTTGAGACTTCGAGTGAGTTTTGTAAGTTCTTGAGCTTGATCTTTTAGATCTTGCACTGATTGTGTTGCATCTCCCATACTTTGCACGGTGATAAGGGCGATTTCATTAACTTGGTTCATATTGTCCTTGATATGTTTTGTGGTAACAGATTGTTCTTCTGCTGCTGCGGCAATAGAATGCACTTGTTCTGCAGAATTTTTGGTCATATTGGTAATTTCTGTTAATGTTTCACCAGATTGCATAACAAGCTCTGTGGCTTTTTCTATGGCGGCAAAAGAGGCTGTGGTTTGCGTAAGGCTTTGACTTGCGCTTAGTTGAATTTCATTAATAATTTTTGCTACTTCATTGGTAGAATCCATGGTTTTTTCTGCAAGCTTACGTACCTCATCGGCCACAACAGCAAAACCGCGTCCTGCTTCACCTGCTCTTGCAGCTTCAATGGCTGCATTGAGAGCTAACAGATTGGTTTGATCTGCAATTTCTGATATAACTCCCATAACTTGGTCGATAGATTTAGCACTCACATCAAGGCTTTGCATATCTTCCATAAGCCTTGTAGTAAGCTTTTGTACATCTTGCATGCTGCTAATGGCCTCATTGGCAATGCGTCCGCAATCTTGTGCTTTTATACCGGTTTCAGAGCTGACGTTGGAGGCTAGGCTAGCACTTTGTGCAACATCATTTACAGTTGCATTCATTTCTTCCATGGCTTCAGAAGTATTTGAAATTTGCTGCGCTTGTTCGCTTGCTCCGTGTTCACACTCAATGATGGTTTGTGCTAAATTTTCTGAGGCAAACGAAAGCTTGTTTACTACTTCTTCTAAATTATCAGCAACATGAAGCATGTGTTCTGTTTTTGTATTGGCATTTTGTTCGGCCACAGCTGCCGCATCTAACGCTTTTTGAATTTGAGCAGCATTCTTTTTGCTTTCTTCAATGGCATTTTCAGCATCTTGAATTTTTTCTCGCAACGACGATACCATGCGGTTTATGGCATTAGACATGATATCCACTTCATTGTTGGTAGTACCAAGAGTGCTGTCTTGCGTGTTGATAGTAACACTGCTTCCGGCACTTAAATCTCCCTCAGCAACTCTTGTAGAAATGGTTGTTAAGAGTGAAATAGGACCAGTAATAGATTTAATAACCTTAATGGAAGCTATCAGCATGATGATAATTAACGCAAATACTGCTAAAATAAGATACAGTTCAATGGTATTAGCTTGATTAATCATGTTTGTGTGCAGCTGTTTTTCTAACAGTGCCACATTTTCGGTATACACTCCTGTGCCAAACCAATAATTTGTTCCACTAATCATCACAACATACGCTGTTTTTTGATCAATTTTTCCGTCTGGTTTCGGATACATATAGGTGACAAAACCACCACCGGCTTTGGCTACATCACGTAATTCTCTTATAAAATAAACGCCTACAGAGTCCTTAGAGTCTCCTATGTCCTTACCTTGAATTTGTCTGTTTATAGGGTGTAATCTTACCGTAGTTTCTTCGTAAAGGAAAAAATATCCAGAATCATTGGCGTCAAATCGTGATTTAGTAAGGAATTGATCAATGATTTTCAATTGTTCTTCTGTGGATTTGCCACGAATTTGGTCTTCTAGTCCTTTAGCTGCGGACAATGTGATGTCTTTTATGCGGTCTTTTTGCAATTCATACATTTGCTTGCCAGCAAGGGTACTACTTTCGTTAGAGATGTGGTTTATGCCAATGTAGAAGGCTACGACAATGCCAATCATAATAATTATGGCAGAAAATAAAATTGTGTAAAACTTAAAGCCAATGGATTTGTTGTTTAACATAGATATTTCCTTGATTTTAAGATGTTGTATTTTTTTTACTATTCTATAGCGTTGTTACTAAGAAGTAATATATTGAGTAAATTATTGTATGTCAATCCAAGTATTGCAGAATGTTAGTTATATATTTGATATTAAAAGATTTTTTTGATAAAATTTTAGCCTACCATATTGTGTGTGCGTACATTAAAAGAAAATGGGAAAAAGCATACCTCCTAAGATTGCATATAAAAATGCCCCAATAGTTATGCTCAGCAATAAAGGAAATGAAAATAAAGGTTTAAGTAGTGTAATGCTAGTAATACTAATGACCACTGAGCTTAGTAAAAAAGCCATGGCAACTCCAAGGCCCATACCTTTTTGTAGTAAGACCTTAGTTGCGGGAATAAAACTTTCAGGGTGTACGTGTAAGGGCAAACCAATAAGCGTGGAAATTATAATGGTTATTATGGAATCATCATGCATGTAGGTGATAAGAAATTTTTCAGGTGCAAAGCTAAATACTAGGGCACTAAGGATAATGCCTAAAAAAAGATAGGGCGCAGCTATTTTAAAGTTATATAGACCTTTAAGCACAGCATCACGCAGCTTACGTATATGGCTGCTTGCTTGTACGCTAGTGTGCGCGCATTTTTCAAAATGAGTAGGAGAGGAAGATGTTTGCTCTTCTTCACAACACTGATATTTTATGTCTAATGTTTTGGCAGTATAAACAAATTGTTCAAAATTTAAGAATTGAAAAAGTGCTCCTGTGAATATGGCAAAAAAAGCTGCTAACAGTATGTAAAAGAAGGTAAAGGCTGCGCCAAAGGTTGTGTATAGCAATGCACCTATAAGGGGACTTATGAGTGGAGAGGCCAATAAAAAAGTCATGCAAGGGCCAAATTTTGCCTTAGCGTGTAAGAGGCCTTGAAACAATGGAATACCAGAAATATTGCATAGCGGTGTGCAGGCAGCTAAACACAGGGCTACGAAGTAGCCACCGCCTCGTGGAGCGCCAAAAAGAGCTTCAATTTTCTTTCGCGGTATATATGAAAGTACAAGGCTTGTAAGTATGGTCATGGCTAAAAATATAAAAGTAAACTCAATTGCCATATGAATGAAACTATCTATAAAGGTTGCCCATGTGTCATCAGTTGTGGTGCTTGGGCCATGATTGTGTCCTGCATGTACGTCAATGATATTTGAATCAGTATGTTCGCTTAGTGCAGGGTTTGTGGAATGCTCGTGTTCATCATGATTATGCTCAGTAGCATCATGTTTTGTGTGATCATGTCCGGTATGATTATGTTCAGCATATATTTTCATAAATAATTCCTGTAAATACAAGCGATTTTTGTCTGTGTACTGTAATTGATAATAAAAATCAATAAAAGAATATATTCAAAAAAATATTAAAAATATGTTATTATGCGTGTATTTGAAAATATCTACACAAAAAAACACTTTTTTTAGCCATAAAAGTGCAAAAAAAGCGCATTCTATGCTTTTTGTATGATAATATGTTCACATTTTTTTTAACAAAATATTTCTATTTCAAATAGTTATTCTATTTGTCAGTGTCAACTAGTAGGTGGAGTTTTTTAGCGGAAAAATTTACAAGATCATTGTAGTTTGCTATGTGTGTATTACGGAGGAGTGTAGTATGTGGAAAAGAATTTTATTTAAGATGTTATTTTTTATTCTCTTTTTTCATTTGTTCAGACGATTTTCAATACATAGGGGCTGTTAAAATGACAGCCCCTATGCGAGTTAGGGTATATTTACCTACCGTTTCTATTGGTAACTGATAAGGTGTTTTCAGCACCGCTAAAATTTTACTGTGAGAGTAAAGAAAAGCAAGTTTTCGCGGCTAAAATTTTTACTGAGCAGTCGCTATCTTACCTTTATATCCGTAAAGGTACAAAAAAAATATTTTTAGGAGCACTACAATATCTATCATATTAACGAGTTAAACAATTTTGTATCTGAAACGTTTCATCCTTACAAGCTTTTCTTTTTTTGGTATTTTTCACAAAGAGCCTTAAAAATCTTATGCTAATGGAGAAAGGTATGTACAAGTCAAAGTATGATGCAAAAAGTGTTTTTGAGTGTTTTGCAGGCCGTGTAGAATGCGACAAACAAGGGAAAATCAACAGCAAGCTTGAAATATGGGCTGGGAAAAATGGTCAGAAGGAGCGGCATAACTTTCAGTATCAATACGATGCCAAGGGACGTCTGACAAAAGTGTATAAAAATGGCTCATGCGTGGAGTCATATAGTTACAACCATGAAGGGCAGCGCATCTATGATGGTGTGTTAGATGAACATTATTCATATAGTCACCACGGATACTTATGTGAAGCAGGTGCCTTGGTTATGCGTTACAACGATGCCGGACAGCTTGTATCACGGGTAAACAACAACCGAAGTTTAAATATTCATAAACTATGGGAGAAAAATCCCCGTCTTGTATCAGCTATCCATCAATGGGGGCGTATTAGCTTTACATATGAAGGGCAACGCTTAGTGCAAGCTGTGCTGCCTGCTATGTGGAGAATTCGTTATGAATACAAAAGGAACAGCGTTATGCCTACACATATATATCATGACAACAGGCTGGCGTGGGAGTGTGAATGGTGCGACGCCATGAGGCCATTACACCTTGTGGATGTGATGCAAGGCATAAGCTACAAGTGGATTTATGATAAACCTAATGATGCTTTGCCTATTCGGATTTTTGTTGAAGGGAGAAAACTTAGTGAGTTAGGCATAACTAGCGGTGTGTGGGGAGCAAATAAAGAATCTTTTCTCGTTGCATATGACCAAGTGGGTACCCTTCGAGCGCTTATTAATTCTCATGGGAAAATAGTTAAACGCATTGACTACGATAGTTTTGGTAACGTTTTATACGACTCACTGCCTGAATTTTTTATACCTCAAGGCTTTGCAGCCGGCATGACTGACCCCTTTACAGGACTAGTCAAATTCGGTTACCGTTATTACGACCCTCAGGTGGGAAGGTTTATCGCTAAAGACCCTGCCAATGACATGCGCGGCGATGGGGATTTATATGATTATTGTGTTGATGATCCCATTGGACGTGTGGATAGAGATGGAAGATTTTGGGGGCTAGCCCTTCGTGGTGCTACTGCTATTGCAGGGGGATTAGGCATTGGAGGAGTTGGAGCTTTAGGATCGGCTGGAGTAGCTGACGCTA
>CAYJOQ010000186.1:0-2924 GCA_964371825.1 uncultured Desulfovibrionaceae bacterium
AAAAACGAGTCTGACAACGCAGATTGCACTTTTTCAACAGCCTGTTAAGGTGTGATAGCCTGTAGCTACTCTGTATAGTTGTCGACTATTTAGTCAACACGTAAAATAAGCCAGAACTTGCTTCTGGCGGCCCTAAAAGGGTATTTGGAGTAGGCGTGCCTTTCTGAAACACGCATGGAAATGCGTTTTTCAGCATCGACTATTTAAGATTCCAGTAAGCAGATTAAGGCATGTTTATATGCTTGCTTGTTCATTGTCTTCAAGTGGAAGACAATGATGTAAATTACACCCATATTTGATTTCAAGTTGTTGTAATAAGGCCGTTGCTTGGCTAGCAAATGCATCATGAACTACAAGATTTGTAAAAATACGCAAAAGCATATGTATATCTTTGTTTGTGAGCTTGGTATCATAGGATGGTTCTAATAGTAAATTTAAGAATTTTAGTGTCTTAGTATAGTAAAAATCAATGTTTTCTTGAAAACAAGAGCCAAAGTCAAAATAAAAACTTGCTACTAAAATATCTTGACTGGCTTTTGATTTACCTGTCCACAAACCTTCTCCATGCATGTCATATACAGCAGTAATATTATTGGCAAAATATGCTAATCCAGATCGTAAGTGTACTATGTTTCTGAATGTATCAGCTCTAAAGGATTCTGGTGCGTGTTGATCAATATAACTTTGTAAAATTTTAGGTATTTCATTTTTAAAAACAGTATTTCTAAAAATTGTAGATTGCGTTGAAGGTATTATTGGTAGCATTTCTTCTAAAAAATTTTCGTAAGATGTTGTATATGAAGAGAAATCAACATCGAAGTAATTTCTAGCACTGACATTATCAACAATTATTGTATTGGTGCCATAAATTGAATATTCAGTGTTTTGCTCTAAAAAAGAAATTGCATTATGTAAATGATTTTTATCTATCCAATAATCATCAGGATCTAAAATACAAAAGTAGTTTTTATTTTTTAATTCTTTATATCCTTTAAAAATTGATTTTAACAAACCTTTATTTTGTTTGTTTTGTATAATTTTAATATTTGAATGCTTTTTTTGATTTTCTAAAGATATTTCAAGGCCATTATCACTTGAGCAATCATCAATAATGCATATATCGTACTTAAAGTTAACCTTTTGCATAAATATAGAATCAAGTGTTCTCTGTAATGTTGATGCATGATTATAGAGAGGTATTAATATAGTAATTTTAGAATGCCGCTTAAAAATAAACTTATTGTATATTCTTTTGCATTGATTAAAAATAAATTTTCTTTTTTTATTTGATGTAAATATCAATATTTCATCACTAAGCTCTTTAAGTAGCTTACAAATTACGCGTATTTTATCTTTATTTAAGAAAAAGAATAATTCTTTAATAGTGTCAGTTGCTATTCCTAAGGGGCCAGGTTCATTTATTTGCGTTTTTCCTTGCATTAAAAAATAGTCATCATTATTAAAATTTGTGCATAAATTTTCAACGACTAGATCTGAATTATCTTTCTGTTGTACATTTAATAGTTTAACGTTAATTGCATTTTCTATTATTTTAAAATTGTCTTCCCATCTGCCGTGTTTTTCGATAAAATAATTTGATGCTGCAATTATATCTTTTCGTAAATTGTCTTCGCGTAAATATTTTTTACAAAGATCACGAACTTCATAAGGAGAAGTAAAGCTAGGAATATCTACAATCCCTTTTGTATATGTTTCAAGTAATGTAGACTTAGACGTTATTAGAAGTCCGCTTGAAGCCATAATATCATAAACTCTCCAAGGAAATGCATATCCATACGTTTGCGGATGAGAAATTGATAAATTAATAATAGAAGAGTTATATATATCTTGATTATGCTTTAAAGAAAATTTAGGTTCTCTGTCAAAAGCTGCTGAAAGTGCATAACTACCACAATGTAAATCATTCCAATTCTGCCCATAAAGTTTAACACCTAAGTCTAAAACAGATGTTAGTATATAATTTCTGCTATCAAAAAGAGAAAACTGTTCAAATTTAGTTAAGTTACAATATGTATTGTCTACAAAATTTTTGAAATTTAAATCACTACTATTCCAATATTTTTGTAATAGCGTATAAAAATGGTCATTTTTAGAATTATCAATAATAGATCTAAGATTTATTGATTTATATTCAAATTTTGAGCCTATAAATGAAATATTATTTACTTTAGGAATATCTTTTGAAACTATCGATGTAGCAGGGTGTATGTTTATAATTCTGTTAGGTAAAAAACCTAAATCTGCATATTTTGTGTTCCATCCATCCCATTGCGTTACCATGTAGTAACGCTCTTTATATTTCTCTATCAGTTCTAAATGTATAAAATGTTCGCTTGAATCTGCGTCAAAAAGGCATATTGTACAATCTGTGGAACAGAGTATTTCCTCTGGTATTTGATTGTTGAAGGTAATTATCACATTGGGTGAAAATTCTTTAATTTTATCTGATAATTGATCTTTATATTGTTCATAAAAAATCATATTAAAAATTCTAACTGAATGGCCATTATTTTTTAAATTGCTAATAAGACTTTCATAATAACATATAATATTTGATGATAAATTACCAATAACCGGCTGAAAAAAAGATATTAAAATATTAGCCATGTGCGCCTCATAATTATGTCCTAGTCGATAAAAAATACAATTCGAAACGTATATACATTGATTGATTATAAGTCAAATGAATGTCTAAAATGAAATTTTTCTGTTAGCATCAAAATAGTAACACATAACTATACATACATGTGTGTTTTATAAGTAATTTGAAAAATTATTATGGTAAAAAATTTTTATAATTATTCGAGAGTTATAATGCGCTAAATTTATACAAAACCGTATACAGTACAATAATTTTTAATGAATTATTTTGAATTGTAAACTATTGAAAATATTAATTTCAA
>CAYJOQ010000186.1:3024-5172 GCA_964371825.1 uncultured Desulfovibrionaceae bacterium
CCGTTTTTCTGTGATTAAACCATTGTCGTAAATGTACAATGTCAAATATTTATTTGTCAAAAGCTTTTTTTAAGGCCTTATCTAATGTTTTTTTGCTGAAAATATCACGTAAAAGTATGGGGCTTTGGGCACGCAAACCTTGAGGAAACAATGCAGTTAAAGGGATACTCTTACTGTCAAGGGCGTGCATTAAAGCTTCTGCTTCAGCGTTATCATGTGTTATATCAACACGTACAAAATGTAAATTATACTGTTTTTGGTATTTTAATAAATTTTCTTCTGTTAATACTGTTTGTTCTACAAATTTACAATTGGGGCACCAATCAGCAGTGAACTCTACAAGCATAGGCTTTTTTCCAAGGTCTTGTTGAAAATTTGTTGCTACAAAATCCTCCCAAATAATATTTTTTGGAGCTTGTGGTTTTGCTGCGTAAAGAACAGCCCCCATAATACCTATGATAAAGAGTATGCTTAGGGTTCTTCTGCGCCACTGCGGAGCGTGTAAGTTTGCAAATTTTCCCCAAATCCAACCCAAAAATGCCACAAATAGTAATGAAATTAATGCCACAAAAATCTTTTTTTCTGGCAGCACAGAGAGTAAATATATGGAGGTTGCCATGAGAAAAAAACCAACTATGCGCTCAAGGTGTTGCATCCACATACCTGGTCGCGGCAGAAATATGGCCAAACGCGGTTTTATTGCGAAAAGTATATAGGGCAAAGCCATGCCCATTCCTACTGCAATAAAAATAAGTATTAAAATGCTTGTAGGTTGCATAAACGCAAAACTTAATACACCTCCAAGCAATGGTCCGCTACAGGGCGTAGCCAACAAAGTTGCCACAAAGCCTGATGTATATGCTTGCACGCGAGGCGAAGAATTATGCCCGGATTTTAAGTCAATCATAGGTAGGGTAAAAACTCCAAACATCGATAATGCTAATACAAAAATACATATGAGCATGAACATCACAAAATACGTATTTTGAAAAATCTCACCCCAAAAAAGCTCACTAGTGCCTAATAATATAGCTAAAAGAATAAATTGCGTTAATATTCCAGCTGCAAAAAGTAAGCTGTGCTCCCTAAACATTCTAAACCGTTCAGATCCATTTTCCGAGATAGCTAGCAATGCACTTGCCTTAAGAGTCAACACCGGTAAAACACAAGGCATTAAATTTAAAATTAATCCTGCCAAAAGCCCTAGCATAAGCGCTTTGCCAAGGTTACTAACTTCTAATTCCTCTGCAAAAACACGTATTGAAAAATTCCACTCTATTGGCTGGGCTTTATTTTGTGTATCGTGTGTTACCATTTGCGATGAAGAAGAATCTGTATTCATTTCTTGTTGAAAGCTTAATGAAATAGTATCACTTGCTTTAAATGATTCTTCACTTGTAAGCTTACTGGATAAAACTTCATGCAGTAATTTTTTTTGCTCCTTTGTCATGGGCGTAAAATCGTTCTTACCAGTAGGCATTTTCAAAGCAATTCTTACAGGTAAACAATGCTTTTGTGAACAAAGCAAAAGCCGTATTTGACCTTCCATGTGCATATCATTTGATAATGATGAAAAATCATTATTAATGAGTATGAAAATAGGGATTTTTCCAGTATATGCAGAAATTTGTTTGGAGCTATCATAAAAATCCGTACGATTCATTCCTTTAGGGTAAAAAACCGTAGGGGTGTACTGCGCATGTTGGGCGATTTTCCCATCTATTGTCAATTTGCTGTTTACTGTGTTGTGAGAATTGTTATCAATTGTGCGCCAATACACAGTAGTGGGCATGCCAACGGATGCATCACCTCCGCGGGCGTATGTGTAATATTCTTGCGCAATATCAAGCCATATCAAAGCCCAAGCCTTATCTTCATTTTTTAAGAACAACGTTTCATATTGTACACCATGAGGCAATTCTTGGGCTTTAGCTAATTTTGGTAAGATGAAAACAACATGAACAGATATGGAAAGTATTAAAATACTAAGAAAAAAATGCTTAATTGAAAGAGGTTTCATAAGTATATCTTTATTGTTAAATTTTTTTTTAAATTTACTTGACTTCATTACTGTAAAAGCATAGAAGTTTTCTCGTTGCGTGGGTCATTAGCTCAATTGGTAGAGCAGTTGACTCTTAATCAATTGGT
>CAYJOQ010000187.1:0-5139 GCA_964371825.1 uncultured Desulfovibrionaceae bacterium
TATTTTCTAAATTTCCTTCAAGGTTAAGCACCCACAACACTTGCGCCAAAATGCCTAGCGATACACCATGATGCCCACTTTCCAGACGGCGCAAGGTTTCACGAGATACGCCCACCCTTTGCGCCATATCTTCCATGGTAATATTACGCAATTTACGAGCAATGCGAATATGCTGCCCTAATTGACGTAAGTGTTCTCCAACTATAGGAGGTAAAATTTGTGAATGTTCTCTTGTTTTCATGCAACATATATTAGTCATTGTTATTGCATTATGCAACATATATTTTGCATTTTATTTGTACTCGCAAGCGAAACATGTAAACCATACCTATTGTATCGCTTATATGGTCTCTATCAATTTCTCCGCTTGCTTTCTGTGCATCCATAAAGAAAGTGTATTTTCCTCAAAGCTTTGAAAGAGGAACTTCTTATAAAACTTCTTTGCCTTTTCGTGTTTAGCATCAACAAGAAAAACCGCCCAAGCCATTTCATTTTGACAAGAGCGGCGTAGAGCGTCTAGCATAAGCAAACTACCCACATGCTTACCTTGGTAGTCAGTATGCACAGCAAGTCTGCCCATGCGTATGGCTGGAACGGCAGGATAGCGCGGCATTTTTTTAGCTATCTCTTCGGGTAAAGCAGAAAGTATAATGGAGGCCGCAGACAAAGTATAATAGCCAATAATTTTTTGCGGTGCGCAAGCTTCACGGGCAACGATGACTGTAGCAAAGCCACGTTTCATATCTTGGCTGGCTTGTTTTTGCAGGTAGTTATCTAAGGCTGGTTCATCGCAAGAAAAGCCAGTTTTTTCCATTTCTGGCGTGAGTAAGCCGAAAAGCAGGGTCATTTACTTTCAACCTTAGTAGCATATTCCTTAGATAGTGACGCAAGGAATGGCGTGGGCTCTTGCACCTTTTCTTCCATGAGGGCTTTGGCTAAAAGCTCTTGGTCTTGCACTGCCAATTGCAAAAGGGATTGCTCAGCAATGACCTTTTCCGCTTTTTCTAAGGCAGCTTCCATAAGAAAATCTGTGCGTGTTCGCCCTTGCATAGCGGCGGCACGGTCTATAGTTTCCCGAACTGAAAGCGGCAAGCGCACGTCCATGCGTGACATGATATTTTCTGTTGCTTGTGTCATATTGTTCTCCTTGATATTTATATACGGATTATTTCCGTACATGTCAAGGGGTGCATAAGGATATATTCTGCATTCCATTATTCATATATCACCATAGCCGCCTTGCGTAACCCCTCTGGGGAGAGGTGGCTATAGCGTTGGGTCATCTTAAAGTCAGAATGTCCCATAAGTTCTTTTACGCTGTAGAGGTCAACGCCACGCTGTACCAGCCATGAGGCGAAGGTATGGCGCAAGGTGTGAAAGCATACCCTTTGTCGTGGGTCGGTGACTCCTTCATTAAAAAGCTTATCTACTGTGCGATTAAAAGTATGGGAGATGCTTGCCATAAGGCCGCCTTTGCGAGATGGAAAGATAAGCTCGTTTTTCATATCTTGTAAGGTTTGTGCCACAAGTTTACGCTCTTGCAACATATCCACCAAGGGCGGCGTGAGAAAAGCCACTCTATTATTGCGTGACTTGGGGTCACGAATGGAAAGTGTACCCATGTCAAAATCCACGCTTTGCCAATCAAGTTGAGCAATTTCCCCAAAACGTAAGCCACAATGCAAGGCAACCAAGCTCATATCATGCACTTATATAGATTGCCTTTTCAGATGAGTAAGTAAAATCTGTGTGTGTCCCCAAGGAGAGGACAAAGCAATAACATATGGGCAAGTTGTCTTATGAACTAATTTAGTGAGGTTATCAGCATATTTTTCACGCTCAAAAATATCTTTATTAAAGGTGGCCTTTGTTACATCTGTTTCACATGCGTAGAATGAATAGCTCATAATACCTCTCAATACATGACAAGATGTAAGAGTGAGAAAATTTTTAATCTGGTTTTCTTTGCATACAAGAGTTGAGAAAGCTTGCATCAGCATATTCTATAAAATCTTGGATTTCTAACATCATAAGCTTTTTATCCTGTGGCAAAGTCCCATGTACAGAAACCACATTGGTGGGATGCATGCCATTGAAGCGAACATTTTCAAGTTCCAAAAGTTCCAAAACTTTAAGCTCTTCTTCAAGAATTTCTAATTCAGTTGCCGGAGAAAACGCTGCATTTTGTATGTCTTTTGGTATATCACTTCCTTCAAAGATACCCAATGAACCATACCAAATGATAGAAGGTTTTGTGGCATTGATAAGCTTTGCTGTGTCCATGGCATTTTGTATTCCTTTACCCTTACCGCCAACGCCAAGAATATAGCAATGATTATGTCTCATGCCTAAAGTATTAAGGCGTTCAAGCTGTTTATACGCATCAGAAAGAGTATGTCCTTTTTTGACATAGTGTAAATTTTCTATATTGCCTGTTTCCATGCCAAACCACAAATCGTTAATGCGCAAATTTTTGAGCATAACTAAGTCTTCATCGGACTTATGCTTAAGGTTATCAATGGACGCATACATGGAAATAACTTTAACTTCAGGTATGTGTTGAATAATGGTTTGTGCTATTTCCTTAAGGTGCTCTGCGCTCAACACAAAAGGGTCACCATTTACCAAGAAAATTCTTTCGATATGTGCATACGTTTCACGTAATTCTTTAATATCTTCCGTAATCTGCCCTATGGGTTCCTTCTGGAATTTCACCTTACGATACATATTACAAAAGCGGCATGCATTATGTGAGCAGCCCACAGTTACTTGCAGTAATTTTGCACCAAGCATGGCTTCATCAGGAGGGCGATAGGTGGGTGTTGTGAAATGCATCTTGTAATATCCTTATATCCATTTATGTATAATTACAGGCAGTTGTTTAGTTTTTCAGTGCCGATTATATTATACAAATTTGGCATTTTCTACCTGTGTATGTTTTTGACGTATCATCATATTCCAAATGCCAAGAAATATCTCCCTCAAGGGATATAGCTGTACTTTTTGGCATTCCCAGCTGCCATGACTTGGCAGTAAACACGACTTTAAGTTGGGCAAAAACAGCATTATCTTTGTGTTCAAAATGTATTTTTGTCAGAATATGCTTTCGGTCAAAAAGTTGATTTTGCATCTGTGAATACCAATGAGCAAATTTTTCATGACTATCAATAAGGGTGCCATTATTATCGAAAACAAAATCATCCCAAAAAAAATCATGTACAAAGTCTTCTAATAAAGCTCCGTCATCAAGTTTTTTGTAATGTTCTTGGAGGAAGGCAAAAGCTTTACCCTCATGGTCTTGTGCAAATTTGGGATTAAGAGTGCTATTTTGCCATGAGGCATTGGCTATGCCTAAAAAGTCTCCTTGAGCATAGTATTTTCTTTCCCCGGGAGCGTAAGTTATGAGATCTAGAGCAGAAAAATCTGGCTTTCCGTTAGCTAACAAGCAATCTTCATCTATTTTTACATCTATTATTTCAGCAATAAATATGGTATGTAAGCCTAAATCTTCATGTTTTACAAGACGGCACTCTAAAACTAACGAAAATTCAGCTACATAAGGAGCGTGAACAACGGTGCTAGCAATGGGCGTTAAGCCAGTTGTTTGAAATTTATCTTCATTTTTTCCTGTTTTTGTGCCCACATAATCCATTTCTGCCAAATGCTTGCATGAAGGTAAAGATACAGTAAATTCCTTATGGTGCAAAATGCTGTTATAGGTATATGTAGCTTTGCGTAGTGATACTGACAACATAGTTGGTTTTGAATTGACAATGCCAATCCACGATGCGGTCATCATATTTGGTCTATCAGCAGCATCATATGTTCCAACCACTGCCGTGGGTAGGGGGAATAAATAGATATTTGCGCCTAAGGATTGTTTCATGGGGTTTCTCCTGCATCTTAGCTTGGTTAGTTGTATATACAAGTAAAATAAATCATATGTTGCGTCAAGAAGGTTTCTTGTCATTGACTCAATCATAAAGCGCGCATATTAGGTAGCTGATACTGAACAACACATGAAAAACAGGTGCAATAGTGTTGATACATTGCCAAAAAGTCGCATTACATGCTTTGTTTTCAGCAATTTTTCTGTGATCTCTTAAGATGTGAATGCCTATAATTACAGTGATCTGCATAGCTTTTCAACATCGACTATTTAGGAGTAAATGATGTCCATATCACGTAGAAATTTTTTACGCGGAGCAAGTATAGCGGCAGGGGTAGCTACTGTTTCAGCCCCATCACTGCTGTTTGCCAATGAACAGAAAAAATTAGAAACTATTGAAGCCATCATGACTAGGCGTAGTATTCGTTCTTTTACTGACCAACAAGTGAGCGCTGAGCAGATCGACATTATTTTACGTGCTGCTATGGCAGCTCCTAGTGCGTATAATGAGCAACCATGGGAGTTTATTGTTGTTAATGATAAGGAAAAAATCCTAGCTCTTTCAAAAATCAATAAGTATGGCTCTTTTATGAAAAGTGCGCCCATGGGAATTTTAACGTGTGTTGACAATGATAAAGTAAAGCATCAAAAAGGTTATGGAATTATTGATGTATCTATCGCTACACAAAATATTTTGTTGGCTGCGCATGCTTTAGGACTTGGAGCTATATGGACAGGTGTGTACCCTAATGAGAGAATTCAACCTCTTGTGGTAAAAGAATTTGGCTTACCAGAAAACATTATTCCTCTTGCCTTTGTGCCCATTGGCTATCCAAAAGCGATACCAAAACAAAAAAATCACTATAAAGCTGAAAGAATACGTTATAATACATGGTAATATAATACAAGCCACTCATACTATACATTGAAGTTATGAGTGGCTTTTTGTTACATAAAATCTGCAAGTACTTGTGCAATATCACCATGTAATAAGATGAATTTGTACTTATAAAATCCGTAGAATATACATTTTCAGATTTAATTTTTGACCCTTATCTTTTTATTTTTCTCCAAATACCCCTTTACATCATATTCTCCTTGGGTCTTTACTGATGAATCGCAAAGAGAATGCACTATTTTTCTTAGGCTATCACATAGCTATAGCTGATACAAAATTACTTTGCCCCTTAGCAGACTGTTGAAAAACAGCAATCTGCGTCGTCAGCGTAAAAAAACCAAACTGCTTATGT
>CAYJOQ010000188.1:0-5094 GCA_964371825.1 uncultured Desulfovibrionaceae bacterium
ATAGTTGTTTAGTTTTTCAGTGCCGACTATGTAATCCATGTTGAAAACATATGATTAAGACGTGGGTATTAGGTGCGGCAAGAATATGCATACAGGGAACATTCTTGTACGCCATGAAAGTTTTTTGGAAGGGGGTCTTGGGGGAGAACCTTTTCTTCAGAAAAGGTGTCCCCCAAGGAAAAATACATTTACAGTGCGTCTTGAGCGTGGTTAAACGTGCCCTTGGCCGCCAGCAAATATGCTTTGCGTAAAAGGTCTATTTCGGCTGTTTCTGCAAGAAATAGATAGGGTGCGCGCAGCCAGTGCTCGCGAATTTCTTTAGCTTTTGCTTGTCTTTGTTGAATGATGCTTTGTGCATCATTCATGAATATATCACACATAAAGTCTGTGAATGTTTGTGCTCTGTGTATGGCTCTATGCTTTTGATCTACGGCTTCAAATCCTTTTTGGGCAATATGTAAGCGAACATCTTCGTGTTCTAAAAGAAACTGTATTTTGAAGATTACATCTTGAACATTTTCTGGTTCGTAGGTGATGAGTTCTTCGCCGTCGATGAATAAACCGGTGACGAGGTTGTGTTTTACGCGTGGTGTAAGCAAACATCCACCACAGGCTAAGGCTTCAAACACGCGAAAATTTAAGTCTGCATGTTCACAATGGTTGAGTAAGATACGCCCTTTGGGAAAAAGACTTTGGTATTGACCGCGTTCTATATGTAGGGAGGGAACAGCTTCTTTTAATTGTTGAAAAAAGCGTAATCTTTTTGGTGTGTTTTGAGCATTGATAGTGCCCACAAAAAGGGCGTCCCACTCAGGTATAATTTCTGGATTTGGCATGTCGGTATTGCGGGCAAAGGGCGGAGACCAGAGTATTTTATCATTTGTGAGTCTTCTATTTTGAAAGAGTTCCACATGGTCTTTGAGGCTTACAAGACAGACATCAAAGGCTTGTGCATATAGGTCATACCAACTATGGATGTGCGTATCAACTGCATAAAAAACCGTTAAGCAAGGAAAGTTCTCCATATTAAGTATAAATGGAGGGCGACTTTTGTCTGCCACTACGACTATGTCTGGGGTGAAGCCAGCTATGCGTACGATATCTTCCCAGCCAAAGATAGCAATATCTTCAAAATTATGAAAATATACATCCCAGCCACAATCACGCAGTGAAGCTTGAAAAAATGGGCTACCAATCCAAAAAATTCGTTGCATATGTTACTACCTTGATGTTGGCTAAAGGCGAAAGGTGCGCTAGTCAAATTCAATTATTGCACCTTATGCATAAACCATATATGAAGAACAAAGCCTATTTGTAAACTACAGGCTTGTATAAACTATTTTATGAATACGGGCAAGAGCTATTGTTAAAAATGTCTATCTTTTGAAAATGGCTGTATAATATTCTGATTAGCTGTATTATTTTTGTAAGTAATTGCTTAAAAGAGTGAGTGAAATAAAAATATTACTTAGAGAGTATCTTTTATGGAAAGATTTTGGTGTATTGTACGTTCATGTATATATTTTTTGTTAGGTATGTTTGTTGTTTTTGCTATGGTGCTGTTTGGATTACATATGTATCTGACGCAAAATGGTGCGGAAATTTCAAAAAAGATAGAACGTGAAATTGCTACGCGAACAAATCTTCAAGTGCGTTTTTCGGCCATTGAGCTTGATTATTTTCCTTTGCCAACCATAGCACTGCGTGATGTGACCGTTGAAGAAGAGCATTTACAATTACGAGTTGCTAACTTGCGTGTTGCTCCTTCTCTTTGGCATGCCCTTCAGGGAAAATTTAATCTTGGGTATGCACATCTTACACAGCCTCAAGTGCATATAACCATTGCATCTACAGAAAAAGAAGATACCAAAAAACAAACATCACCTGCAAAGGCCTCTACAAGTGCTAAGGTAAACACCTCTGTGAAGGTAGTAGAGCAATTACGCTCTTTTATGGCCTCACCCGTATTGCCTCTCCCAAGTTTATTGCACGGTGCCAATGTGCAAATCGTTGATGGTTCATTGCTTTTGGAAAAAGGTAAGGAAAAAATTATTGTTGATACTTTTAGAGCCACAATCACTGTGGGCATAACAGGAACTGTAGAAAGCGCTTTTGAATTAAATAATACAGAAATACAAGAAGAACAGAAGGTGCTTGTCTCTGTACCTTTGTTGAAAGTAGCTTTGCATGGTCTTGGAAATGTAGAAAATCCTTTATATCTTTTAGGGCAACCTAAAGCACAAAAGTTGTTTCTTCATGTGGAAAGCCTTTTTACTTTACCTCATGTACTACATAATATGCATATTGTTTTTGATACGAATATAGACCCTCAAGCGCTTGCCTCTACGTATGAAGTGCAAGAATCTTTTGACCCCAAAAAAGAATTTATGGATGCTCTTGCTGTTAAGAAAGGTGCAAAAGAAAAACACACGACAAAGAAACATGTTCTTGAAGGCATGCTCTCAGTAACTGGTGATATTTTATGGGAAGAGGCGCCCATCGCAGTAAAAGTGCGTGGTCTTTTGCAAGGCGGTTTTACAGAAAGTGCTGAAAAATCGTTGGATATGGGCATGGTATTGCGCAATTTTGCCATAAATTTAGATAAAGATAGCCTTATACTGAACGGTGCTTTGAGCCAAATAATACATAATCCTACTTTAGAAGGGCACATTGACTTAACAAAGATGAGCTTAATTCAGTGGTTTGGTTTTGCACGTAATTTTCCGCCTGGTTTACAAAAAACCTTGGATTATATTTCAGGCGAACTTGAGTTTAGTATGGATGGCATAGGGCTTAAGGTTCCGCGTATAACAGCCACTACCGCTGAAAGCACCTTTACCGGTTCAGGAGGGGTAAAGCAGTGGAAGAACACCGTAATTGATTTATACTTAACAACGCCGCATTTACTGTTACGCCGTGCGTATCCTGAAGCAGAAGGCATAAAAGCAAAGGCTCCTGAATATCATCACGGCCCCTTGACCCCTGTTCCTGGTACGCCGGAAGCCATTAATTCTACGGGGCCATCTGTGAGTTACAATATTAATATAGGTGCCAAAGCTGTAACTGCTTGGGAGTTAACCTTAGAAGAGTTACACATGCGCGTTATCCCCATTGAAAATGAAAAACGTTATGCTAAGGGTGCATATAAATATGGCGTATTGCTTGGCTTTGATTTGGGTAAGGTATATGGCGGAAAGGCCAATGCAGATGTTATTTTATACCGTACTCCTAAGGATGAATCGGGCTATGCAATTTTTGGTGCCATAGAAAATATGCGTGCAGAAAAACCCTTAGCCAGACTTCTTGGCAGAGAAATGGTGGGGGGAAACCTTTTTGCAAAAACAGCTTTTACTGCTACAGGCAAGGGCATTGGGGAATTTTTAATTACTAAGAAGGGCACAGCATCACTGCGCATTGAAAATGGTTTTTTTGCCAATCAAAAGAAGGTGCAGTGGCATTTTGATTCGGTGAAAGTGGATGGAGATTTTCAGGCAAAAAATAAGGTCAAAGTTACTGGAGATACTTTACCACCGTCTTTACGGTACGAAGGTGTGTGGAAAGGAGCGCTTGTAAGTAAGGATGTAAATATTACAAGCAATCTTACGGGCCCCTTAGAATTTGCCGGAAAGGACTATGGCAATGTTATTATTGATGCCATGAAGAGTAATAATCATGTTGTGGTGCATACAGAAAGTACTACCCTTCCGCATGAAATACAGGCAAAACTGGATGCATCTTTGCACCTAGAAACACGAAAGGATAGCTTTGCTATTAAAGAAGCTAAAGGAATACTAACAAATTATAACAATGCTACCATTAAAGGGGCTTTGGATGTGCATTTTAGCAAGGAATTGTTGTGGGATGCTGATGTTAGCGTTGTGACGAATAATGCCAGCGAATTTGTTAAGAAATTGCAAACTTCTAAAACAAGCCCCTTGCCGCCCACCGCACCGCAAAACCTAGCTTTTGCAGCCACAGTACATGAAGAAAAAGACGCTTTTCGTATTGATAATATTGTACTACAGCTGGGAGAAATGAGTGCCAAAGGAAGTATGCGTAAAATTCTTACACCAAAACCTGTTTGGAATATACATTTTCACGCTGACACCTTGGCATGGAGAACTCTTTTTCCCGAAGAAACGAAAAAAATACCCGCACCTAATGGCGCAAATGTTGCCTCAACGCCAACACCAGTACCTCCTGTAAAAAAAGAAAAAGATTGGGATTTTAGCTGGATGGATGATAGGGAGATACATGGCGTATTGCGCATAGATTCCTTTTCATTAAAGGAAGAATATGCAAAAAATGTGTATATACCTTTAAAGCTTAAAGATAAGGTTTTAGAGTGTTCTCCCACAACATTTGACTTTTTTGGTAGTAAAGCCTCTATGCATTTGCGTGCTGAACATGACTATAATACCTTGCAAGTACAGGGCGGATTTGAAGCGCAAAACGTAGACCTTGCTGCGCTAAGTCGTGGTCTTAAGCTCAAATCCTTTATGGGGGGGCAGGGGTCATTGTGGGCTTCTATGCAAGGAGGTGTGAAAAACTATGCTGATATTCCTGCAAAATTAGACGGTTCGTGGCGTTTACAAATGCAAAGAAGCTTTTTGCAAAGTCTTAAAAGCGATGGCTCAGCTGACGGCAAGCCTACTACCATAGAACTTTTAACAGCCTCTGGAACCTTGACCAAGGGCGTATTGCATAGCAAAAATTTTGTGCTTAAGGGGCCAGAGTTAAATCTTACAGGTGGTGGAAAGATAGATCTTGTACACGATACTTTGGCCATAAATTTACTGGCGAATATGGGTACGTTACAAGGTATTCCTGTGACCTTTAGTGGCAGTTTGGATAATCCAGAACGCAAGGTGGATACAGGGGCTGTTATTATGAGCGCCATAGGTAGCCTTGGGTCAGGTGTTTTGGGTGTTATTGGGGGCTTTTTCAATGCCGTATTTTCTCTTTTTTAGTCGATATTGAAAAACAAGTGCGTTAATGCCGTACAAATGCCAAAAAGTCGCATTACATGCTTTGTTTTCGGCAATTTTTCTGTGAACTCTTAATATGTGAGTGTTTGTAATTACAATGGTTGCA
>CAYJOQ010000189.1:0-5069 GCA_964371825.1 uncultured Desulfovibrionaceae bacterium
CTAATATAGACGGCACTGAAAAATAAATACACCTATTGAAATAAGTAGTCGACGCTGAACAGCACGTTTTTACGCATTATTCAGAAAGGCTCCATTGGGATTCCAAATCCCCTTTTAGGGCCTACTACTTAAGTCTAACCAAAGTATATGGTTAGGCAATCTCAAGTTTGTTCAGCTTCATCGCTAACTTCGCTAGTTCTATCTGTGCCAGCTATCATGAGGCTTTTGCCATGGGCGGCGTTAACATCAGTGATGCTGATGGAACAAAGACATTTCCATTGCATAAAACTCATGGTAAAATCAAAAGCATTGATAAATACAAGCTTATACGGTAGAATTTCTAAAGTTACATATACAACCAATATCATGGAGAATTGCATGTCTTATTTCATATTACATAATAAAGTTAAAATAATTATTAGCATATTTTGTTTTATAATTACGCTTGCCCTTGTCTTACCGCAAAACGCCCATGCAGGCTATCTAGACCCAGGTTCAGGTTCTACACTAGTGCAAAGCATCGTGGCCATCTTTGCCTTTTTGGGACGTATGATAGAAAAGATTAAAAAAGCTTTATTTTTTTGGAAAAAAAATTAACAAAAAGGTGTGTACATGTTTCTTCAAGATAAGGCTTCTTTCCGTGACAGTTGCGGATATGTTTTCATAGGAAAAAATAAAGTCATTAGAACCGTGCATCGCAAATATCAAGAGCATTACGAACATGCTGTACAAAGCGGTCTTTTCGCCACCTTGCAAAAAGAAGGCTTATTATTCACCTTTGAAGAAATTAATCCCCCCCCAAATTTAAACCATGAAAATGCTTGGAAATACCTGCAAAGCGATAAAATACCCTTCATTAGCTATGCTCATGAGTGGAGTTTTCCACAATTACAAGAGGCAGCTTTACTCACCTTAAAAATTCAAAAAATAGCCTTAGAGCATGGCATGAGTCTTAAAGATGCTTCTACCTATAATGTGCAATTTTATAAGGGAAAACCTATCTTTATAGACACGCTTTCCTTTGAAAAAAGAGCAGAAAATAGCCCTTGGCAAGGCTATAGACAATTTTGCATGCACTTTTTAGCACCTCTTGCCTTGCAAAGCTATGAACATCGCCTCTCGCGCCTCACAGCCTTGTGGGTTGACGGTATTCCTTTAGATATTGCATGGGATCTTTTACCCACCAAGGCTGCACTTGCACCTGGCCTACAAATGCATTTGCATCTACATGCCAAGGCTGAAAAAAAATTCGAAGATGCCCGAACAGCTGTCAAGCGTGTACAAGAAGCAACGCTTTCTACTGCGCGACTTTTAGAACTTATAGGTTCACTTGAACGCACTATATTGGCGCTACCACAACAAAAAGCTTGTGGCGAGTGGGCAAATTATTATGAAGATACCAATTACAGCGCAAACGCCACTCAATATAAAGAAAATCTTGTGTACAATGTTGCTCAAGAAATTCAAAATACTTTAGAGCAAGATTGCTTATCTATGGCTGTGGATTTAGGCGCTAATACAGGAAAATACAGCGCTTTGTTGGCTAAACACTTTGACATTGTCATTGCAGCTGATATTGATGCCACCGCTGTGGGAATGCACTATCAAAAACTTAAGGATCAGCCAAGCAACATAGTACCCTTGGTGCTTGACTTAGCCAACCCAAGCCCAAGCATAGGATGGGCCCATGAGGAACGTGCTTCGTGGCTCACACGCTGCCAAGCTTCTTTAGTGAGTGCACTGGCCTTAACACACCATCTGTACTTTACCGCTGGCATTCCTTGGCATAAGCAAGCGCAGTTTTTTGCAAACTCTCTCCAAGAAAATGGGGTATTGCTCATAGAATTTGTCCCACGCAATGATAGTCAAGTTCAACGAATGCTTATGGCAAGAGATAATGACTTTTCTGACTATGATGTGGACTCCTTTTCTCAGATATTTTCTGAATATTTTGATGAAAAAGCACGCTATGCTATGCAAGATTCTGAACGCACCTGTATTGTATATAGAAAACGCGAGCAGTAATTTTATCATTTGTAAAGGATATTGCAGATGTTCCAGTATTTTACCCATGCCGAAGTAAGCATTTTTCTAGCCATCTTAACGCCTACAATAAGCTTTTGTGCTCTTAACCAGCGTTTTTTTGCTACAAGGCAAGTAGTGCAATCTCTACTTATGGCAGGTGTAAGCGCTTTACTTGGTGCTGGTATCATCTATATCCTCACACAATATACACAGGAACTAAGCTTTATTCATATGGCACAGGAGCAAGGAATAGCGCTTATACCGACCTTGGTAACGATTTTGTCTATCACCCTGTTTTTGCTCTTGCATGAGCGTTTTTTTACAGAAAATATTCCCAATAAACAATACAGGCGTAGAACCATCATAGGAATATATATTTTTTTCACTGTAAGCTCTGCGTTTTATTCTATAGCTATATTTAATAGTGTACTCAGTGTCATTGTACTTTTTTCTTTATTTGATGCTTTTAAAAAAAGAAAGGATGAAAAACAAATTGTCTTTGAACCAAAATTACAAAACTTACACTATATAGCACAAGACAAACAAAATATACCATTGCAGCAAAAGCCCAATATCTATTTTTTGCTTTTGGAATCTTACCATTCTGCCAGCGCCATGAAAAAACTCTACGACATTGACGACACTGTCATAGATGAACTTTTTCAAAAACATGGCTTTACAGATTATAAACATTATTTCAGCAATAGACTTTCCACCACACCCAATGTGCAAGCCTTATTTAATTATCAATTAAATCACAGTAAAAAAAATCGAGCTCTAGCTTTAGACATTTTACGTGAAAACGATTATACATGCGAATTTTTTGATGTAACATATTTCGTTTTTGGCAAATACATGGCTAAAAATGAATTTGCATCCTTTTATTTAACTCCTATATTGCATATATTGCATACACTTTTTTGCCCCTTTTTTGCACAATCTGCCTATTTGCGTAAAATTACCAAGAGTGCAGATCCCTTTAATGTAGATAGTGCCATATCTTTTAACGATGTATTCTTATCTTTTCGCCATAGAGTAAATACAAAACAAGATAAACCACGCTTTCTTGCCATTCGTTTTGGCGCTAATCACAATAATGTTAACAAAGCTTGGCAAGCGGGAGATCACTTTACACAAAGCTATAAGAATGCAGTAGAAAAAGGGCAAAAAGAAATTATAGATTTAGTAAATCACATTACAAGTAAAGATCCACAAGGTATTATTGTTGCTGTAGGAGACCATGGCTCTATGCGCCACGCTAATGTCTGGGAAGGAACAAGCCCCTCTAAGGCCATGGCTGAACGTGGCGTTAGTATTGAAGAAATGGCCTTAGATTTATTTAGCGTGCGCTGTAGTATTCGCTGGCCTAAAATAGCACCAACACAAGAGCTTTTTTCCCACGTACAACTTTTTCCCTCTATATTTCAATATCTTGGTGCAGATTCGAAATATTTTTCCACTCCTGAAGCTAATCTTTCTATCCTCCCTTGCAATCTTATTGCTGTACGTGATGGAAAAATTCTTCCTGAATTAGAAAAATATGACCCAGATACTTCTATTCATCAGATGTTTTTCAGATATAAAAAAGGGATAGCTTCTATACAAGATTGTTTGCTCCTTTCCGATAGGCTACAATCGTGGCAAGCTGCTGAAGTTTTAGCTTGGGCATATAAAAAATATCCTGAGTCTTCAGAAATTACATTACAATACGGTCATATGCTTTTTCAATCAGGAGCTATACATGAAGGGCTTAGTATTACGCGAAATATAGCTCGCCATTATAAAAATGAAGAAATAACTTTATACTATGCCAAACAAATTTTAGAAATATCGCCGGAACAAACAATAACTTTTCTAGAAAGAGCACCTAATCATACTTCTTCTGCTGATTTATGCTTTGTTTATGCCTGTGCATCGTTGCAATTGGGCAATGAAGAAAAAGCACTAGAATATGTGGATATTATTTTAAATAAGCACAAAAATAATTATAATCATCATTATTATGCTTGCTGCATTTTACTAACCTTAAAAAAATATGCACAAGCTTGTGACGTATCAAATACACTTTTCCACAATAGCCATGAAGCGATCATGAACAATATGTATTTTGAGCTTGCTACACTATGCTATATCTTAGATAAGCAATGGGATTTAGCAGAACAAATGAATAAAAAGGCGAGAGATTTTCGCACAGGCACCTCTTGGAACTGGATTTTTTATGCACACATTTTAGAAAGCCAAATAAAATTAGATGTTGCATTCAAAGCCTTAATAGAGGCAACTTCCGAAGCAAAAAACAATGTGCACATCTACCAAGCATTAGGACGCTTTGCTATCAAGTACGATATTAATGATGATAATCTTAATATTGCTAAAAAATATGCTAACAAAGACATGGAACGTATGGCTAAAAGTATTATATCCTCTGGTGTTATAGACAAAAAATATTACCTTAAAAACGTTCCTAATATGCAAGTAAACCCATACTCACACTATCTTTCTTCAGGGTTTTATCAAGGCTTTGACTTTGCCCCATGGTTTAATTCTATTCTCTACCTCTTTTTAAATCCTCCGCTTTTCTGGGCCGGTGTAAATCCTTATGAACATTTTTTCAGTACAGGCATACAATCATTACAAAATCCGAGTTTACTTCATTATCCTAGAGAAATTCTAAGCCAAAACCCTAATATGCAGCAAAGCATGCTTAACGATACACAGCTTCTTCTCCATGCTATGAAAAAAGCATGGGGAAAAAACTAATCATGTTTTTTTTAAGTTCACCCTCTCACAAATAAAAAAAACTACGTTGCCAAATACGCCTTGCCTTATAAGAATATATACAAAAAGTTTTTACAGTAGCTGCTTAGTCAACGATGAAAAACCATACAACTATTTGTAACTACATACTTTTTCAATGCGAACTAAATAATCTTTGTCATAACTATTTTTTTTACATGCTTTCAATCCTTTTAGTGTAAGCGTTTTCAGGTCTTCACGTTTTATTGACGTGATATATATCTTGATGTACATATATAGCCATCATT
>CAYJOQ010000190.1:0-4927 GCA_964371825.1 uncultured Desulfovibrionaceae bacterium
TGAAATGCTTGAACGCATTAGGGACATTCGCCTTTCTGAACGCCGTATCTATCTAGTATGCATTTACATATATTGGCTTGTAATCTGGAAACAGGAGAGCTTTCTTTGCCAGAAAATTTGCGTGCTTTTTCGATAGAGGACTAATATGTTTTTGTGCGGTTGATGAAAGGTAATGAGAAGTAATTTTTTTAATTACGGAATAAGTAGCTAGTCGATGCTGAACAACACATGAAAATGTGTTGTTCAGAAAGGCACGTTGCCTCCAAATACCGCTTTGCGGCCGCCAGAAGCAAGTTCTGGCTCATTTTACGGCACGCAAAATTTTTCTTACAGAAAAATTTTGTTAGTCAACACGTGAAAAACAGGTGCAATAGTGTCGAAAAATTGCCAAAAAGTTGTATTA
The DNA here is from genome assembly GCA_964371825.1 of uncultured Desulfovibrionaceae bacterium. Classification (GTDB taxonomy): domain Bacteria; phylum Desulfobacterota; class Desulfovibrionia; order Desulfovibrionales; family Desulfovibrionaceae; genus CAYJAD01. Next base: position 404 of record CAYJOQ010000190.1, read on the forward strand.
CATGCTTTGTTTTCGGCAATTTTTCTGTGACCTCTTAAGGTGTGAATACCTGTACTTACAGTGGTTTGTATGATTTTTTAGTGCTGACTAACTAATTTTTTAAATAAAAACCATAGCCTTTTTACATTTTTTTATTGTGCATTTTTTTATGCCGTAGTGCAATGGCTCGATAAAAGAGCAGCATGCCAAGTAGTGTTAGCGGTACACCGAGCCATAAAGTGAGTTTCCAGTCAAGGCTCACTTGAGCTGCAGATATATCAGCAAAAAAACTTTCCAGTGCGTAGAGGGTGATAATAACAATTATTCCTGCTAAAATTGGGTGTCCCCAAAAATAGCTGAAACCCTTGGTGCGCAAAACATGGTAGACCCACACAAACAATAAAGCTAAATTAAAGCCGATTAGTCCCCAAATCATGTGTAATGTCATAAGAACATCCTTTGTAGCAACTGAGTTTTTACTCATATCTAGAGTATTTTTTTGTGTTTTGTATGTAGTAAACAAGCTGCCGGTGCATATTGCTTACTATATCCATACGTATCTTCTGATTGCTGTGTGTATATAGTAAACAATATTTTTGAAGTAAAATCTATTAAAAATTTTAAAATATTAGTATGTTATGTAAAGATTTGAGTGCACAAGAAGACATTTTTATACAGAAAATAGCGTGGTGTTTTACATGTTTTTTCGATGATACAGTGAAGAGTATTTTTTGTGACTGCTAGTTGTAGGTAAGGTTAATTTTTAGCCATCGCATTGACTTATTGCGTATAGTTTTTTTTTGCTTTAAGGATAACACTTGGATATTGAAAAATAATTGTGTACTAAATTTTCGCAAGGTCCCTTGTTGCATGAGCGTATGCCTATGTTATGCTCAGTACTGCGACAATAAGACATTATACGCAGTACACGTTTTTAGGTTCGATGAGAGTAAGATTTCATTGGTGCTTTGTTTCTGTACCATTGGATATTGTTATAATGTGTTTAAAATATATAAGGATTTTTTTATGAAACCAACTAAGGTCATTGACGTTGCTGCACTTAATGAATATTTCCATCGTAGTGATACTTTTGCTTCGCGCCTTGATATTGAAATTATTGAGGCTAATGCTGAAAAAGCTGTCTCACTTATGCCCCTTAGCCCAACACATCGTAATGGTATGGGCAATGCTCATGGTGGCGCCATTTTTTCTTTAGCCGATATGACCTTTGCTGCCATTGCTTTTGCAGAGGGTACTTTTTATGTTAATGCGCAGTCATCTATTTCTTATCTTGAGCCGGGGCGCATTGGGCCTTTGCGCGGTGAAGCAAAAAAAATTCGTGGCGGTAAAAAACTTGGTGTATATGAAGTTCGTATTTTTGATAGTGATGATACCTTAATCGCTGTATCAACCATTACAGGGTATAACACAGATGTGGCTATAGTAGACCTAGACACGTTTAAGGATGCATAACAGTAGTAAAATGATATCTTGCAGCGCAGTTGCTTGTATAATTTGTATAGCGCATCAGTGATGTAAATGAGTATCAAAAGGAGTAATTATGACGCGATTGTTGCTATGTACATTGATTTTTAGTTGCATATTGCTTGGCGCTTGTGGCCCCAAAAAACAATTAAGTTATGAAGAGAGCCTCATGCTTGAAGCTCGTCAAGATTGTGAAAAAGACGCCACAGAAATGACAGACCCTCCCCATAACTCCAGCGGTTGGCAGTGGGACACGTATTTTCGCATGTGTATGAAAACTCGTTATGGATATGACAGGGAAGATTTAAAGGATCTTTGGTTTTAGAGGAACTTTTATGATTACAGCCGATTTACATATTCATACTGTATATTCTCATGGCAAAGATACCCCGCGTGCTATGTGGGAATCTGCCAAGAAAAAGGGAATAGAGCTTCTTGGATTTACCGAACATTCTCCGCGGCCAGAAAACTATACCTATACCAATGAATATCGAGAAAAGCTTATAAAATTTTTTCCACAATATGTGCAAGAAGTTCAAGAGCTAAAGCTTGAAAACCCCGGACAGATATTACTTGGTATAGAAATGGATTGGATGGAAAATGATGTGCCCTTTATTGAAAAAGCGCTCAGTGATTATGATTTTGATTATCGAATAGGAAGTGTGCACTTTTTACAAACATGGGGATATGATGATGACCCTTCAGACTGGAAAAGCTTGCACACCCATCATTGTCATGAACATTACGAAGCCTATTTTACTACCGTTCGCGCCATGGCAAATAGTGGCCTTTTTCATATTGCAGGGCATTTAGATCTGATAAAAATTTTTACCATCGAATGCTTTAGGGATTGGATTAAAAACCCAGCCGCACAAGTGCTTGTGGCAGAAGCATTAAAAGCCATCAAAAATGCCGGAATGGCTTTAGAAGTTTCTTCGGCAGGTTTGCGCAAGCCATGTCGAGAAATTTATCCTGGTCCGCAAATTATGTCACTTGCTGCAGAAATAGGCGTTCCTATTACTTTTGCTTCTGACGCACATAATGTGCAAGATGTTGGCGCAGACTTTATGAATTTGGAAATGTATGCCCGTTCCTATGGCTATAAGCATAGCCTTTGGTTTTGTCAGGGTGAGGTCTTTGAGAGAGCCTTTTAATGGGTACAGTTTTAATCAAGTTGGAAAATGTTAGTGCCAGCGTGCCAAGTTCTACAGCTTTTGCCACATCATGCACAAAAGAATTCAAGAGCGTGCCTTTATTGCGCAACATACATTTTTGTTTGTATCAAGGAGAGCATGTAGCTATTTTAGGGCAAAATGGCAGCGGAAAGTCTTCATTTTTGCGTTTACTTGCCGGTTTGCTTTGGCCTGATAATGCCCCCCATAATACAGGCCTCACATGGTATGATAAGGGGCATAAGGAACATTCATTGCTTGTGGGCAGGTCAATGTGCGCTCTTGTAAGTCCAATGCAACAAGAAGAATATGTTCGGCAAAAATGGCCACTAACAGGTGAAGATGTATTGCTTTCTGCCTTTGCAGGCACTGCAATGCTCTATAGCCCCCCCTCTCAAGAGCAGCGCAGTTTAGCGCAAGGCATGGCAAAAAAAATTGGTGCATTACATCTTGTCTCCATGCCCCTTGAAGCTTTTTCGCAAGGGCAGTTACGCCTATTGCTCTTAGGAAGAGCCTTATTACAAAAACCACAAATACTCTTACTTGATGAATATGTGGATGGTCTTGACATACACACACAAAAAAGAATGCATGAGCTTTTGCACACTGTGGCAAAAGAATGCACCTTGGTATTCACAGCACATCGTTTGCAAAGCATTCCTCCATGGATTGAAAATATATATCAGATGCACCAAGGGGGAACGCTACAAATATCATCGAGGGCTGCATTGCACACCATGGGAATTGGCGCCCAGGTAGAATCTGCGCAAAGCATACAAAATGTGCAAAGGCCAAATGATCATGACGCTATAGCTTCTTCGCATACGCATACAAAAAAAAGAATATTTTCGGTGCAAAACGCAACAGTGTATATTGATCGTGTGCCTGTGCTACACAATATCAATTGGGATATTTTGGCCCATGAACATTGGATGCTACACGGGGCCAATGGTTCAGGAAAATCAACACTATTGTCGCTACTTATTAATGATGTACAGCCTGCGGCCGGGGGCGATGTTGTGCGCAATTTTACTCGGCACTTCCCTGAAATGACAGCAAAAGGCCGTCAAGATGTCACAGAACGTGCATGTATTGGACGTGCAGTGCGTTTAGTTTCATATGAGCAACAAATTGACTATGCGTATGATGTGACAGTGCAAGAGCTTGTTCTTTCAGGATACCAAACAACGCAAGGGCTTTATGGAGCATATACTGAAGAGCAATGGGCAGAGGTTGCATTGCAAATGGAAAAATATGCTTTGCAGCCCCTATATAATCGTCGCATTCGTTCGTTATCCACGGGGCAACTGCGTGCTGCGCTTCTTGCTAGGGCCATGATGGGGGATCCTGAAGTGTTGCTTTTGGATGAACCCTTTTCGGGTTTAGATATGCAATGGCGCATGAACTCTATAGAAATGCTTGAAAAAGCGGCAAGTACAGCGCAGCTTATCTTGGTGACACACTATGCGAACGATCGTCTCTCTGTCATCAATAGAGATGCATACTTAGAGCATGGACGACTGTTTTTTTAGATACGTATGCCTTAGTCCACAGCTGAAAAACAGGATAACCATTTGTAATTGAGCATGTAGCACCGTGAAAATACGTTATACTGTACTTTTGGCAAGCGTTCAAAGGTATGTGCTGTACGCGTGTTTTTTGTTTAACACACAAAAATAGAGAATCCTGCATAATTATTTTTCAATTTTATTTTTGTGCTTTTGCAATAAATTTCCTTAAGTTTGAAAATTTACTTGTGCAGGACAAAAGGCACAAAAATCAATCGTTTAACTGCGCAAGTGAATTGCGCTTACTCTTGATTTTTGGTCGCAATGGCTAGCGCCAGTGCTCCAAAAAACTCCACACAATGAATTGTGCAGGAGTCTTA
>CAYJOQ010000191.1:0-4910 GCA_964371825.1 uncultured Desulfovibrionaceae bacterium
GGCTAGCGCCAGTGCTCCAAAAAACTCCGCACAATGAATTGTGCAGGAGTCTTATTTTTGACTATGTCTTTAGGCGTTGATGACGTATACTGTTTTCCACACTGGCTATGCGAGCATGCAGACTTTGATAAAGGAATATATATGCACGAAACCCTTGGCGGCAAGTCACTTCTTACAAGCAAGCTTGCTCTTTTAACATATTATATTTGCGCCCTTTCTTCTTTTTTCACTGGCTTTACTATTTTTATTGCCGCTTTTGGTGTTATAGTCTCTAGGTACATAGCACATAAAGAAATGGCGCCAAGAGTAGCACAGCATTGTACATGGATTTTACGCAGTATATGGGTAACAGCCCTACTGACAGTCATATGCATAGTTGCTGCTATCTGCATTATTGGAGAGAGCAACATCATAGTTCCTAATACAGATTTTGTAAAAAACTTCAGCGACCTTTGGAACAACACCCCCCTGCGCGAAGGATTGCAATATACCGTCACATTATTATGCATACTCTTCATTTTAGGGTGCTGGTTTATCTATCGCATGCTACGTGGTATCATCGCCCTATTACATTCACGCCCTATAAAACTTAGCACCATAAGGCATACACTATAATGACAACGCAAGCCTTGCCCATAGCCGCGCCTTCATGTGTTCTTCCAGCTACTGTGTCAGAAAATGCTTTTTTTTTGGCCCATAAAGTACAAGAAATTGGCATATGTTTTTTTGAGACCGGCCCTTGTCTTGCCTATACAGAAAAAGATTTACCTCAAGAGCTTAGCTCGCTTCCTGTTCGCTGGCATATACATTTACCTGTGGACTTGCCCTGGAATAAGGGGGGCACAAGTGTAGCTTCTATTGCCCTCTCCATTATGCAAAAAGCTCTGTATTTAAAGGCTCGTTATGCCGTGTTGCACCCTCCTGCTCATGCATCCTTAAGCACTCAAGAAAAACTTTTACAAGATTTTAGCAAACAGTGGTATAAAAACACTAACATTCCTGTACTTTTAGAAAACATCAACAATGCACCTTTAACAGACCTGAACCCAGCACTTTTTTCACCATCGCAAACACAGCAAAAAAAAACATCCAACATTAAGGCTAGTGCCCATTTTGGCGTATGCCTTGATCTTGCGCATATGCTTGCCTTTAAACAACATGAACTTGCAATAAACGCACAGCTTTTATCGCTTGTCCAGCTCATACACATCAGTGCCCCAGATGGTGCTGACAAACACAAAGATTTATCCTATCTTACCCCTAGTGAAATAGATAGTATAAAAAAAATACTCCCCATGCTACCAAAAAATGCTACTCATATGCTAGAGATATTCCAATGGGAAGGCATTGCAACTTCTTATCCTCTTTGGAAAAAATTATTATGGAGTGCCGCTCATGAAAAGCAATAGCAAAAGGGCAAAGGCCCTTCTTAGCTGGATTGAAACACTACAAAAAGGCAAAAAATGGTGCATACTTGTAGTCGCTGACCCTGACGCTCTTGGTGCTGCCATGGCTCTTAAGCGCATTCTTGTTTCACGAGCACAACAAGTTACCATAGCCAGTATTAACACTGTTACAAGGCCAGATAATTTGGCCATGTTGCGCTATTTGCGTATTCCTTTACAAAACTGGCACGAAGATATGAGTGCACAATTTGATCATTTTGCCATTGTTGATTCGCAACCGCATCATAACCCTGCATTTCAAAATATTCATTTTTCCGTCATTATTGATCACCATCCCTTACCAGAAAACGTCTGCTATATTGGCGATCTCATAGATATACAGCCTAAGTACGGCGCCACATGCACCATGCTTACAGATTATTTGCGCTATTTAAATATTCGCCCAGGTAAGCTCCTCTCAACAGCCTTATTATACGGTATTCGCACTGATACAGGAACCTTTGAACGTAGCGGAGATGAGCAAGATTTTCGCGAATATCAATGGTTATCAAAACACGCTGACTCTAATCTTTTGCGCCGCATTATGCGCAGTGAATATTTGCGTCAATGGCTACCATTATTTAGTCATGCATTTCAATCATTACGCACGTGCAAAAATGGAGCTCACGCACATGTTGGCACAGTGAATAGCCCTGATATGCTTGTGGCCATAGCAGATTTTTTTACTAAGGTTCATGGCCTTAACTGGCTAGCTGTTAGTGGTGTGCACAATGAAATTTTAGTTATTATTTTTCGAGGCGATGGCAGCAAAAACCTTGGCTATATCGCGCATAAACTTTTTGGAAATGTAGGCTCTGCTGGAGGCCATAAAAATATGGCCAGAGCAGAGATTCCTTTAAGCGCCCTTGATATAGAAGGAAAGCTTGCAGACTTTGTTTTCAAAAAACTTGCCCACGAACACTCTATTAAAAAAAGTTAAAACTATTTCCAAATACACTGTATTTGTTCAATAACGCTCAACCCACACCATGGACATACTATGTATACACAATTTTTTACCACCGAAGGAATTCATTGCAGTGCCTGTCAAGGACGCGTCACAAAACTTCTCAGCCCCCTAGACGGCATTAGCGACGTGCAGGTTAATGTATTACGCAAAACCATGACCGTAACCCTTGATACTTCGCGCATACGTATTGAAGATATTATCAGCATCATGGCAAAAAATGGCTATACCATCACGCCTAGTGCTGACACATCTACAAAGCAGGACAGTTCAAGTGCAGGACTCCAAGAATTGCAGTTTGGCATGCCACAAAAACCTCAGGCTGTAGCAGATATTGATTCGACCATAACATCTGCGCAAAAGCCAAGCAGCGCAGCCAATCCCGTATCTGGAATGCCCCCTTCCTTACAGCTTTCGCTATTTTTTGCACTCATCCTTATGTATGTGGCCATGGCCCCCATGCTCTCTCTTCCCCTACCGCAAATGTTAACAGGCACTGAAAATGCCTTTCTTTGGGCCTTACTTCAAGGGCTCCTTTGCCTTCCTATTCTTTGGGCGCATAGGCACCTCTTTATTGCTGGTTTTCGCTCAGCTCTCGCCGCAAGCCCGAGCATGGATACCTTAGTAGGTTTAGGCTCTGCTGCCGCAACATTTTTTGGTGTGTACGCTCTCATACGCATGTTTTTTGCGCAAAATGATGCCCACATCTTAGAACATTTTGCCCATAATCTATACTTTGATTCCGCCGGTATGATTTTAGCTCTTATTGGTCTTGGAAAACACTTTGAACTTAGGGCAAGAGGCCAAGCCTCCAGTGCTATTGATGCTCTATTACGTTTGCGACCAAGCACCACCATTGCCCTCATACAGGGAAAAGAAGTACATATTGCCACTAAGGATGTGCGTAAGGGGCATATACTTGTGGTACATAGCGGACAAAGCATCGCAGCAGACGGCATCTTAACTCATGGTTCGGCATTTATTGATGAATCTGCCATTACAGGTGAAAGTTTACCCGTTGAAAAGCAGGTAGGAGATCAAGTTATAGGTGCCACCGTAAGCCAATCTGGATATTTTCAAATGGAAGTAACAGGCATTGGCGAAGAAACCACCCTTGGGCGCATTATTGCTTTGGTAGACGCAGCCACAGCTAGCAAGGCTCCTATTGCGCGCCTTGCAGACCGTATAAGCGCTGTGTTTGTACCTATTATTATCGCAATTGCTTTATGCAGTTTTATAGTTTGGCTTATGCTTGGACAAAGCCTTGAATTTGCTATGTCTATTGCCATCTCAGTCCTTGTTATTTCTTGCCCTTGTGCCTTGGGCTTGGCTACCCCTACGGCCATAATGGTGGGTACGGGCCTTGGAGCTGAAAAAGGTATTTTATTCAAAACTGCCGCAGCCATAGAACGTATGCAAGCAGTAAACACCATAGCCCTTGATAAAACAGGCACCATCACCCACGGCAAGCCGCAAGTTACAGACATCATCAGCCTTGATGACAACGAAAAATCGCACACTGAATTATTACAATTGACAGCCAGCTTAGAAAAGCTTTCTGAACATCCCCTTGGTAAGGCCATTGTAGCCAAGGCTGAAGAAGACAATATCAACCTTATACCTAGGGAATCTTTACAAAACTTTATCCAAAAACCCGGCCTTGGCATTGAGGCCATGCATAAAAACACACGAATACTTGCAGGCAATGAACGTATGCTTTTATCAGAAGGATTAGAAAATCCTATGCATAGCATAAGCAATGAACTTGCCGCACAAGGAAAAACCGTGCTTTTTTTACTGCGCATTGAGTCTGCACAAAAACAGATTCTTGGCCTTATAGCGGTGGCAGATACCATCAAGGAAAGTAGCAAGCAGGCTATCCAGCAATTACACAATCTTGGGCTTTCTGTTACCATGCTGACAGGCGACAATGCCATAACCTCAAAATATGTACAAAATGCCGTAGGTATTGATACTGCTTTTGCAGGAATGCTTCCAGAGGATAAAGAAGCTAAGGTACGTACAATTCAAGAACAAGGCAACTTTGTTGCCATGGTTGGCGATGGAATTAATGATGCTCCGGCCTTAAGCCGTGCCCATGTAGGTATAGCCATTGGAGCTGGCACAGATATAGCCATGCAATCGGCAGATATTGTACTTATGCAAAGCGATGTTCGGCAAGTAGCTTATGCCTATGCTTTAAGTAAAGCTACCATGCGCACCATCAAGCAAAATTTATTTTGGGCCTTTGCCTATAATACCTTACTCATTCCCTTGGCTGCAGGTCTTTTTTATCTTCCTTTACAGTGGACCTTAAACCCTATGATTGCTGCTGCAAGCATGAGCTTAAGTTCACTTACTGTAGTGAGTAATGCCTTGCGCTTACGTGGGCAAAAAGAGCGTATTTTTAGTGCGTAAAAAAGCCCCCAGCTTGTCTGGGGGCTTGAGAGTGCTGACAAAGTCAGTACGACCGATAAATCAAGAGTAGGCGGAGCTTT
>CAYJOQ010000192.1:0-4875 GCA_964371825.1 uncultured Desulfovibrionaceae bacterium
TTTATTTCAAGCGTGTCTTCTGTGTATACTGTTGGCTACGTATGCAATGTTTCTATTCTTGGTCGGCAAAGTATTCAGCAATGGTTTCAAATTCATATTCAAGAACCAAGAACGCATCTACTACGTCAGGGCAAAATTGTGTTCCGCGCCCTTCAACAATGATGGCACGTGCCTTACTGTGCGGCATGGCAGGCTTATACACACGGCGACTTGTAAGTGCGTCGTATACGTCAGCCACACTCATAAGTCTTGCAGGAAGGGGAATATCTTCGCCGGCTAATCCTTCAGGATAGCCCTTTCCGTCCCAGCGTTCATGATGGCTGTATGCTATGGTTCTGGCAATACGTAAAAAGGAGTCTGACCCTAATTTATTATCTGCAGAAGAAAGCGCATTGCGTCCATGCACAGTATGCTTTTTCATATGCTCAAATTCTTCTTCAGTAAGGCGACCGGGTTTTTGTAAAATAGCGTCAGGAATACTTACCTTGCCAACGTCGTGTAAGGGTGCAGAAAGATATAAAAGTTCAATGGTTTTTGAATCAAGGCGTTCAGAATATTCCGGTAACGTGGCCATATATTCAGCAAGAAGTTTTACAAAGGTTTGGGTTCTTTTAATGTGCATGCCCGTTTCTGGGTCACGCCATTCAGCAAGGCCTGCCATGGCTTCAATGGTGGCCTCTTGGGTAAGAACAAGTTCTTTTGTACGCTCTTTTACAAGGTCATCTAATTGGTCACGGTGTTTTTTTAATTCTAATTGATTGTCAACACGTGTGGTTACTAGGGATGAGCGAAAAGGCTTACTCACATAATCCACAGCGCCAATACTTAAACCGCGTGACTCTTCCTTTTCATCATTTTGAGCAGTAATAAAAAGCACCGGTATATCTTGAGTGCTGGGATTTTCTTTTAATTTTTTGCAAACTTCATAGCCATCCATACCTGGCATAATTACGTCTAATAAAATAATATCTGGTTGTGGTGTACCTTCGGCAAGACGAATGGCATCATAACCATTGCGAGCAAACATAATTGTATGTTTATCACGTAAAAGCTCTCCTAAAATACGTATATTTTCGGGGGCATCGTCTACAATAAGAACTCTGGTATTGTGTTCTTGTACATGTGCGCTTGGGGCAGCTGTCATATTATGACCTCCTGAGAAACTATATCAATCTACTTTTTTAATAAAGTTTATGTAAAGGTTATTGTAAAGCCTTAGCAATGGGGTTTACCATACTATTGGCAAGTTTTTTTAACAAAGCACTTTGTGCTTGTACCATACTTGTATAAGTAAGTCCTGCTGGTGATTTGTCGACAAAAGCACCGCTAATAATAACATTATCGCGTCTATCTTGCACTGTCCAGCGTGCATCAAGCACTATATTCCCTTGGAATGGGCCGTCAAAGCGTTGTATTTGCACAAAAATTTGTAATGGCCCTATGGAATCATCATCAAGTGGTAGCACTAAAATTTCTTTTTCTAAGAGTAGTGGGGTAAGCACTTCTGCCAAAACTCTTTGGGCGCCTTTTTCTAAAGATTCGCCCCATGAGTTAAATTCTGCCAGATGCAAACGTACGTTGTCAGCTTCGCGACTTACAATGGTATTGCGGTCAAGATATCCCGGAATATCTACTTTGCGCATTTGTAATTGAGGCATTTTTTTAAGTTCTTTGGAGTCAGCATCAAGAGCTAAGGGGGTGCTTTGCCCACTGTCGAGCACGTAAAATGTGGTGATAGGGCTGCGTGAACATGCACCCATGAATAATGTGGTCAACATAAGTGCTATAATGATGGTGGTCTTATTTATTAAAAAATTCATTATTGCGCTCCTTTACCTCTTAAAAGTGCTTCTGGTTGTTGTTCTAAAAGATTGGCTAATTCTTTAAATGCTTTAGCCATGGAAGATACTTCTTCCAATGTTTTATGCAAATCACGTATGGTTCGTGAATCTGGCGAAACTATATGATTGGCAGACACAAGCACATCTTCTAATTGCGTTGCCACAGCTGCAAAACCATTCATAGCCAATTGAAAAGCTGCCATGGCTTCAGGAAGTTGATTGTCTAAGGTTACACTAGTATCGCCAATGGAGTTGAGCATGCGCTGCAAATCATCGCGCATGGAGGCTGCACCAGATGTAAGTTCTGCTGTGTTTTCAAATGTTTGGCGTATTCCTGTAATAGCTTTATGCAAGTCACCGTTGGTGGTAAGTTCTGCAAAGCCATCAAGAGCCTTATTTAATGAATGGGCCATGCTTTCTAAGGGCAAGCGTGCAAGGGTGCGTTGAAATTCATCTAATGTTGAAGGAACGGTAGGAATTTCACTGGCATGATCAGTTGAGTGATAGCGCGCAGGTGTTTCAGGGAAAAAGTCAAGCTCTACGTTATATTGCCCAGTTACAAGGCTTTGTAAGTGTAAGCGTGCGCGTAAGCCGCGCTGAATCATGCGACGCATAAGCTCAGTTCGAGAAGTAATGGTATTATTTTCTGTTTGGGTAAATCTAATACTGTCTGCGTTAACTTGAATAACCACAGGAATAGTAACTTCTTCGTCTTTTGAGTTTGCCACAAGCAGAATTTGCGTTACTTTGCCAAGGGGTACACCACGAAAAACCACTGGAGCACCGATGGAAAGCCCACTTACAGACCCATCAAAGTAGAGAACATATTCAATGTCTTCAGCAAAAAAGTTTTTTCCGCCAAGGGATACAACGGCTGTAATGAAAAGGGCTATGCCTCCAAGAACAAAGAGTCCTACCTTTGTTTTGCTAATTTCTTTACTCATAATTTTTCCTTACTTCAAGAGTTCCGCGTGTAAGAAACTCTAGCACAACTTGTGGCGTTTGTGGATTATTTACTAATTCTTTGGGGTTGCCAAGGGCAGCCATGCTACGCGTGTGTACGTCAAGGTAGAGGGCTCTGTCAGCAATAGTATACAGAGATTCTAATTCGTGTGTAACGACAACAAAGGTGGTATTTAAGGTCTCGCGTAATTGTAAAATAAGCTCATCAAGACGCATGGCACTTACGGGGTCAAGACCTGCTGAAGGCTCATCTAAAAAAAGTATTTCAGGGTCAAGAGCTAATGCTCGTGCAAGGCCTGCTCTTTTGCGCATGCCACCGCTAATTTCAGAAGGGTAATAGTCACCAAAGCCCGAAAGGCCGGCTAAGGCAAGTTTTAATTCTGCTTGTTCGCGAATGTGCTTTGCAGAAAGTGAAGTGTATTGCTGTAGGGGCAAGCTTACATTTTCTGCTAAGGTCATGGAACTCCAAAGCGCTCCGCCTTGAAAAAGTACCCCAGCCCTACGCATAACCGTTTGCCTGCGCTCTTCAGTGCTTGGCCAAAAAGAAAGGCCGTGATAGCTAACGCTACCTTTATTTGGTTCTTTAAGGCCCATGAGGATGCGTAGTAATGTGCTTTTTCCGCAACCACTGCCGCCCATAATGATAAATACTTCGCCTTGATGCACATCAAAGTCTACACCTTGCATAAGTACGCGAGATTCATAACCGGCCTCAAGGCCCTGTACGCTAATAACTTTTTTATTCATAAGCATCATACATGCAAAACATTACAAATAACGGTTATTACAGCTGTTGCTATAATAATTCCCACTAAGGAGTTAACAACAGCAGCAGTAGTACTTTGACCAACAGCCTCAGCGCTGCGTCCACAACGAATACCTTGATAACAACCTGCTATAGCAATAATAACACCAAAGGTTGTGCCATACACAAGACCAATAATTACATGTTTAAACGCAACCATACTGGTGGTAGCGGTAATATATTCAAGGGGGCTTAAATCTAGCATAATAACACCTACGGCAAAACCTCCTAACACTCCCATAAGGTCAGCATAGAGCGTTAAAAAAGGTGTCATAAGTGTAAGTGCGATAATGCGTGGCATAATGAGAAAATCAATGGGGGAAATACCAAAGGTTTTTAAAGAGTCAATTTCTTCATTAACTTGCATGGTTCCCAAAAGGGCAGCATAGGCAGCACCCATACGGCCACTCATGACTACTCCAACCATAACAGCACCCATAACCCTAAGCATACCAATGCCTACAAGGCCAGCTACATAACGATTAGCACCAAATTGAGTAAGCTGTACGGCACCAACAAATGCTAAAATAAGGCCAAAAAGCAAACTTGTAATAGATATAATGGGTAGAGCATTGGCTCCACATTCTTGCATGGCAGCAAAAATATCTCGCACTCTAAGGTCAGCCTTGCCGCGTATAAGTCGCCCAAAGGAAAGAGCTATGTCACCTATAAAAGCAAGCACATGGCTAAGGGTTTTGGGGATTTCATAAGCTGCTTCGCCTATGGATTCTAAAATATTGGATTTTGCTGTTAATGGACCAGGTTCTTCTTCGCTATTAGTGGCAAAAGCCATGAGTAAAAGCTTTTGTAATCCCTCAGGTAAAGAACTTGAGTCAACCGTATGACCAAGTTTTTGGGCTTGGGATTTTATGACTACAAGACTTGCAAGCAGGGCACTATCCCAATGTTCTAATTCTTGTGTTTGTAATATAATACGCTGCAAACCTTTATTGTTTTCTATGGCATGAATAATAGACTTTGTATTTGGAATACTATCGTCCATATGCCATGTACCTGAAAAGGTAACAATAAAGTCAGCGCCCTTGGTTTGTGATTCTATTTTCGCTTCCATGTCCATAAGGTCATAGTATGGTATTACGGCAAAAAAGCCAAGCGATAAGAGTAAAGTTTTTGTTCAAAAAATGTGTATTTGTAGTACTTTAGTCGACATTGGAAAAATAAATAAACTCATTAAAATACTTAGTCAGCATTGAAAAACTACGCAAACCATTGTGATTACAAACACTCACACATTAATAGTTCACA
>CAYJOQ010000193.1:0-4859 GCA_964371825.1 uncultured Desulfovibrionaceae bacterium
CAATTTTCCTAGGTTAACCCTTGCATGTTAAGTGTACAATTACAAATAGTTGTTTGGTTTTTCTGTGCCGACTAATACAGCGTTTTGCGTGTTGATACCATGAGATTTGCGTTGCTCCTTTTGATAATTTTGCGCCCAAGGGCGCTGTACGCTGTTTTGGCTTTTTGCCATTCGCTCAAAGTGTGTGCGCTGGTTGTCATTCATGTTCTTGGTCAGACTAGCTGTTTCGTTGCTATACCATTGGTCATATTCTTTATCAGATTCACTGCCCCCTTCTTTGAGGGAAAGCCATTATGAGAGAGCTCCAAAATTCATTTCTAGACTTTTATAATGCTATATTTTAATTTTTCAAATTCGTAGGGTAATTTTTATTCGAGAGGTGCATATGGTAGCTTCCCATAGCAGTTTAAAACGCGTACGTATTTTTGTCTCTTCTCCCGGTGATGTTAGGGCAGAACGAAAAGTTACAGAAGAAGTACTCAGTTTTTTACAAGCAGAATTTTCTAGTTATTTATGTATCGATCCTCTCTTTTGGGAAAATGAAGTACAGTTTGCCCATAATGACTTTCAAGGTAATATAGAGCCGCCTTCACAATCCGATCTTTTTATTTGTATTTTATGGTCTCGTTTGGGCACGCGTTTACATCCGCAAAAATACACTCGAGCTGATGGTAGCCCTTACTTATCCGGCACAGAATTTGAATTTGAAGACGCTGTAGAAGCTTTTAAAAAAACGCGCTGCCCGCATCTTATGCTGTTTAAAAATGAGGCTGCAGTACACATTCCTGAAAATCCTCCCAATGAATATAGCGAGCGTACAGCTCAGCGTTATGCCTTACAAACTTTTTTTGAAAATTGGACTAAGGATCAAGAGTTTAGCGATGTCTACTCCGCAGGGTTTAATGTGTATGAGAATTTAGATGAGTTTAAAGCTAAGCTGACTAAATATTTACGTCAATTTTTTCAAGGGCTTTTGCCTACAGAACTTGATATACACAAACACCTTGCTTGGAAAGGTTCTCCTTTTCGTGGTTTAGAACATTTTGACTTTGAGCATGCCCCCATTTTTAAAGGTCGTGCCGCTGTAACAGGCGAAATATTTATTCGTTTAAAAGAGCAGTTTAAAAATAAAAAACCCTTCCTTCTTCTAGGGGGTAGTAGTGGCGTTGGTAAAAGTTCATTGGTTCGCGCTGGCCTTTTACGCCTTTTACTTAACGAATCTCAAGAGTGGAATACCGCTGCATGGCGCTATTGCGAATTACGCCCTTCTGACATTCGCAAAGAAGATGGAGAGAAAGATTTTGCTGATGTGTTGTCTCGCGCTTTAACGCAACAAAGACAAGCCCCACTTAGCATTGTTGACGGTGCACAGACGCTACGTACTCCACCGTCAGCGTTACCGCAACTTTTGGAAAAATATCAAGATATGGCACATCTTGGGCAATGCATTCGCCAAGACATACATCGAGTTGTAACTGATATAAAAAAATGCCTTGCTGACCTTGCCATGTCCTACTATGAAGAAAATACGGCCCATGCTTGTGCAAATAAACCGCAGGTGCGATTATGCCTTTTGCTTGACCAAATGGAAGAGTTTTTTACTACATCTTGTAGTACTCCAGAAAATATTAATTCTTTTTTCAAGGCATTGCGTGTACTTGTGGAAGAAAGGGCACTTGTAGTTATAAGTACCATTAGAGCAGATTATCTTAGTTTTTGTGAAGATGTGCCAGATTTACAATTTCTTAAAGACGGCAACTCGTACTATCATTTAAGTCCTCCTTCTCAATTAGATATGGGTGCCATCATCAATGAGCCTGCAAAAGCTGCAGGTGTTGTATTTGAACGAGGCAATGATGCCTCCTTAGATGAAGTCATCCGTACAGAAGCCCTCAGTTATGATTCACTAGGACAAAAAACCACGGTGTTACCCTTATTAGAGTTTACCCTAACAGAATTGTATGAAAAAGCAAAAAGTGCGCAAAAAGAGGGGCCTTTACGTCTTACATTTACACATTATGAAGAATTAGGTGGATTGCAAGGAGCCATTGCCACCAAGGCAGATGCTACCTTCCAAGCTTTTCAAAAAGAATTCCCAACGCATTTTGCGCAAATATTTGCTCATGTCATGCGCTGTTTAGTGGTTGGTACTCAAGAAGGGCTTTTTAATCGCCAAAAAGCTTTATTAGAAAAAATTGACGCCATTGCCGGCGGCAAGCACTTTATGGATGCTTTTATTACAGCTCGTTTATTCACAGTGGATACGGATGAAATGGGCCGAGTAACTGTGTCTATTGTCCATGAAGCGCTGTTGCAGCACTGGCAATATTTGCGCCTATGGTTAGAGCAAGAGCGTGAATATTTTGCAATGCTACAAAGAGTACAAAGCGCTTGTTTGTTATGGAAACAAGAAAAAGAACCTAAGGATTTACTGCTATCAGAAGGAAAGTCCTTACGTGATGCGGAATATTTACGCATTGAACATGCGAGTGCATTAAATGATGAAGAAGTACGGTTTGTTACAGCGTCTAAAAAACATGCAGAAAGACAAAAACGCCGTCTTTATATGCTTATTGTGGCTTTGATTATAGGTTTTGCCTTGGCTATCATTATGTTTTTTCAAGCAAGAGAACAAGAACAAAAAGCTATTGTAGCACGAAATGAAGCTATTACATCTCGTAACAATGCAGAAAACCTTATTGAATACATGCTTTATGATTTACGTGATCAACTAGAACCATTAGGAAAGCTACCCATTTTAGCTAAACTTCACGATAAAGTAGATGAATATTATAAAAACTCCAAAAGTAGTGAAAGTATTCCTGCCAAACGCAGACAGGGTACCATGCTTTCTCAGCAAGCAAATACTCTGTATTCACGTGGAAACATGAGTGGAGCGCTGGAGCTTTATCTGCAAAGTTTGGATATTAGACGCCTTGTGTTTGCAAATAACCCTAAGAACGCCTTATGGCAGCAAGACCTTGCCACCACATTGCGCCATGTAGGAGACATTTTGGCTCTTCAAGGGAAGTTTGAAGAAGCGTATAATTTTTTACAGGAAAGTGTAGATCTAAGCCGCGAACTCGTAAAACAAAATCCAGAGAAAGATGCGTATGCTACATATGTTATAGATGCGTTGGCAAGCTTAGCCGCAGCCCATGGAAGAGCAGGTGAAAACGAGAATGCACTCAATATATATCAAGAAGTTATTGCTTTAGAAAAAACGCTTATTGCTGCTCATAAGCACAAAGAAGCATATAAATATTCCATGGCTCTCCACACATCACATATGGGCGATATTTTTGTAAATATGAAAGAATATGATAACGCCGTTACTCAATACAAAGAAAGTGTAAAGATGTTTCGTGGTATTACTCTTAGAGAAAGTTTAAATTTTTCGTATAAATCCATGTTTGGCATTGTTCTTGTAAAATTAGGCTATCAGCTAGCCCTTATGGATAAGAAGGATGAAGCTCTTCCTTTGTATATGGAAAGTTTAAAAACAAGCCTAGAAATCATAAAATTAGATATAACCAATGCGCTATGGCTTACAGATTTTCGCAATGCAGTGATAAATATGGAGAATTTTATTATAGGCCATGAAAAAGCGTTACAAAGCGATGTGGATAAGGTGCTTGCCCTGCTGAAGGAATGTAGTGAGGTGAGTAATGCTTACTGGTTGGCAACACCGCAGAGCAAAACATGGCAAGATATACGCTTTCTTGTTCATGACGCTTATATGCGCGTCATCAAGGCAAAAGATACTAGGCAAGAAAATATGCGCATGTTACAAAAAAAGATTATGGAGCAGCCTGAATCTTCGGCACCTACTAAAGGTATTCCTCACAAGGAATTGGACCATACCACATTCATCTTAGATACTATTTCTGCCAGAGTGCAATCTGAAATGCTTACATCCACTGATGGCTATAAAGCTTTACAAGAAAATGATAGGGCTTTAGAGAGAAATAGTCATAATATGCTTACCGAAAGCACCCTTGATGATAGTGTTCTTGCGTTAGGGCCTAAAACAATACCTCTCTATGTAGAAAGAATGGAACTTCTTCAAAAAAAAGGCATATACTTAAAGGCACGCTCACAACCCACAAAAGCCCTCAATGCCTTTGAAGAATGTATTGCAGTAGGTCGTGCTTTACTTAAACATCACACGAACAATAAAGAATATAAAAAAAATTTACTAATAGCGCTTATTAATTCCGCAGATATTTTACGAGTTATGAATAAAGATGATAAAGGTTTTGCTTTATATCAAGAAGGCCTTGAAATAGCTCGCGCCTTGGTGCGTGAAAATGAAGCTTGTGCAGAATGCAAAGAAAAAGTCAGTATGTTTCTTACTAAAATGGGAGAGGTATATTTTGACAAAAGAGAATTTGCAAAAGCACAGCCTTTGTATGCGCAAGGCTTACATATAGCTAAAGAACTTGTGATAGCTGCTCCGCAAAAAAAAGAATTTCTTTGGAATTTGACGACCATAGCATATAAAAATGCTCTCTTTCTTAGAAAGATGGCAAGAGCGTTAGACAAAGATGCTACACAAGAGTTGCAAAAAATATTTGAACAAGCCCTTCGAGAAAACGATGAAAATGTGCTTATAGATGCTGCTCATAAAGCTCTTGCCGACTCTACAGAAAATGAACTTAAAGCCGAAGCTAAAACCCATATGGATCTTGCTTTAAAAAGCATAAATACGCTTATTTCTTTAGAATCTAAGCACTCTTACTATAAACAAGCACAAGCTGCTTTACGTAGTAATATGACATTGTATCGGTAGGAGTTTTTTGTCATAGCAGCCTGTTGAAAAAGTCTATTTCAAAAAAATTTTCTGAAAAAATGTCATT
>CAYJOQ010000194.1:0-1635 GCA_964371825.1 uncultured Desulfovibrionaceae bacterium
GCGCCTACTCTTGATTTATCGGTCGCATTGACTGCTGTCAACGCTCCATAAGACTTCGCACAATGAATTGTGCAGGAGTCTTATTTTACATGGCGAACAATATACCAGAATGTGCTTTTGCTGCTCTAAAGGGTATTTGGAGCGAGAGTAACTTTAAAAGTTTACACGAACAGCTTCTTCGCTATTTTCACCGCGTCGCTCAATGCTTCCGATAATCCATGCGCCAAAATTCATGGCTTGAATGCGCATGAGCACTTCTTCGGCTTGTTCTGCATTTACTATTAAGGCATATCCAATGCTACAGTTAAATATTTGTAGCATTTCAGGCCATGTAAGCTCACCCACTTCCTTAAGCCATGTAAATACAGGAAGCATATCCCACGTGCCAAAATCAATGGATGCCTCTACTTGCGCAGGAAGAATGCGAGGAATATTATCATAAAAACCGCCGCCGGTAATATGAACCATGCCGGCAATATCTATATCACGCTGTAGATTACGTATGACTTCCACATAAAGGTTGGTAGGGGTAAGTAATACGTCGGCTACCGTTTGCTCTGTGCCTGGGAAAATATCTGTGCCTTTAAGGCCGCTTTTATCAAGTAATTTACGCACAAGCGAAAAACCATTGGAATGCACACCGGAAGAGGCTATGCCAATAATTTTTTGGCCAATGCGTATGGCAGAGCCATCAATAATTTTAGCATTATCCACAATGCCAACGCAAAATCCAGCTAAGTCATACTCACCATCAGCATACATGGAAGGCATTTCTGCTGTTTCGCCGCCAAGTAAGGCGCAATTAGCTTCTTTACAGCCAGCGGCAATACCCTCAATAACTTGCTGCGCTTTATCCACATCAAGGCGGCCTGTGGCGAAATAATCAAGAAAAAATAGGGGCTTAGCACCTTGCACTAAGATGTCATTAACGCTCATGGCCACAAGGTCAATGCCTACGGTATCATGTTTGTCAAAGGTAAAGGCAAGCTTAAGCTTTGTACCTACGCCGTCGGTGGAAGAAACAAGGACAGGGTCTTCTAATCCCGCTAAGTCTGGGCGAAAAAGACCGCCAAATCCTCCGATATCAGAAATGACACCTAGGGTTTGCGTTTTTGATACAGCATCCTTGATGCGTGAAACAAGTGTGTTACCAGCGTCAATGTTTACGCCAGCTTCTGTATAGGCTTTAGAGCGCCCTGAAGACATGCTATAGCTCCTTGTGAAAAATTATGATACGGTATATGTATATAACAGACTTCTTGCAAATACCCAAGAACTCTTTCATGGGGTTTTTGGGTGCGAATGTGGAAAAATACGTTTAATGCATTTGTTTTATTGAATGTTTTTAGCGTGATAAAAAAGAAGGTTTTTTTATGAAAACGATAACTTTGTATTTTTTTATTTTTACAGTGATTCTCATGCCTTTGCAAAAAGCTTTTGCAAATGCAAATAATTCGTATTCAGTTCAAAGATATGGTACAGTTGATAATAATGACGGCAAGGTTTTTATCGGTAAAGATCCACAAACGGGAGATAATGTTATCTCTGTGCGCCCGCCAAAGGCTCCTCCTACGCAACAACAAAATGTGCCTATTTATGTGTATCCGCAGGTGACTCCATCGTATCCTGGGCAAG
>CAYJOQ010000194.1:1735-4767 GCA_964371825.1 uncultured Desulfovibrionaceae bacterium
CAAAATGTGCCTATTTATGTGTATCCGCAGGTGACTCCATCGTATCCTGGGCAAGTTCCGGGCTATTCGCCACAAGGGCCGGGCTATACTCCAAAACCTGTACCGCAGCATTTTAACCAAAACCATGTTCCGCCACGGCAGCTGAAGCTAAGGCCTCTGCGTCGCAATGATAGTGCTTCTCCTTCTCGGCCTCATTTTGCACCGCAATATACTCCCCGTGTGTCGCATAAGCCGCATGCGCCTTATGATTCAAGGCAAACATATCATGGGCATACGCCCAATCCAGCATTTAAGCCCACACTGCAAGGGCCAGAACCTCATTTTCCTACGCATAGACCAAGGGGGCAGTAATAATGCCTGCAGCAT
Source organism: uncultured Desulfovibrionaceae bacterium (assembly GCA_964371825.1). Lineage (GTDB taxonomy): Bacteria > Desulfobacterota > Desulfovibrionia > Desulfovibrionales > Desulfovibrionaceae > CAYJAD01. Next base: position 2,102 of record CAYJOQ010000194.1, read on the forward strand.
TTTGGGAAAATAGAAACGACACCACGGTGCAATGCACTTTGTGCCGCCATGCTTGTGTTTTGGGTAATGGTAAGGTGGGTATGTGTGGCGTAAGGGCTAATAAAAACGGGGTGCTCTATTCATTGGTAATGAATAATGTTGCTGCTGCTGGGCTTGATCCTGTAGAAAAAAAGCCTTTATATCATTTTAGGCCAAGCTCACTTACGTACTCCTTTGGTACGGCAGGTTGTAACTTTGCTTGTAAGTTTTGCCAAAACTATACCATATCGCGCATGCCTGCTGACCAAGGTGTCATTCCTGGGCGCAAACTTTCAGCAGATACCTTACTTAGAGAAGCATTGCGCCATAAGGCAAAAAGTATTTCTTTTACCTATACTGAACCTACCATTTTTTATGAACTTATGTATGAAGTTGCCGGTAAGGCTTTGGCAGAGGGGCTTGAATGTATTTTAGTTTCTAATGGGTATCAAAGCCTTGAATGTTTATCTTCGTTAACGCATCGTATAAAAGCTGCCAATATTGATCTAAAATCTATGCGGGAAAGCTTTTATAAAGAGTATTGTAATGCTAAATTACAACCTGTTCTTGATAATTTAAAGTTGATGAAATACATGGGCTGGTGGTTTGAAATTACGACTTTATTGATTCCTGGGCTAAATGACAGCGATGAAGAATTGCGTGATGCTGCACGATTTATTTATCAAGAGCTTGGCCCGCATGTACCGTGGCATATCAGCAGATTTCATGGTGCTTACAGATTGCAAACCTTGCCTGTGACGCCTGATGCAAGCCTTGAAAGGGCAAAAGCCATAGGCATGGATGAAGGCTTGCACTATGTGTACATAGGCAATGCCGCGCATATGCGCGGTGCTTCTACGCATTGTCCTGATTGTGGCACTTTGTGTTTGAGTCGAGAAGGTTTTAAAACGCAAAATAAATTGAAAGAGGGCTGTTGCCCTAAGTGCAAACGTGCAATAGAGGGTGTATGGGGCAAGCTTTAATAATAGTGTATACAGGTAATGGCAAAGGCAAAACCTCAGCTTCTGTGGGGCAAGCCATACGAGCTCTTGGCCACGGCTTTGATGTCTTATTTGTGCAATTTATGAAGGGTGAGGATAAGGCTGCAGAGCAAACAATGTTACGTTCATTGCTTAATGACAATTTTTATGTGGGTGGGCTAGGGTTTTTTAGAGATGAAAAAGAACGCCCAAAACATGTGCACGCGGCCATACAAACATTGCAAATGGTCATGCAGCGTCTTGAATATCTTGCTCCAGCAGAGCATAAAGAATCACGTTCGCTGCATATGATAGTGCTTGATGAAATTTTATATGCTCTCCATGCGCAGCTATTAACACAGGACGAAGTGGAAACATTGCTTGATGCGGCGCAAAAAAAAGGTGTACACGTGGTACTTTCAGGCCGTTATGCTCCTGAATGGCTCATAGCTAAGGCGCATCTTGTTACCGAATTGCAAGAGATTAAGCACCCGTGGAAGCAGGGTATCAAAGCGCAAAAAGGAATCGAATTTTAATGATACCGACAGTATATATAGCCGCATCCTTTAAGCATAAATATGGTGTACGTTTGCTTGGTAAGGAGCTGCGAAATATGGGCTTTAGCATCCTTGATTGGACAGAAAAAGCCACTCCTCCCCCTGGGCTGACACCTCTTGAGCGCCGTCAATGGATGGATACAGATATGGAAGGTGGGCAGGTATTTGATTTTTGCCATCATGCTTGCATACATGCTGATATTCTTATTTATTATGGTATGTCAGGGCAAGACGCAGGCATTGAAGTTGGTTTGGCCTGCGGGGCAGGAGTGCCAGTGCTTGGCCTGCGCGGCCCCTTGGAGGCGCCAGGACTTATGCTACACGGGGCGGCAAATGTTTGGGTAGAGAGCATTGAAGAGGTGCTTGAACTTATGGCTGGAGTAGCTTTTCAGGTGCAGCAGCAATGTATGCACTTGGCCCAAGAAAAAGATGCTAGAATTGTAGCTCTGTGTAAAAAGATTACAAAAAATAAAAAATAATGTGCATTTTTTTTTTGTTAAGGTATTTTTAAGATAGTTGTGTTTTATTATCTTCAACACAAACAAAACTTCATTGTAAGGAGAAATACTATGAACAAAAGATCATTAATCGTTGTACTGTTTGCTTTGATGCTCAGCGTGGGCGCCTCTGGCTTTGCTTTGGCCGATGGACATAAGGGCGGTGGCTTTCAAGGTCCTTCTGTAAAAGGTGGCTACAAAGGACCCGGACCAGCCGTGTTAGGCATTAAAGATGCTGGAACTCAAGCTGACGATAGCTGGGTAACTCTTAAGGGAAAGATTATTAATCATAAGGGTGATGATATGTACACCTTTCAAGATGCCAGCGGTACCGGAATTGTTGAAATTGAAAACAAGGCTTGGCATGGCGTAATGGTTGGACCTGATGATATGGTAGAATTGCTCGTAAAAGTTGATAAAGATTGGGGCAATGTTGAGCTTGAAGTTAAACGTGTAACCAAGATGTAAATGCCTTTTCATTATACTAATGATGGGAAACTTTTTCGAAAGAAAGGGTTTCCCTTTTTTTAAAAGTTATGCACACATATGCGCTTTATGATTTGAGAGTCCTGCATAATTATTTTCCAATTTTATTTTTGTGCTTTTGCAATAAA
>CAYJOQ010000195.1:0-4755 GCA_964371825.1 uncultured Desulfovibrionaceae bacterium
TTTTACAATTTTCACAAAATTATACTGAAAAAGTAATTGTGCAGGACTCTTATATCATGTACATAATTGTATAGCTGATGAACATAGTATTATGCATATATTCTTTACAGTATACACCTCATGCACAATTCATTATGCAAAGTCTTTTAGACCGTTGACGTAAATACAATGCCACCGAAAATCGAGAATAGACAGAGCTTTGCTTCGCTGCTAAATCATTGATTTTCGCGCCTTTTGCCCCGCACATGGCCATTTACGCAAAAAGTACATTTTCTATAGTAATACAAAAAATTATGGAAAAACAATTGTGCAGAACCCGTATTATACGTAGATTTTGTTTTTCATACACCTTCACCATAAAGGCAGTACGATGCACCCAAACACACAAGCCCAAGCACTTCTTGATAAGATTATAGACCATGAACTTGCCATGTTTTTACAAACATCAAATCAAGGTGGCCCAGCCCCTTGCCAAGAGCACCCAGAAGAATTTCGTAAGTGGCGTTGGATGAGTTATTCTATTTTTTCCCTTGATTTTTTACAATCATATCTCGATGATTTAACAAGCTATGCGGCAGAAGGACGCAATGTTATTATGGAAAAATATGCGCGTATGGATAATATCATCCCGTGCATTTCTCCTAATATGGAAAAGGTAAAACGCATTGTACACGCAGAACGACATTGGCTTCAAGAACTTGCCGACAAACACCCCGCACAATTTTCTCAACAACTACAAAGATTTGATATGTATTTCAGTTGTGAAATAGAAACGCTATCAGAAAAAACTCTTGATTGTTACTTAGAGTGTATTGCCCGTGCGCAAGAACAAAGCATAAATCTTGCTGAACTGCGCTATGCTAATTTATATAAGTATTACAATAAGGCATAACAAAAACTATCATCGCATGTATGTATTTACATAGTTGATGCTGAACAACACATTTTCATGTGTTGTTCAGCATGTTTGTTTTTCAGTATTGACTACATACATGCTGTAAAAATATCACAGCTTTTGCAAACACTACTATGTGCAGTCTTTTCTACCTATATGTCGAATTTTATTTATTCACTTTACGCATCACAAATACCATTCCTACGACACACCCCAAAAAACAACATTTTTGTATTTAAACAAAAAATCACGCAAAGATATTGCTACATTTCTGTTGTTTTCTATGTATAGATACACAATACAATACACATAAGAATCATCATAACATACAATAATTACATATCATTTTTCACACAACCCTTCTTTGGCACACTCTATGCTATTAAGGCATACATCACAGCGAAAAAACACAACGATCTTGTTATGTGAAAAATCGCGTACACTTTGTTTTGCCTAACAGGAGGATGGTAAAAAAATGAATGCAACAGACACAGCCTTTATTATGATTTGTAGTGCCCTCGTTATGCTCATGACCCCAGGCGTTGCCTTATTTTATGGTGGCCTTGTACGCTCAAGAAACGTGCTTTCAACATGCATGCACAGTTTTGCACTTATGGGTGTTATTCCCTTACTTTGGTTTGTTATAGGTTATTCCCTCGCCTTTGGGAATGATATAGGTGGCATTATAGGAGATGCATCATTTTTCATGCTTAACAATGTGGGACTTGATGGCGGCCCTGTGGAAAATATTCCACATTTACTCTTCATGCTCTTTCAATGCATGTTTGCAGTTTTAACCATTGCGCTTATTTCTGGATCATATGCTGAACGCATGCGCTTTTCTGCCATGATGCTCTTTTCTTGCCTGTGGCTTCTCTTTGTGTATTCACCCATGGCCCATTGGGTATGGGGTGGAGGCTGGATGGCAAAAATGGGCGCTGTAGATTTTGCTGGGGGTGCAGTTGTACACATGGCTTCTGCCGCTGCAGGCCTTGCTACAGCTCACGAACTTGGTGCACGCATGGGCATGGGCAGACAATCTTTTGCTCCCCATAATCTTCCCCTAACCCTACTCGGATGCGCCCTTATTTGGTTTGGTTGGTTTGGATTTAATGCCGGTAGTGCCCTTGCAGCCAATGGCCTTGCCGTACACGCCTTTGGCACAACTGAAATGGCAGCCGCTGCTGGAATTGTGGGCTGGCTCGTTTTTGAATGGTGGCATATTGGTAAGCCCACAACCCTTGGCGCTGCCTCAGGTGCATTGGCAGGCCTTGTTGCCATCACCCCTGGTGCCGGATTTGTAAGCATGAATGCTGCTATATTTATTGGTCTTTTAGGTGGAGCAATTTGTTACGGTGCGGTTCTTCTCAAAGAACGCCTTGGCTATGACGATGCTCTTGATGTGGTAGGTATTCATGGCATTGGTGGCACATGGGGAGCCCTTGCCACAGGCATATTTGCTCAAGCTTCCATTAATGGTGTTGACGGCCTTCTTTACGGCAACCCCTACCAACTCTTTGTACAAGCTGTTTCTGTTGTAGGAACTTGGGGCTTTGTCTACATTGCTAGTCGTATAATTCTTAAAGTTGTAGCCATAGTAACGCCCTTACGCGTAAAGCCAGATCCTGAAATATTTGGTCTTGACGTAAGCGAACACAATGAACGTGCCTATCAACTCTAAATATACTTTGTAGGAATATACCATGAAAAAAATAGAAATTACCATCAGACCCAGCAAACTTGAGGAAGTAAAAGAAAGGCTTGTTAGCCTTGGCATACACGGCATGACCTATTTTGAAGCGCGCGGCTTTGGTCGCCAAGGTGGACACACAGAAAATTATCGTGGCAAGGTCTATCAGGTAGATTTTTTACCTAAGTATCGCGTAGAAGTTGTTGTGCACGATGAAGCTTTAGACAAAGTTATTAATGCCATTATTGAAACTGCACAAACAGGAAACGTTGGTGATGGTAAAATATTTATTACTGATATTATAGATGCTTGGCGCATTAGAACCGGAGAAAATGGTAATAATGCAATATAATCAATAAAAAGTCATTGCAATATTGTTTTCCAAAAGGTAGGAAGTTTTTTACGAAAATGTAAAAACTTTCTACCTTTTTTTGAGGAATTCTACATGAATCAAAATAGCACACATATTTCTACATCTGGAAAACAAAAAAAAATTGCTCAAATACAACATGCGCAAATTCCATTAGATGATACCAATATCACAGAAAACATTCCCTTAATCCCTAGTGATGACGTACGAGAGCTAAGACTGCTTTTTGAATTAAGTCAACTACTTGACAACTCAGTACACATAGAAGATTCCCTTGATGGCGCCCTAAAGCTTATGGCTCGCCACTTAAATATGATGCGCGGTTCTATCACCCTTTTATCACCTAAGGGTGATGAAATGCATATCGAAACTGCCTATGGCCTTGACCCCATCGAAAAGGCACGAGGTCAATATAAACCCGGTGAGGGCGTTACGGGAACAGTAATTTTGACCGGTAAACCCATGCTTGTTTCAAGCATTTCTACAGAACCATTATTTCTCAACCGTACCCAATCAAGAAATCTACAAAAAGAGCAAGTTTCTTTTTTGTGCGTTCCCATTAAGCTTGATGATCAAGTTGTAGGAACCTTAAGTGTTGACCGCCTTTTTGCCAGCTCAGAAACCCTTGAAGAAGATGCTCGCCTTCTTTCCATCATCGCATCCATGCTCGCGCGCGCTGCCAAAGCACGTCAAAATATTATTCAAACTCCAAGCACACGTAGCGCAAATAGCAACACTGCCCCTCGTCCGCACGCCTTTGTTGGTAACTCAGAGGCCATGCAAAATGTTTATACACAAATTGAACAAGTGGCCTCCTCATGCACAACCGTACTTATTTGCGGAGAAAGCGGCACAGGCAAAGAACTCACAGCACAAGCAATCCACGCAGCAAGTCCAAGATCTGCACAACCCTACGTATCTCTAAACTGCGCAGCACTACCAGAAACCCTCATTGAAAGCGAACTCTTTGGGCACGAAAAAGGCGCATTTACCGGTGCTATTGCCGCGCGCCGCGGACGCTTTGAACTCGCTCATGGCGGAACCCTCTTTCTTGATGAAATTGGAGAATTAAGTCTACTCATCCAAGCAAAGCTTTTACGTGTTCTCCAAGACAGACGCTTTGAACGCTTAGGAAGCATGGATACACGACAAGTAGATATACGCATCATAGCCGCCACCAACCGTTCCCTTGAAGACATGGTAGCACAAGGAACATTCCGTAAAGACCTCTACTACAGGCTCAATGTTTTTCCGATAACCCTCGCGCCCTTGCGTGAGAGAAAAAGCGATGTGGCTCTGCTTGCAAACCACTTTATGGCGAAGTATGCCGCAGCCAATGGGCGTTCAAATATTCGCCTCTCTCTCACAGCAGTGGATATGCTTCAACGCTACGAATGGCCTGGTAATGCCCGCGAACTGCAAAATATTATGGAGCGCGCAACCTTATTGGTTGGCGAAGAAGGGCTCATTCTTCCCCAACACCTCCCAGCACATCTACACACCAACAATTGCCCCATGGTTCACCAAGGCTGCACGCAAAACAAAAATCAAAACCTCACCCTTGGTAATGCCACTTTGCAAGAACGACTTGACGAATTAGAGTATGCCTGCATAGTGGAAAGCCTTGAGCAAACTCGCGGTCACCTCGGTAATGCCGCAGAAATGCTCGGCCTCACAGAAAGAGTTATGGCCCTCAGGCTTAAAAAATATGACCTTAGTTACAAAAACTTTAGAAATAAAGACTAAATAGTTGATGCTGAAAAACGCATTTCCATGCGTGTTTCAGAAAGGCACGCCTAC
>CAYJOQ010000196.1:0-4755 GCA_964371825.1 uncultured Desulfovibrionaceae bacterium
TTGCACCGTTAAACGATTGATTTTCGTGCCTTTCCGCTTGGCAGCTTTGCTGACAGTAGCGGCGCAAACGCCACAAAGTGGAGTTTGTCATCAGTCTAAGCTTGACATACTGTCAAGCCTTGCGTGTTTTCCATAACGCAACACATGCATACTACATCATGATTTTAAACTTTTAAAGAATATAAATAAAGTATTATTTTTTAGATATGCACAAAAAAACATAAAATGCCCATGCACTAGCTTAATATACATAATAAAATTTAGCTGTTATATTTACTATCTACCCAATATTAAATGTAAAAAAACACATGCAATTACCCCATATGACAAGGCTACATATATGGATTTTTCTTTAAAAAAATAATTCCCTTTTTAGAAAATGTTCGTCATAGTAGTGCACATGCTTACCATATTTTACAGCAAACTACGTCAAGCGTACCTGCAATAATACCTTTTATGAAAAAAACAACAATTATTCCAAACAATAACGATAACATCCAAGAAGTTGATGTTCTTATACTTGGTGCAGGGGCTTCAGGGCTTATGTGTGCCATGACTGCTGCTAAACGAGGGCGTAAAGTTGCACTTGTAGATCATAATGATACCATAGGTAAAAAAATACGGATCAGTGGTGGAGGCAAGGCAAATTTTACCAATGTACACATGGGTAGTGCATATTATATAGGCAATGACCCTAGCTTTACAAACCATGCTCTGGACTTTTTTCCACCCAAAAACATAATAGATTTTATGCTAGCTCATGGACTTGCCTATGAAGAGCGTGAACACGGACAACTTTTTGGTTTAGAATCTGCCTCACGTATTATTGAAGCTTTTGAGCGACAATGCCTGCGCCATAACGTGCGCTTTTTATTGGGAAAAACAATACAGCATGTAGAAAAAAAAGCCCATAGCTTTATTGTGCAATGTACTAACAATTCTTCGCAGCAACAGAGCATAACAGTTATTGCCAACAACCTTGTTTTAGCATTAGGATCTCCAGCGTATGCAAACCTTGGAGCTACCCAAAAAGGACTTGAAATAGCAAAATATTTTGGCCACACATACACTCCTTTCATGCCGGCATTAACATCACTTATTATGCCTAAAAATTGGGCCTTATCGGAACTTTCAGGAATTAGTCTACCTGTAAGAATTTCCACAGAATCCTTTTCTCGCCATGATCCTCTTCTGTTTACACATAAGGGTATTAGCGGGCCTGCAGTTTTGCAGCTTTCATGTTATTGGAAACAAAATACTCCTATTTATATTGATTTTTTACCTCATACATCTTTAAAAGAACTTCTAGACGCTCGCGAATGCGGCAAACTTTTTGTGCAAAATCTTATTTGTAGGCATATGCCTCAAAGACTTGCTCAGCGATTAATTCCTCAAGAGCTTGCCAAAAGAAAGATTGCAGAACTTTCTAGGGCTGCTCGAAACACTCTACATACGTGTATTCATGCGTATAGTGTAATCCCTGAAAATACAGCTGGCATGTCTAAAGCAGAAGCTGCCATGGGAGGTGTGCACACTAAGGAAATAAATAGCTATAGTATGGAGAGTTTACAAGAAAAGGGATTGTATATTGTAGGTGAGCTACTAGATATTACCGGCCAACTTGGCGGATATAATTTACATTGGGCTTTTGCCAGTGGTTATATAGCTGGTTTGCAAGTGTAATTACAATAATTGGCACTGAAAAACACGTGTTCACGTATTTTTCAGATGCAACTAAAAATTCATTCTTTGCCATTACAGCTTGAAACCATAGGTACAAATTCGTCATTTTCATCATCGTAACGCAAAAGTGTACCTTGGTGCAAATCAAAATACCATCCATGTAAGGTCAATTCACCTGCATCTACAGCAGAGCGAATCCAGGGAAATGTTAATAAATTTTCTAATGATACACGAATACCCCATTGTTCATACGCCCTTTGACGTACTTCCATGGGAGCATCCGGAAATAAGGTATCTACAACTTCCTTAGCTCTTTGAATAATTTTCATCCAAATACTAATAAATTCATCATCTTCGCGAGCATTATCCATAAGCATGCGAAATCCCCCGCAATTAGCATGCCCCATTACAATAATATCGCGTAATTTTAAATGTCGAACTGCATACTCCACAGCGGCACTAACCCCGTGGTAATTTCTATCTGGAGAATATGGTGGTACCAAGTTTGCCACATTTCGTACTACAAATAGATCTCCAGGGTGACTATCTGTTAAAAGCACTGGATCTACTCTAGAATCAGAACAAGCCACAACAAGAGCCAAAGGATTTTGCTCATATTGCAAATCTGCATAAATATTATGTTCAGAGCAAAACCATTGTTGTTGAAAACGTTGAAAACCAGCAGCAAAACGCTTAGAAATATCACCGCTAAAACGGTAATCTGGGCGATCTTTTTCTTGTTGTTTCATAGATATATCCAATAAAGACTGACTAAAAGAGTATTAAAAAGGAAGAGGTGAAAATATTCTGTAATTGAGGGATTTTTGTTAAAATGCTTATAATATTAAGCAAAAAACTTACCTAGCGCATTACTAGGTTAAACCGACAGTAGTATGCCAAGTTTCTTTCAGATAGGCAAGAAAAAATTCACCCCTTGCCCCATGTACAACTTTAATTTATATTTCATGAACAATGTACTATAAGTTTAAAACCAAGGATTTTTTATGCATGTTCCTCCACTTTTGAATGAATTAGTTATCATTTTTCTCATATCTATATTAGTAAATACTATTTGCTCAAAAGTGCGTTTACCCGCTACCATTGGCTTTTTACTTACTGGTATTGTATGCGGTCCTTCTGCTTTACGAATTGTTACAGATATCAATAATATTAATGTATTATCTGAAATAGGTGTTTCACTTTTGCTTTTTACCATTGGTATGGAACTTTCAGGAGATGCCCTTGCACGATTAAAAAAGCCCGTATTTTTGGGAGGCAGTGTACAACTAGGCTTAACAATAGCGGCTATCACATTATTATATATGTATTTTTATGACAAAACATTGCCCTTTGGTATTTTTACCGGATGCCTTGTGGCTTTGTCATCATCTGCTATAGTGCTCCGTCTTTTGCAAGAAAAAGGTACCATTGCCACACCTTCAGGCAAACTTTCACTGGCAATACTCGTATTTCAAGACATAATGCTTGCCCCCATGCTTATAATGATCCCCCTCCTTGGTGGTAAAGTAGCTCCAGACCCCATGAGCGCACTTTGGGCCATTGGTAAGGTTATTGTGGTACTTGGTGGTGTTTTGCTTTTTGTTCACTATGGCTTAAATAAACTTATGGCTGCAGTTGTACGCACAAGGGTACGAGAATTACTCTTGCTTACAACCCTTGGCCTTTGTATGGGGATGGCACACATTACTGCATGGCTTGGTTTATCGCTTTCTTTAGGAGCATTTTTAGCCGGTCTTTTTCTTGCCAGATCTGAATATAGCATGAGTGTTGTTTCCGGCATCCTCCCCTACCGTGACGTTTTCATGAGTATTTTCTTTATTTCAGTAGGGATGCTTTTGAATGTGGATTTTCTCTTTAAACATATAGAAATAGTTGTTAGTAGCACGATACTCTTTATTATTGTAAAAGCAACCCTTACTATTCCTGCCATTATATTGCAAAAATATCCTCTTCGTACTGCCATTATCGTTTCTCTAATGCTGGCGCAAGTGGGTGAATTTTCATTTATTTTAGCCAGTACAGGATATGACGCCGGCCTTATGACAGAAGAAAATTATCAAAATTTTCTTGCCATAAGTATTCTTACTATGATGCTCACCCCAGCGCTTATGCACTTTGCACCGCATATAGCCAAACGCCTTTGCCCTAATGCAGAAATTAATGATCAAAAAATACATGAACAGAGTGCATCATTACAAACAGATCATCTTATTATTGTAGGTTTTGGCATCAGTGGTCAACATTTAGCGCGTGTAGCAAAAAAATGCTCCATCCCCTATGAAATTTTAGAAATGAACCCCGACACTGTATCTAGATACCACCACAAAGAACCCATTCATTATGGTGATGCTTCACAACCTGCAGTGCTTGAACATCTTGGAATTGCGCATGCAAAAGCGCTTGCCATTGTTATTTCAGACCCTACTGCTGTGCAAGCAACTGTAGCTGAAGCGCACATGCTCAATCCTAATGTACGTATTATTGCACGCACACGCTTTTTATCACAAGTAGAAGCATTAAAATCCATAGGCGCTACAGATGTCATTGCAGAAGAATTTGAAACCTCTATCGAGATTTTTTCCTGCGTTTTACATCATTACATGGTACCCAAGCAAGATATTAGGACATTGATAAATATCGTTCGTAACGAAAACTATGCTATGGTGCGTTCCTTAGATCAACAAAACAACAATTTACATGATTTATTACAAGATATGCAAGATTTAGGCACCGAAGCCATACGCATAGAAAACAATTCTCCACTGTGCGGAAAAAGTCTTATGGACTCAAACTTGCGTCAAGAATATAATGTTATTGTGGTGGCTATAAAGCATGGAGAAGAATTTACCGCAACACCTGAGGCGCAGCACGTTCTTAATGCAGGCGATATTGTATATATTTTTGGAACACAGAAAAATCTGCGAGAAGTTACACATTTGTTTTGTTTTGAGTGTAGCGAAAACGAATACTAAAACTAAGGGCTTTGCACAATTGAAAGTCCTGCATAATTAGTCGATGCTGAAAAACGCATTTCCATGCGTGTTTCAGAAA
>CAYJOQ010000197.1:0-4748 GCA_964371825.1 uncultured Desulfovibrionaceae bacterium
ACTTTTTTACAATTTTCACAAAATTATATTGAAAAAGTAATTGTGCAGGACTCTTACATAAGAAGTGTTTGAAATAGGAAAAAATTTCTAGGAACAAAATTTGCATAATTCTTTTAGCTATGACAAATATGAATTTTTGCAAAAGAGGTCAATATGAGTGGTATATCTTCTCTAAATCCCTATGCTTCATCAACAACTACTAGTGCAAGCTCCTTAGTTAGCGGTCTTGTTAAAGAAAAAACATACAGTGAAGATGAGGTAGATATTTCTGTAGAGGCTCAAGAACTCATTGACGAGCTGCGCTACAAGGAAAATCTTTCTTATATCAGAACTGAAAATGAATATGCCTTTGATAAAGTATCAAAAAAACTTCCCGCAACAGAAGGTTTTGATGATATGCTTGAATGGCTAAGCAGTATAGAAGTAGAAGAAGGGTTTAGTTTGGGTGGTACTGTTGGTGACCCCAATCGAAATATTTATGAAAAAGACCCAGAAAAATACGCAGAACTTTGGGGTAATATGTATAATCACTTTACTGATTTGATGGAAACATTGGGTCTTGATAATGATGATACCATGAAGCGCGAGGTACTCAGTACTGAAAGTGTTGCCCCAGAGCTTTTGATGCGTTTTACGTCTAGCTTTTCTCAAGAAACCAATGAACTTTTGACATATTTTAATATCACGGTATAAGAATATACATGCTTTGTAGGTACTACAAAGCTGTACTACATAGTATATATTGACCAGTAACGAGTACAAAGTACTTGTTACTGGTCATGTTTTAATAGCATCAACGCTGAACAATACATCTTCAAGTGTTGTTCAGCGTTGATGCATTTTTCAAAACGTGTATTTGTTTTTCAGTGCTGACTATTTACGTTTTTTTCGTGCATTTTTCCTATATTCCCAAGGAGGCAGTGGAGAATCTTGTTGCCATAAACCTACTAATTGCGATGGATTAGCAGCAGAGTTTTGCAATTTTTCCAAAGAAGTACATAAGGCCTTTTGACGACAATATTGTGGATATACCCAGGCAAGCCCTTCGCGCACTAAAATTTCTTGCACACTTGAATCTTGTTTTGCTTCATCATGTAAAAAAACAATGCCTACACTACGCTTATACCGATCAATATCTACAACATTAACATGTATTTCTTGATGCATAAGAAGTTCCTCAGCTCTATTTTTTGCCTCCTTACCATATGCTTGTGATTTTTCAGGGCAATCTATACCATAAAGACGTACTTTATGTATTTTGCCCTGTGTATCTTTAAAGCGTAGGGTATCACCATCTGCCACAGAAATAACCCTTCCCCTAAGTTCTTGGTGATGTGTATTAAGAGGATTAAATGCATTAGAATTTTTGTAGGGTAAAAAAGCTACTAATAAGCATATGATGCCAAATAATACCAGTGGTATACATCTGCGACCTACGCGCGTAATAAAATTTTGTGAATTTGCAGAAAATGATGTATTCATAAAATTCCTTATATAGTAAAATTTATATTTATTGTTGTGTACTACATAAAAGGCACATTGCAAAGCTTTTACTACAGTCAACGTTGAAAAACCATACAAACTATGGTAACTACAGGCATTCACACCTTAAGAGGTCACAGAAAAATTGCCAAAAACAAAGCATGCAATGCGACTTTTTGGCAATTTTTCGACACTATGCACCGGCTTTTCACGTGTTGGCTAACGAAAATTTCTGTAAGAAAAATTTTGCGCCACGTAAAATAAGCCAGAATGTGCTTTGTTGGTTTTTTTGCAAAAAAAGTAATTGTGCAGGACTTTCATATATAAAAAATATTTTGCGTTTTATGAATAAAGACGCAAAAAAACAACAAAAACAACGGAATGCCGTTGTTTTTGTTGTGAAAGTAGGTTTTATGAAAGATTATGCTGTGCCAAAGCGTCCATAGTTTCCCCAAGAAGCGTGTGGCGCTTCTACACGAAAAACTTGTACATTATAGCGTTGTCCGTTTGAGCAACGAGGGCACCCATCGGTGATGAGAAGGCAGTGGGGGTCAAGCTCAAGAGCGTCAATACCCGCACCTGCCAATATTTCTGTAGATCGCCCCTTTTCCCACAATACAGGTTGACCGCACTTCCCACACTCTACAAAGAGCATTTCTGGGTCAAAGCCAGGGTCTGGCATTTGAGGGTTGGGCTTAATAATAATTTTTTCAATATCTTTTTTCAAAATAGTAGTCCTAAATCATAGTTCTGAATGCAGTGATGGGCAGAGCAGAACTTTTAAAGGCAAGGTTTTTATTCGTAAACTTGTAAACAATAAATAAAATTAAAATAAACGCTTAAAGAAACAAAAACTGAAAAGAGGGTATATATAATCGTCTATGTTACCCTAACATGATATTACGATACGCTTTTTGTGCGCTAGGTGCAAGCCTCTTGCTGATTTTTTTTTAAGAGGTTATACTCAAAATATGGAAAATAGACGCACGATAGGGTTACTTTCGCCCGAATTACGCAATCAAATTGCTGCCGGAGAGGTGGTGGAGCGTCCTGCATCGGTGGTGAAAGAGCTTGTGGAAAATGCTCTTGATGCGGGTGCTAGCGAGGTGAGTATTCAACTTGAAAATGGAGGGCAAAGCCTTATTCGTATTCAAGATAATGGTCATGGTATTGCCCCCCATGAATTAGAACTTGCCGTAACGCGCCATGCAACAAGTAAAATTCATAATCTTGATGACTTACAAACTATTTACTCCTATGGTTTTCGTGGTGAGGCCTTGCCAAGCATTGCTTCGGTTTCGCGCTTTTCCATAACTTCCATAGTGCACGATATGCCAAGTGTTGCTGCAAATGCAGCGAATTCCTTGCCCATTGCAAGCCGTCTTGAGGTAGAATTTGGGCATGTGCGTCACGTTGGTCCTGCATCATTGCCTCGCGGAACAGTTGTTGAGGTGCGTGATTTATTTTCAAACATTCCTGCACGATTAAAATTTTTAAAAACTCCGGCTACCGAGGCAAAAAAAGCTCAAGAATGGCTTACGCGTCTTGCTTTAGCTAAGGCTGAGGTGGGTTTTTCTTTAAAACTTGGTGAACGTGAAGCCTTATGCTTACCGTCTGGGCAATCGCTTGCTGAGCGTTTGCATATGTTGTGGCCACCGTTAATCATGGATGCTTTGCGATCTTTTACGTATACGCGTCATGATATACGAGTTTTTGGTATGGCTTCGTTACCTCATGTGAGTCAACCGCGTGCAGACAGGATGCTTTTTTATGTTAACGGGCGCACGGTAAGTGATAAAACCTTAGCATCAGCGGTGCGTGAGGCCTATAAAGGGCGGTTAACTACCAAGGACTTTCCGCAAGTAGTTCTTTTTTTAGAAATAGATCCACAAGAAGTGGATGTGAATGTGCATCCGGCGAAAACTGAGGTTCGTTTTAGAGAAAGTTCTGCGGTTTTTTCTTGTGTTCGAGGAGCTCTTGTATCCATGTTAGATAAAGAGCAAGAAGCTTTTTCCGGTTCACAACCTTTTGCACCGGAGCATGACGAATATGCTCAGCAACAGAACCTTTATTCGTCAGATATGAACACAAAACCTCAAGGTTTTTGGGGGCGTATTGATACAAATGGGATAATGCAGGGGCAAAAACTTACAGCTCCTATGTATGCACCGCCCATGGGCACAGAAGTTGTTTTGCCCGTAGATTCTGCAAAGGATGTTTTTGGCGCTGAGTATATGCCCGAAGAGCACACTTATGTGGGAAAACCTGAGGCTGATGTTAATCCCTTTGCTAGAACACATGCGCAAGGTTCTTTTGCCGCCTCTGGCTTACAAGAAGAGAGCGCGCATTATGGGCCTTGCCTTGAAAGCAATACTCGATATGAAGATGGGCCTTTTTCTATGTCTCCTGCCTCTTCACAGTCCATACAGTGGCAAAAGCCTGAATCTTCAGGGGATGCGGCTGACCTTTGTGGTATGCATTACATGGGACAAGTCGAAAATACCTATCTTGTATTACGTGATCAAACGGGGGCTTTATTGCTTTTAGATCAGCATGCAGTGCATGAAAGAATTTTGTATACGCGCATGCAGACACTACCTGGTGCTGGACAGTTATTAGCTTTGCCCATGCAGCTTACCTTGCATGTTGCAGAAGAAGAGCGCTTAGAAGAGCTTTTGCCAGTGTTAGAGCAGCTTGGGTTTACAATGCACTATACACAACCTACACTGCATATACAGGCCATTCCTCCAATGCTAGAGCAAGGTGCTGCACAAAATTTTGTGCGCGAAGCCTTGGCAGGGCGCAAGGATGATATGTCTAAATATTTTATTTCCTTAGCTTGTAAAACAGCCATTAAAGCCGGACAGAAGCTTACCTATGATGAAGCTATAGGACTTATTCAGCAATGGCTACCTGTACCGGATAGAGAATATTGCCCTCATGGGCGCCCTTGCGTGTTGCGTTTTACGGCTAATGATTTAGAAAAAATGTTTAAACGCATATAGCTTTATGTGTCCAATACATCCTTGTATTGTATACGCTTATGCGTACTGTAACTCCTGTTCAAATTCTCGCCAACGTATATGTTTGTTAACCGTATACATAAACATGTATGCATAAAAAATCTTATGCATTGCACAGAAAATATGCCAATTGACTATTGTACTAGAATGAAATAGGTAGTCGAACACATGGAAATGAGAGTCCTGCATAATTAGTTGATGCTGAACAACACATTTTCATGTGTTGTTCAGAAAGGCACGTTG
>CAYJOQ010000198.1:0-4706 GCA_964371825.1 uncultured Desulfovibrionaceae bacterium
CACGAAAATCAATCGTTTAACGGCGCAAATAAATTGCGCCTACTTTTGATTTATCAACTAAGTTAAATATATAAAGGTATTTTTATGACAAACGTATTTATCATTATAATAACTCTTGGTGCCTTGGTGTTTTTTCATGAGCTTGGCCACCTTGTAACTGCAAAATTGTTTGGCATTGGTGTGAGGGTTTTTTCCTTAGGTTTTGGTCCAAAGATCACCTCGCGTGTTTTTCGTGGAACAGAATACAGGCTTTCTCTTATTCCTTTAGGTGGTTATGTTTCCTTTAATGATGCAGATTCAACAGAAAATGCACCAGGAAAAACGTTTGAAGAGGCGTCTATTTTGGCCAGAATTCTTGTGGTAATGGCAGGGCCCGTGGCCAATATGTTGTTAGCATTCGTACTTTTTTGGGGTGTGTTCTGGTATAATGGCCTAAGCGTACTATTACCTGTGGTTGGTAGTGTTGTGCCTGCAAGCCCTGCGGAAAAGGCAGATTTACGAACAGGGGACAGTATTATAAAAATTGCTGGTATGGACATTGTCTATTGGGATGATGTGGTCAATCAAGTGGCAGCTACTGAAGGAAAACCCTTTGAAATAGTATTGTTACGAGATGGCAATGAAATGACACTTAATGTTACGCCTGAACGGCGCATGCAGCAATCTATCTTTGGAGATACTAAGCCTGTAGGTTTTTTAGGAATTAATCCTAAAGGCCCATGGCAAAAGTTAGAACTCAATGGAGTGGATTCTGCCTTAGAAGGGCTTTCAGTGACGTGGCAAACAACTGTGGAGACAGGGAGAGCTTTCTATATGCTCATTGCAGGATCCTTGCCTTCTGATGCCATTGGGGGACCTATAATGATTTCCCAAACCATCAGCGATCACGCAGAAAAAGGCCTTTCAACCTTACTCGTTTTAATTGCAGTTATTAGCGTAAATTTAGCTGTAGTAAATTTACTGCCATTACCGGTGCTTGATGGCGGACATGTGCTTATGTTTGCTATTGAAGGAATTAGAGGACGTCCCATTTCAGAGAGCATACAAAAGAATTTTCAGCGCATAGGTCTTGCCATAATTCTTTTATTGATGATTTTGGGAACATATAATGATATTATGCGCTTATGATGATTTATTAAGAAGGGGCTTGTCTAGCCTTAACATATTCCAACGCGTAACAGTATTACGAACTTTGCTTGCTTCTGGCGGCCGCAAAGCGGCATGTGGAGGCAACATGCCTCGATAAATCAAGAGTAGGCGCAATTTATTTGCGTCGTTAAACGATTGATTTTCGTGCCTTTTCGCTTGACAGCTTTGCTGACAATAGCGGCGCAAACGCCACAAAGTGAGGTTTGTCATCAATCTGTCTGAACAACACATGAAAATGTGTTGTTCAGTATCGACTATGTAATGTGCTTGACAATATGTGGCAAATTATTACTAGTATTGTAAAATACTGTGTTTTTTTATGTAAGGGTGTTGCCATGAAAGAATGTCATGTTGTTGTCATTGGCGGAGGAGCTACAGGTATTGGCATATTGCGTGATTTAAGCATGCGTGGCCTTAAGGTTATTTTATTAGAGCAAGGCGGCCTTGCTCATGGTACTTCTTCGCGATTTCATGGGCTATTGCATAGCGGTGGTCGATATGCTGTGCATGACAGTGAAGCTGCGCGTGAATGCATTGAAGAAAATACAATTTTGCGCACCATGGGGCGTCAATGTATAGAAGAAACAGAGGGCTTTTTTATTGTAACTGCCCATGATGATGTTGCTTTTGCTGAGCCTTGGCTTAAAGCTTGCGCTGTGGCAGGCATAGATGTGTCGCCTGTAGATGTTAAAGAAGCTCAAAGGCTTGAACCTAATCTAGCTTCTGGAATGAAGAAGGTTTTTCGAGTGCCTGACTCTTGTGTTGATGGATTTAGGCTTGTGTGGCATAACGCCATGGCAGCGCGTCGTCACGGGGGAGAATTTTTTACATATCATAAGGTTGTGGGCATTGACACTGAAGGCGGTGCAGTAAAGGGTGTGACTGCGCAAAATATGCTGACCGGAGAAACGTTTTCCATTCGATGTTCTTTTTTGGTGAACGCTACTGGTTCTTGGTCTGGGCAGGTGGCGCAACTTGCTGGACTTGATGTGCAAGTGTCTCCCGACAGAGGCACGTTAATAGTTTTTAATCATCGTTTTACCTCTCGAGTTATTAACCGCTTACATGAAAGTGCCGATGGCGATATTTTTGTTCCTCATGGTTCTGTGACTATTCTTGGGACCACATCAACGCCAGCTAAGGCTCCAGACGATACGCGTCCTACCAGTGCTGATGTTATGCGGCTTTTAGAAATTGGCAAACCCCTTTTTCCCCAGCTTGAAACATATCGTATTTTACGTGCATTTTCCGGTACTCGTCCATTATACACACCAAATGCTGCTTGCACGGGACGTGCAATTAGTCGTAATTTTCATATTGTAAATCACAAGAATGATGGCTTGCTTGGCATGGCTAGTATCTTTGGCGGCAAGCTTACAACATATCGCTTGATGGCAGAAAAAATGTCTGATGTGGTGTGTGCACACTTTGGTATTACTGAACCGTGTCGTACGGCTTTAGAGCCTTTAGTGCTTGAGCCATCACAAGAAATACGTGAAAAAGCAAAGAAAATTTTCCCCTCAGGGCAAATACAGCTTATGGAGGATAGGCTTGGTGATGCGTTTACTCAAGTGGTAGAGTTGGCTATAGAAAACCAAAGCAGCACCTTTATGTGTGAATGTGAAATGGTAAGTCGTGCTGAGGTGGATTTTGTGGCTGCCGATTCCGCCACCCATAGCCTTACAGATATTCGCTTACGTACTCGCCTTGGTATGGGAACATGTCAGGGAATTTTTTGCTCTTTGCGCACTGTAGGTGAACTAAGTGAAAAAAATATTGTTGTAGCTTTAAAACCTACAGCTAATGTTCGTTCATTTTTACAAGAGCGTTGGAAAGGCTTAAAGCCGGCCCTTTGGGGAACGCAGCTACAAGAACTAGAGCTTGGCCGTGCGCTATATGCCGCTACTTTTAATCTAGACGGAGCAGAGAATGAGCAGTTTGAAGCAAACGACAGCTAATACATGCCTACAAAGCCAACAAACATCGGCTAAGCGCGTTCTTGTAATTGGCATGGGTATGGCAGGGCTTATGGCTGCATACACTGCTGCTAAGGAAGGGCATAAGGTGGTACTTTTGGCTACCGGTGCAGGTTCTTTGTCCATTGGTAGTGGCTGTGTGGATGTGCTTGGCTATGTGCGCGATACGCAAAGCGGCCACATGCATGCTGTACAGGGCTCGCCCTTTGCATACCTAGCAAAGTTAGGTCCTCAACATCCATATAGTATTGTAGGAGAGGCGGGCATTCGTCGCGCATTGGCACTTTTACAAGAAGTATGCGCAATGCAAGGGCATGATTTACAAGTTAATGCGCAAGAACATAATGTGCTTATTCCCACTATTATGGGCACATTAAAACCTACGTACATGTGTGCGGCTACAAATTATGCAGCATCGCTACGTACGGCAAAAAAAATATTAATTGTAGGTGTTGAAACATTACGAGATTGTTTTCCAAAGTTGATAGCGGAACAATTGAGTAAATACGCCATGTTTAAAGATGTAGTGTTTACAACTGCTATGCTACCAGCACCTCTTGGTAATACGTATCGGGCTTTAAGCCCGCTAGATGTGGCAAGGCATGTGGATAGACCACAGGGAAAACAATGGCTGATGCAACATTTATTTCTTTTGGCAAAGGGTATGGATGCTGTGCTTATTCCGCCCATTTGTGGCGCAAAGCCCTCCTTGCAAAATACATCTGCGTCTTTTTTGGCTCAGGTACAACATGTTATAGGGTGTCCACTCATTGAAATGGCTTGCTTACCGCCTGGAGTAGGTGGCATTCGTATTCATACTGTTTTAATGCGTGCCTTACGTCAACTTGGGGTGCAAATTATTGAAAATGCAAAAGTTGTTCAGGGGCATGTTGAAAATGGTTTTTGCGTTGCGCTCTCGGCGCAAAGTGAAGTGGGCGTAAGTACCCATAAGGCTGATAGTGTTATTTTGGCAACAGGTGGTGTTCTTGGTGCGGGCATAGAAACAAGCCCTGGTAAAGCTTGGGAAAGTATCTTTCAAATACCCATTGATGTGCCAAATGACCCAGAAGCGTGGGCAGGTGATACAGTTTTTGGACAACACGCTTTTGCCATCATGGGTGTTAAGGTTAATGCAAGGCTGTTACCTGTGGATGCACAAGGTAATGAAATTTTACATAATGTACATGTGGCAGGTCGAACACTTGCGGGCTATGATATGCCTTTAGAAAAATGCGGTAATGGTGTAGCTTTATCTACAGGTTGGCATGCAGCGATGAGTCTATAGTAGTTGATGCTGAACAACACATTTTCATGTGTTGTTCAGAAAGGCACGTTGCCTACAAATGCCGCTTTGCGGCCGCCAGAAGCAAGTTCTGGCTCATTTTACGGCACGCAAAATTTTTCTTATAGAAAAATTTTGTTAGTCAACACGTGAAAAACAGGTGCAATAGTGTCGATAAATTGCCCAAAAATCGCATTACATGCTTTGTTTACGGCAATTTTTCTGTGAACTATTAATGTGTGAGTGTTTGTAATCACAATGGTTTGCGTAGTTTTTCAGTGCTGACTATAGTAGTTGAT
>CAYJOQ010000199.1:0-4605 GCA_964371825.1 uncultured Desulfovibrionaceae bacterium
CAAAAATCAAGAGTAAGCGCAATTCACTTGCGCAGTTAAGCGATTGATTTTTGTGTCTTTTGTCCTGCACAAGTAAATTTTCAAACTTAAGAAAATTTATTGCAAAAGCACAAAAATAAAATTGGAAAATAATTATGCAGGACTCTCTATCATGGGCAGTGCAATTTATGATTGTTGTTCATCCTGCAAAAAAACTTGCCTATACACTGCAATATATTCTTTTTGTAAGCGATGCATCTGTGCATAATCATGCATAGAGGCACTTTTTTGCGCTGCACTTTGTAAAGCTTTTGCATCTTGCAACAGTTGTATCATGGCAGCGGCAAGGCCTTGCGCATCGGCAGGAGCAAAGGAGACAAGCCCTTGGCTAAAATCAGTGTGCGCAAATGTTTCCAAATGCCCCGGAACAGCACTAGCAATAACCGGCATGCATGCATACCACGCGGCCATGAGCGAGGAAACATTGCCCTCAGGAAGAACACTTGGGCAAAGCATTATATGGCCTTGAGGTAGCACCACTTGTGGTTCTTGGGGGCCAAGCAAGGCCAAGCGTGAAATAACCCCTAAGTTTTGTGCCTCTTGCAATATGGCATTAAACGCCGGCCCTTCACCTATAATGCGTACTTCCCATTCAGGAATATGAGGATGCTGCCATATGCTTGCCATGGCTTTTAAGACAGTATCAATGCCGCGCTCTTTTTGATCATGTATTTTATGCTCATTCGCGGCAGTTCGCTCTGCGCCCTTCGCTACTTGCCCTGCATCGAAGAAAAAGAGTGGCTCTAGCACTAAAAATATGCAGCGCCTAGGCAAGGTGGCAAAACGTGTTACATCATACTCTACAGTACATGCATACGCCATGGGGATAACATACACCTTTTCCGGTGCCATGCCTGCCTGTATTAGTTGTGCTTGCACAAGGGAAGATTGCACAATAGTAGCATGCGCCACATGCCATTGCTTTGGCAAAACAGATCGTTGCGTTGTTTCTTTTGGCAGAACAAAGCAACTATGTAGTATTGGCGTATGTGTAGTACGTTTTTTGCTGATACGATTGGCAAAAATCAATGCTTGGGGGTGGAAAACATGAATACAAAGGTGCCGTATTTTTCTTAATGAAAAATGTACTCGCCACGCAGTGAAATAACCGGGTTTTTTAATGCGCACATGATGCGATGGTTCATCCCCAGCCGGCAAACGAATATACGCATAGCCAAGCTCTTGAATTTTACTAGCAAGAAGGCTTTTTTCTGGGCATGCCACATGCACGGCAAGGCCTTGCCTGTGCAAGGTGGAAGCTATGGCCAATAGTGTTTTTTGCACCTCGCCAAAAATCGGGTTTAAATCTACCAAAAGTACCGCATGTGAGGGCGCAGCAATATCTTGTGCTACATTCTCCTCCTGAGCTTGGCTTTGTGCAGCATCAGAAGATTCCTTAGAAGGATGTAATGGCAAGGACGAAGCAGAAGATGAAACATGAAGGGAAGACATGTCTTCTACTTCATTTTTTGATTTTTGCTCTGCATCTTGTTCTGATAAGGTCCGTGCTGTATCCACTAAAAAGCCTCTCCTTCGTCCCAAAGTTTTTGCAATAAGCGTTCGCGCAACACTTGTGCCACAGGCCCTGTACAGCGCGTGCTCTCCCATTGCCCAATGGCCTTACCTTCATAGTGCGTGACCCCAACACAAAGAGGTGTAGAGCCAAAAAGCAATAATTCTTGTGCTTCCCAAATATCTTCTTCACAAATATTTTTAAACACCGTCGGAATATACCCTTTTGCACATTCAAGTGCCGCCAATAAGGTGGTACCTACAAGGGTATGATCAAAGGTAGGGCACGCAAGGACACCATCCTTTGTCACTATACCTACATTAGCAACAGCAGCTTCAGCCAAATGCCCATGTTCATTAAACGAAAGCGCTACATCCACATTTTTTTGCAATGCCTCTTCTGCCATGAGCACATTTGGTAAATAATTGGTATTTTTTATCTTTGCCAAATATGTTTGCTTGGCAGGAATATGTGAACGACACGCCGTGAGACCTTTAATATACCAATCCATGTCGATTTTCTTACTGCGTAATGCCACAACATACAAACTGGCTGTAGGACATTCTTTAGGCGATACTCCAAAGCCGCCCGGCCCGCGCCCGATAAGTACTCGAACTGAGCCATCAGAACTCTCACTTGCGCGCACCACCTGCAAAATAATTTGCTCCACCTCTTCCCAAGGGCAAGGCGGCGTTATGCGTAAACCTTGTGCAGATTTTTGCATACGCTCCATATGCGCAGCCCATTGGAACAAACGTCCATTCACATACGAAATACTTTCAAAAACTCCGTCTCCACGATGACAAAGATGATCATCAAGAGGAGCAAGAAGCAAGCGAGCATCCTTGCAAATACTACCTACCCTATGCTCATAAAAAGCAAGAATTTTTTCAGATCCAGGGCGCGGCACTGCCAAAAGTTTGTCTAAATAAGCCTTAGAATCCAATAATTGCATTATATTATAATTCCTACTTTTGCAAAAATAACGAAGGATTTTGTACACCAAGTAAATCACGCTCAACGAGAGTTTCGGCTATTTGCACTGCATTTAATGCCGCACCCTTGCGGATATTATCGGCAACAATCCAAAGATGTAAACCATTGTCAATGGTTTCATCTTCGCGAATGCGTCCAACAAAGGTCATATCTTCACCGGCGGCATCAATAGGCATAGGATACATTTTTTCTTGTGGATTATCATACACTTGCACACCGGGCGCCCTAGATAAGATGGCACGAGCTTCCTTAGCGGTAAGTTTTTTTTCTGTTTCAATATTTACTGATTCTGAGTGACCATAAAATACCGGAACCCGCACACACGTTGCAGTAACTTTAACTTGCGCATCTTCCAATATTTTACATGTTTCGTGCACCATTTTCATTTCTTCCTTGGTGTAATCATTCTCAAGAAAGACATCAATATGCGGCAAGCAGTTAAAGGCTATGCGATGCGGATATACATGCACATCAGGATCTTGCATATTAAACATTTGTCGCACTTGTGTTTCGAGTTCTTCAATAGCTTTTTGCCCAGTACCCGATACAGCCTGATAGGTAGACACAATTACGCGCTTAATAGTTGCCACATCATGCAAAGGCTTTAACGCTACAACCATCTGAATAGTTGAACAATTAGGATTAGCAATAATGCCATTATGTTCTGCAAGTGCGTGTGCATTAACTTCTGGAACAACCAGTGGACAACGCGCATCCATACGCCATGCTGAAGAATTATCAATAACCACACAACCTGCCGCAGCAGCATGAGGCGCAAATTTTTCAGAGGTTCCGCCACCAGCAGAAAAAATAGCTATATCAAAACCTGTAAAAACATCTTCTTTCAACTCTTGTACAATCAATTGATTATCGCCATATTCTACCATATTGCCGGCAGAGCGAGCAGAAGCAAAGGGCACAATTTCATCGGCAGGAAATTGCCTTTCGTGCAGCGTTTTTAACATTTCACGCCCAACAGCTCCTGTAGCTCCCACAACAGCTACGCGTAATTTTTTAGACATAACCTTCCCCTTTAATATAGTGAAATATAAAACACAATTGTACAAGTCTCGTACCTTCATGAGTGCACAATCATTCCAAATACCATGTACATCAAAAATATAGGCGACAACCAAGGCTCTTTATACCGCATAAGCAAGAGCGCTGAGAAAAAAGTCTACACATTTTTTGCTAAAATGTATACTCCACAAGCTCTTGCACAAGCCCCTTATCGGCTTCTAAAAAAGGCATATTGGGGCCTTCTTTTGGCAAAAGCCAGCAAAGAGTTTGCCCCTCAAGGCCTTGAGCTTGGCCTGCAAATGCGTGTACATGATAAAAATGCACACGTACCATGCGCTCAGGATATCTATGTACAACGCTTTGCCAATAGCAAGGATTTTTAATAATTATCTGCAATTCTTCTAAAAGTTCTCTAGCAAGCGCCTGTTCACAGCTTTCCCCCGCTTCCACCTTACCTCCAGGAAATTCCCAAAAGCCAGCATGCAAAGTATGCGCCGGCCTTTGGGCTGCCAAGTATCTCCCTTGGTGCCAAATAATACCTGCTACCACTTCCAGCAAGGGTTCTGTGCTCATATTTTTCCCATTCATACATTCCAAACAAATATTTTGCGCCACATAAAAAATATTTTTTCACACTTTTTTTGAAACAACACTTTCCATTGCAAATATGTATGCTGTTTTTCAGTGCCCACGTAATAGACAAATAGTCGATGCTGAAAAACGCATTTCCATGCGTGTTTCAGAAAGTCACGCTCACTCCAAATAAGAGTCCTGCACAATTACTTTTTCAGTATAATTTTGTGAAAATTGTAAAAAAGTTTTCAAAACAAAAAATTTACAGTGCAGGACTAAAAGGCACGAAAATCAATCGCTTAACAGCGCAAGTAAATTGCGCCTACTCTTGATTTATCGGTCGCATTGACTGCGGTCAACGCTCCATAAGACTCCGCACAATGAATTGTGCAGGAGTCTTAAATTATGATAGTCGATGCTGAAAAACGCATTTCCATGCGTGTTTCAGAAAGGCACGTCCACTC
>CAYJOQ010000200.1:0-4541 GCA_964371825.1 uncultured Desulfovibrionaceae bacterium
CTAAAGCCATAACCGTAAAAAGTTTTTTTCCATCAGCTTTTTTTTCGCCTTTTTGGATAGATATTTGTGAAGAAAATTTTTGTAATTCTTTTACAAGAAGCCCCGCTGGTCTTGCGTGAATACCTTGCGTATCTTTAATAATAAATGAGAATGACGGCATAGCTTATTTCCTTAAGTAGTTGGTAAAAGGGGATTAATGGTTTGTATAAAAAAGTACAATGTCTTCCTCATATCAGCATTTGTGACACTTGTAAAGTTTGCACGCATATTTTGAAAGTAGTAACTGTATAAAGTATGAATGCTTTGTTAGATAGTCGACACTGAAAAACAAACATGCTGAAATATAAGTTTTTATCATACAACAAGGCTGTATTTACGTGTCGACTATCAAAATTTTCAGAAAAGAAAATTTTACGCCGCGCAAAATGAGCCAGCATTGAATTGTGCCTGTATAAAAATGCGTGGAAGCGCGTTTTTTAGATTTGATTATTATATGAGGTTTTATAAGGCTTTTAAGTGGTGCGCCCGCCAGGAATCGAACCTGGGGCCTACAGCTTAGGAGGCTATCGCTCTATCCAACTGAGCTACGAGCGCAAGATGTGTTCTCGATAGGCAATTCATAAAGAATTATTGCTTATGGTGCAAGATAAATATGTGCATCAACCTTCAAATGTTTATGAGAACATATTAAAACAATTCTTCATCTAAGAGTTTTCTTAAGGTTTCAGTATCCATAGGCTGCAGGCGAATACGTTCAATGTGGGCAAGTGCCTTTCTATAAATAACATTATTATTGATGTCTTGTGCAGTCAAAAGATGTTGCTCTGCTTCGTCATAACGCCCCATATCCATAAGTATACGGGCAGCATTAAAATGTGCATGATCATCTTGTGGGGCAAGGCTTAAGCTGCGTTTACAAAATGCCAATGCTTCATCATAATATTGATTTTTGCGCATATTTACGCCAAATTCCATAAATAAGTGCTTATGTTCTGGTGTAATACCTTCTTCTACTTCTAAAAGAGTTTGTATAGAAGCAAGTCCTGAAGCTTTAGAATCTGCACGACGCAGCCGTAGTAGGGCCTTTCTAAAATGCTCGCGTAAAACATCTTCAACCTTGCCGCCCTTAGGTAAGTTTTCTAATGTTTCTTCAACATTAAGAACTTTTCTCGCTCCAGGTCTTTGGCGAATGTTGGGTTCATGCACAAAGAGATTTTTGAAATTTTTTTCGTCAAGAGTTTTGAGAATGTCTGTAGCGTTAAATTGTTTATCTAATCTTTGAACGCTATACATATCTCCCTTTTGCCAAACATAAAAATATGTTTTCATGCCTTGCACTACACGAGAATATACACCAATAAAATCTCTATCCATATGAATTAACCTTTTTTAGTGCCATCACTGACAGCCAAAGTATTCGCATAATGACCTCATCATTATGCTTAAAAGCACGTTGCTAATGCTAACATGCTTTTCCAATAAATAATTATAAGCCTAAAATCAAGACTAAGACGTGAGTATTTTTTATCATCAATGTATTTTTATTATAATTATCAATTAATTAGTAGAGGCTGCACAACACGTTTTCACATTTGCTTTGGTGCGTTTGCATATGTGCTTTGCTTAAACACTTTTTAGCCTTCATTTAAAGAAGCTTACTGCAAAATTTGTTACTACTCATGTCTTTGCATAGCTGTGTACTCACTAGACTAGGCTCTTATTTTGGGTTACACTATAAGGATGCATGAAATGTCAATAGCAGAAAGTATTCTCGGTATTGTTAACGAAGAAATGGCAAAACATGGTTGTACCAAGTTAAGCCTTATTCATATTCGTTATGGAGCACTGTCACAAGTTGTGCCTGATTCTTTGCGGTTTTGCTTTGAAGCCATCATTAAGGGCAGTCCCCATGAAGGTGCAGAGCTTAAACTAGAAGAGGTGCCTTTAACCTTACGTTGTAGCGCATGTGATGTAATCTTCACACCGCCCGACGATAATATCTTTGTGCCCTGTCCTTCTTGTGCTGTAAGCATTGGTCACGAAGTCATAACAGGGCGCGAACTTAACATTCAACATTTAGAAGCCGAATAAGAGAGTATTATGGAAATTCCTGTAGTTAGAAATGTACTTGAGGCCAATGACAAAGTGGCAGCACAATTGCGTTCCCTTTTTGCACAACACAATATCTTGGTGCTTAATCTTATAAGCTCTCCTGGCGCTGGCAAAACATCCTTATTAGAGCGAACACTCACTGACCTTCGTGATGAGTTTTGTATGGCCGTTATTGAAGGAGACTTACAAACGGATAATGACGCACGCCGTGTAGCGGCAACTGGTGCTAAGGCTGTACAAATCAATACCGATGGTGGATGTCATCTAGACAGTAATATGGTAAAAAATACACTACAATTTTTTGATTTAGATGCCACTGATATTCTTTTCATAGAAAATGTAGGTAACTTGGTATGCCCGGTAGAATTTGACTGCGGTGAAGATGCCAAAGTGGCTCTTTTGAGTGTTACTGAAGGAGATGATAAGCCTGAAAAATACCCATTGCTCTTTAATTTAGCCGAGGCGATGATTCTTAATAAGGTAGATTTATTACCCTATGTAGACTTTGATGTAGCACGTGCAAAAGAATTTTCAACCAAACTTAATAAGAATTTACCTATATTTGAAATTTCTTGTCGCTCTGAGCAGGGACTTGAAGAATGGTATGCGTGGCTTCGTAATTCTTTAAAAGCAAAGAAAAGTAGCTAAAAATTGTTACAAAAAGATGCATCAGTTGGTGGTAAAAAGTGAATTAAGAATATGCTTTTTTATATAACAGCCAAGGCCATCATACATTCATGCATGGGCCTTGGCTGTAAAAATTTTCTTTTGTGTATTATAGCAGAGTACTCTTAGTCATCATCCCTGTCATCATCTCTATCGTCATCCCTATCATCATCCCTATCATCATCCCTGTCATCATCTCTATCGTCATCCCTATCATCATCCCTGTCATCGTCCCTATCATCATCCCTGTCGTCATCTCTGTCATCAAGTTCCATAAGTTCCATAATGTCTTTTACAATAGGCATATCATCATCAGCAAAGGCATAATCGGCGTGTGTCCACAATACCAGCATAAATATCACTATAAATGATTTCATATACATTCTCCTCTTTCTTGTACTATACAACGCAGTTTAATAAAGCTGCATGTATAGAAAAATCCTTCCATAATACATTATGCTATAATTTTTAGGGCAATGCCCTAAGCTTTTCAGCGGTATAAAATTATATAACATTTTATAATTGCAAAGTAAAATTTTTTTTATGTCTGCGTAGTGGGCGCTGAAAAATACGTGAAAAGGTGTTGTTCAGAGTAGACTATGTTGATGATGTGTTTTATTTTCATAGTATGCAATGATACGTTGCGTACTAAATTTTGGTATTGAGGTATAATTATGAAGGTATGTATTATTACCGGCGGTGCACAGGGCTTAGGCAAGGACATGGCACAAAGATTTCTTAAAGAAGGGCATAAAGTTATTGTTTTAGATATTAACCCAATACAAGAAAATGGTATAGATTTTTTAGAAACAAATCTTGCAAATCCAAAATCAATTGAAAAAGCATTTTGTTATATAAAAGAAAAATATACTAAGGCACATATTTTAATTAACAATGGTGCTGTATCTGTTTTTGTAAAACATATACGCGAAGTAAGCCTTGAAGACTACAATACTGTTATGGATACTAATTTACGTGGAGCATTTTTATGTGCCAAAGAATTTATACGGCTTAATGAAGGCGAAGATTATGGTCGTATAATAAATATATCTTCTACAAGATGGCATCAAAATATGGAAGACTGGGAGCTTTATGGAATGAGTAAAGGTGGTATTGTCTCGCTTACAAACTCTCTTTGTGTTTCTTTACGAGGTACAAATATTACAGTAAATGCCATAAGCCCTGGGCATATCTGTACTGGTGCATGGAAAGAACTTGAAGAGCGTGACCATACAATACATCCATCAAATCGAGTAGGAATACCTCGCGATATTTCCAATGTTTGTTTGTTTTTGGCAAACCCTGAAAATGATTTTATAAATGGTGCTAATATTGTTGTTGATGGTGGTATGACTAAGAGGATGATATATTAACAGCCAGTTGGAAAATTCTGTTTAAAAAAATATCAATAACGAGTTGTTTTTTTATTTTTTTACATACTTTTTACAAATAGAACAGTATGTCACAGGATGTTGCTTGTCGCGCAGCGGAACAAAACATCAATCTGATGACATAGTTTACATTTTTTAATGAGTTGATAGGTTTGCTTAACTCTTGTCTGTATGGTTGTAAAAAAACGTGTTTCAGGATATATTTTGCAACATGTGTTATGAGCATTCACTTCTTAATAATAAAGCTCTATATCATACTCACGAATAGGCTTTCATGAAGAAGGTAACACAAATTTAATGTATTTAAGGATGATAATTATGCACACACCTATGCGTCGAAAAAATCTTGAAAGAAGAGAACCTGAATTTATT
>CAYJOQ010000201.1:0-4491 GCA_964371825.1 uncultured Desulfovibrionaceae bacterium
AAAAAGTTTTCAAAACAAAAAATTTACAGTGCAGGACTAAAAGGCACGAAAATCACTCGCTTAACGGCGCAAGTAAATTGCGCCTACTCTTGATTTATCGGTCGCATTGACTGCTGTCAACGCTCCATAAGACTCCGCACAATGAATCTTGTTCAACTATGCAAAAGCAAAAAAATAAATCAATAGGCTTGCGCTTGCCACTTACCGCATTACAGCATAGAATACTGAACCCACATTCATTTTAACCCCTGCTAATGAACAGCATTACGTTATGAAAGAACATATACACCATACAGATGATAAGCCTAAAGAACAAACACAAACTCAAGAAGAACATGGCTCACAAAAATCTAAAATTTCTACCGAAACCATTACTGAGTTTTGGTACAATAAGCAGCATAAAGATTTATTGTTTTATCTATCTATAGCCATTTTTATGTTAGAGCTCGTGGTGGGTGCCGTGGCATTTTTTTACGGAATCATTCACGCAGAACCAGGCACAAACGGTGCACCCCCTCAGTTTCAATTTCCCTGGCTTGGCTATGCATTGGCAGCCATACTTGCTCCAGCGGCACTGCTGCTTATTGTACATTTAGCTGGCGTTGGGCTCTTCAGATCCTTACGAGGCAAGAACATAGAAGAAGACGAAGCATGGCGAAAAGAACTCCCTACACGTTTGCGTAAGGTTTATGCCATTATCCAAGGAGCCCCCACTGCCGTATTACTTGTGGGCATTTTATTGCTTGGAGTCGCACTTTTTTATGTGGACGGGGCTATTCAAATGCTTATTGAAACTGCCAGTCGCCTTGAAGCCTATTTGCCATGGATTATTGGCGGATTTGCCGGCGCTTGGTGCATTGCCTATCTTGGGCGAACATGGTTTGCCTATCGCACAAAACACATGCAAGAAGAATACGCCTTCAGAAGAGAAGTTCTTGAAAAAACAGGGCAAATTATTGTTGACAAGGGCAGTATACAACTTCCACCTACACAAGTACACACCGTACCTATTCTAGATGTAGCCACAGTGCATGCCATTGATATTGCCCCAGCAAACAGCGAAGGCAATGCCACTGAACAAGGTGATGACAACAGTCGTTTATAGAACGCTGTATATACTCATTGTTATTGCATCATCACAATCTAAGATTTCTGTATACAAATACTATTATCCATAGGAAATGTATTCTTGTCTTGCAGCTTTTATAGAGCTAATTATTTTATAGAGTTACTAGATTCGTGACTAAAAAAATCTTGCATATTTTACAAATATAGTGTCTCATTGCTCGTAGTTTTTGGTGAATCAGTAATAGTAAGGATAATATTATGAAAATGCTTAACGCTTACACCTTTGAAATAGATGATGTTCAAGTTGCTATTGAAGAGATTCTTGAACAGCTAGACTTAGATAATCAGCTGTTAAAAAATGCAGCAGCTTTTATTACTTGTTCTTACGATTTTATCGAAACTGATACTGCAGCAAAAATATGCAAGGCTTTGCCTTTTTCTGTGGTAGGGATGACAACACTTAACAATGCTATTAACACAGAATCTGGAAGTGCGCTTTTATGTTTATCTGTTTTAACTGCTGATGATTGTCAATTTACCACTGTTTGTAGCGACATATGGGATGAAACTAATACCCAAGAAATTGCAACAAAAGCGTGCAATGAGGCCCTGTCAACCCTTGAAACAGATCCAAAACTTATTTTGTTTTTTGCTCCCATGCACATAGCTAATAATAGTGAAGATATTATTGACGAAATTTCGACTTTTTTTAATAATGTCCCTATTTTTGGTTCTAATGCTTGCCCAGAAGATATTGTAACGTATGAAAATTCTTTTTCCATATACAATGGCAATTACTTAACTAAACAATTTTCAATGCTGGTTGTTAGTGGCAATATACATCCACGCTTCATATTTTCTTCTTTAATTGAAGATAATGTCTCTTCACATAATTTTATAGTGACTTCATCTGAAGGAAATATCATAAAAAAAATTAATGATATGCCTGCAGCTGATTATTTGTCATCTATTAATGTTCTTAATAATAATTCTGTTGAAGGTTTTTTTAGCACGCCTCTTATGGCAGATTACAATGATGGTACGCCACTTATAAGCCGTGCAGCGTTAGTATTAGATCAAGATCGTAATATTGTTTGCGGCGGAAGTGTCCCGCAAGGGTGTAAGCTCATGATAGGTAGCTTAAACAAAGACGATGTTCGCCTTATAGCAGGTCAAGCCATAGATCAAGTAGCTAAACTTCATAACATAAATGGAGTAATAATATTTTCTTGCTTTGGTCGCCTTGCCATATTGGGCTTAGATTATTTACTTGAAAGCGATGTAATACAAGAAAAAATTGGAGACAAAGTCCCCTTTCACAGTGCTTATTCAGCTGGAGAAATTTGCCCTGTACAAGATCAAGAAAATAACATTATAAGCCGTTTCCATAATTTTACTTTTATAATTTGCATACTATAATTTATGAAATATAACTTTTTACGTTAAGAAAGCTTTAGCAAGTGGTTCAGGTGATTTTATTATGACAGTTCAAGAAAAAAACGAAAATACAGTAATTGCAGAAGAAAATTCAAAATTACTAAAAGAAAACAGGGCACTAAAGAGAAAACTACGCGAAACTGAAAACCTCATGAAGCGTGTAAAATTAAGCATTGATAGCACAGAAAATGTAAATAAAATGCTTACTTCGCATCAAAAAGAATTAGAAAAATATATAACATTATTACTTGATAATAGCCCCACAAATATATTAATTTTTGATAAAAATAGCCGCCTTGTATATTGTACCAAAAAATTTCTTTTTGTATCTTGTTTTATGGAGTTATCCTTTATAAAAGGAAAACATATACAAGAGATTTTCAATACTATTCTTTCGCCAACACTTATTCAAGAATTTGAAGACAAATTTGCATCCGTATTACAAACTAACACTCCTGAAAATTTTGTAGAACGCATAACTTTTCCGGCAAATGCACAAGAACGTATTTATGAAATTTCTATCATTCCTATAATAGATAAGCAACAGTCTTCTGAAGGGCATATTGTATATATTCATGACAATACTGAGATAATACTCGCAAAAGAAGAGGCTGAAAGTGCCAATACAGTAAAAAGCCAATTTTTGGCCAATATGAGTCATGAAATTCGCACCCCTTTAAATGGCATATCAGGTCTGCTGCACTTAGTTTTGCAAACATCATTAGAAAATGCACAAAGAAATTATGTTGAAAAAGCTCTAAAAGCATCTGAGGATCTTGTACAAATTATCAATGATATTTTGGACTTTTCAAAAATAGGAACAGGCAAACTTGAACTTGAATATATCAACTTTGCAGTACAGGAAATTATAGAAAAAGTAGAAGTGCTCACTATACATAATGCTGAAAAGAAGAATTTGTCTTTCTTGATAGAGCATAATAATTTAGCAAAGCTCACACTCACAGGCGACCCCTTACGTCTAAAACAAGTATTACTTAACCTTGTAAATAATGCTATTAAATTTACAGATAAAGGAAGTGTTGCCTTAGCAGTTGAAAAAATAAAAGAAGCTGACGGTAAAGTACATTTGCTCTTCTCCGTAAAAGATACAGGAATTGGACTTGATGAAGAGCAGCAGCAACGACTTTTTTCAGCTTTTAGTCAGGTTGACAGCTCTGTAACTCGAAAATATGGAGGCACAGGCCTTGGACTTGCTATCAGCAAGCAACTGGTAGAACTTATGGGCGGTCAAATTTGGATTGAGAGCGAGCTTGGCAAAGGCGCCACATTTTTCTTTACGGTAGCCTTTGATAAAAGCACTAGTGAACCCCTTGAACAAACTCATGAAGAAGCCATAGAATATACACAAAAAGAAGGATATATCTTACTTGCTGAAGACAATCAGGTTAATCAGCTTGTGGCTACAGAATTATTAAAGAGCAAGGGGTACTTAGTTGATGTTGCCAATAATGGTCAAGAAGCCATCAACATGCTTGAGCAAAAAGAGTATGATTTAGTACTCATGGATATACAAATGCCTGTTTTGGATGGGCTCATGGCAACCAAAAAAATCAGAGAAAATGAACGTTTTAAACACTTGCCGATTATAGCTCTTTCTGCAAATGCTATGTCAGAAGATAGAGAAAAAAGCCTTAAGCATGGCATGAATGAACATATAACAAAACCCATTTCACCTCCTATTCTTTATAACGTTCTTGATGTGTGGCTTGGGAGCGCAGAGAAAAAATAATTAGTCCGCGCTGGAATGAAGCTTAACTGCATGAATAATTTGTACTTTATGGCTAAAACACAATAAAAAATCACCAAAAATATGAGCAATGAATGCGCATTTCTGGTGATTTTTCATATACAAAAAGAGTCCTGCACAATTACTTTTTCAGTATAATTTTGTGAACATTGTAAAAAAGTGCTCAAAACAAAAAATTTACAGTGCAGGACTAAAAGGCTCGAAAATCAATCGCTTAA
>CAYJOQ010000202.1:0-4466 GCA_964371825.1 uncultured Desulfovibrionaceae bacterium
ACTGTAAATTTTTTGTTTTGAAAACTTTTTTACAATTTTCACAAAATTATACTGACAAAGTAATTGTGCAGGACTCTTACTTTGTATAACATTAGGCCATGCTGTGTGGCATAAAGAATGTGGGCAAAAACACATGTTTTGCCCACAAAAAAACAGAATATAGGAGTTAGTTGCTCCTTAACATGGTATTATATAGCTGTGCAAAGTTGCCTAATGTCTTTTACTTGTATGAATGATAGATTTTTACTCATGTACTTTGAAATGATGTGTATGCATATCAATGATGTTGCCTAAGTGCCAATGAGAAGTATGTACGTTCTTATAGCTGTGCGCGTAGGCGTTCGCATTCGGCAAATAATTTTTGTATATGCTCATTGTTAGGCGCAGCATCTATTCCTCGCTTTAAATAAGGATACGCTCTGCGTATTTCTTGCGCATCTAGCAATGCTTTACCAATCATGCTAAAGATAGCGTGTTCATCTTTATAGTATTTTAAGCATTCAGTAAAAAGAGTGTCAGCATCTGAAACACGATTTTGTGCAAGAAATTTTATTGCTTGATTAAATGTACGATCTAGTTTGAGTTTACGCTCTAAGGCTACGCTGGACTCTTCTTCTGTTTCTTGGGTAATGCCTTTATATATTCTAGCAATATTTGCTAAAAGCGTTGTTTCTTGTCCTGGTTGGTATATGAGCTGCGTTTGTATATGGCAGGTAACATTTTCATTACGTGCTAATATTTGTATGGTTTCACGTAAGATACTGCGCAAATCCATGGGGAGGGAATTTTGTCCAAGCTTGCGTAAGGCTGTATAGACAGCTGCAATAGCTTTTTGGTAATCGTTGCGTGATGCACTAAGTTTAGCACGGCTTAATAACTCTTTAATTTCACGTACATTCATGTTCTTTATCCTTTAGAACCTCATCGTCATATATACAAAAAAATGTATAAGAAAAATCTTTGCATTAATGTATAGCAAAAAAAATATATGAGCAAGAAAATAGTTTGAAATAACTTTCAATGTGTTGTTTTCATTTGTGTTTGTTTCTTCTTACTGTAATCAGATTGACCTTGTATTCCCTCTTTGTTATATATATTTTTTTACAGAACACGAATAGTCTGTGATGATAGAATCAGTTTTTGCTTGTTCTCATACTGAGGGCAAGACGTGCGACAAAAAAAGCAGACTTTGTAATGTATACAGATATTTAGAGTATCTGTATTGTATTACCAACGATAAAATAGCTTTTTTAACGCAATACTAGGACAATTATGGCTCGTATACTCTATGGTATTCATGGTACAGGGCATGGGCATGCCATGCGCGGATTAACCATTGCTCGACAATTAAAACATCACGAATTTCTCTTTGTGGCCAACGATGACGCTTTGCGTATTTTTGGCCAAGAATTTGCTGTGGAAAAAATACCTAATCTTGGCACAGTTTTTCGTAATTATAAAGTGGACTTACCGGCTACCATTGCCAAAGCGATACCACTTTTGTGGCATCAAGAAACATATATTCGTAAGGTTATGGAAATTATAGAGCGTTTTAAGCCAGACGTATGTATGACAGACCTTGAGTATT
Organism: uncultured Desulfovibrionaceae bacterium; assembly: GCA_964371825.1. Classification (GTDB taxonomy): domain Bacteria; phylum Desulfobacterota; class Desulfovibrionia; order Desulfovibrionales; family Desulfovibrionaceae; genus CAYJAD01. Next base: position 1,589 of record CAYJOQ010000202.1, read on the forward strand.
TTGTTCCTAAGGCTGCAAAGCGCATGAATATTCCTTGTTTAACTTTAGATCATCAACATGTATTGACTTGTTGTGAACATGACTTACCAAATACTATGCTCTTTGATTATTTTTTGCAGGGTTTAACGCCTCGGTACTTATTTAAACCTACGGCGCAAAACTTGATTGTGTCTTTTTATGCGCCACCAGTACAAAAAAAATATGCAGCAAGGGTTGTTGCGCCCATTTTACGCGATGAAGTTATAGCCAGTAAGCCCAGAGACGATGGATATGTGCTTGTATATCAAAGCAATACCACGCACAGAGGTTTAGTTGATTTTTTACAAAAAGCAACGAAAAAAACTTGTTATCTTTTTGGGTATGACCAAACAGAAGGTCAAGAGGGTAATGTTGTTTTTATGAAAAAATCTGAAAAAGTTTTTTTGGAACTTTTAGAAGGTTGTTCATACGTGATACAAGGCGGGGGGCATACGCTTATGACTGAATCGTTATATCTTGGTAAGCCCATCTTAACCTTGCCCATTATGGCTATGGTTGAACAAAGGTTAAACGCTTTTTATGTGGAAAAATTAGGCTATGGCATGCAAGCGAATATGTTACAATTAGAAGCAGACCTTTTGGAACGCTTTGAGGCGCAAATCCCTTTATTTAAAGAAAATATTTCTAAGCAAAATTTTTGTGGTAATGAAGTTGTTTTTTCTCTTGTGGATTCATTTATTAAGACCGGTCAATTAGATGGACTTTAAGTCTTTAATGCCTATGTATAGTGTGAAAATATTTGCTATATAGTGTTGTTAATAAGGAAAAATTATGGAAGCGGTAAATCTCATGCAGGCCTTTATAGGGGCTACTGTTCATGTGTTAAATGCCATGGTGCAACTTTCTCCTAAATCGTGTGAGCCCTTTTTTAAGAAAGACAATATCGCAAGGGGCGACATTTCTGCTTTTATGACAGCTGAAGATGCAGCTGGAAATAAGGGGAGCATTGCGCTGACCTTTCCTATGTCTACAGCTCTTGCGGTGGTTGAGATTATGTTTGGTAATGATCTTGAAAACCCAGAAGAAAGCGCTAAAGAAATGGTTGGCGAACTTGGAAATATTATTTCAGGTGATGCGCGGCGCAGAATGGCAGAGCAAGGTGTTGTTTTTGCTGGATCAACACCCACTATGCTTGAAGGACATGAACACTGCATACAGCATGTGGCCAGTGCGCCTGTTATTGCTATGCCCTTTGAATTACCGGAAGGTAGATTTATGGTAGAGGCAACCTTTGAAGGGTGAAAATGTGTTGTATGTTGGTATGTGGCATCAAATAATATGTCATTCAACAACTATTAATGCTTTGTTTGTTCGCAGCATTGAAACGTGCTGAACGTGTTAGAGCTTTGAAAGCCTCCGCAAACTGCATTGGCGGAGCCTTATTTTGGGAATAGATATGTTAGAAAAACTTTTTGAAATTTCAAAGCGTGGAAGTACTGTTCGCACAGAAATTTTGGCTGGCATAACTACATTTATGACCATGGCGTATATTTTAGCTGTTAACCCGGCGATTTTGGGCCAAGTGGGTATGGATGCTTCATCAGTTTTTGCTGCAACAGCGCTAAGTGCCTGCGTTGCCACAGCCATAATGGGTCTTGTAGCCAATCTTCCTGTAGGCCTTGCTTCTGGCATGGGCTTGAATGCTTTTTTTGCTTTTACAGTGGTGCAAGGCTTAGGGTATAGTTGGCAGTTTGCTCTTACAGCGGTTTTTATAGAAGGGTTGATTTTTATTTTCCTTACCATCACAAACCTGCGTGAGGCTATGCTTGAATGTATACCACCTGCTATGAAAAAAGCCATTTCTGCAGGTATTGGGCTTTTTATTGCCTTTATTGGGCTTAAAAGCGCCGGTCTTGTGGTTAAAGATGCCGCAACATTTGTGAGTATTGGTTCTTTTGTCACTCCTGGAGCTATAGTCAGTCTTGTGGGTATTGGCCTTATTGCCGTATTACTTTGTTATAAAGTACGAGGTGCTTTACTTTTAGGCATCATAGGGGCAACTATTGTTGGTATTCCCTTGGGCGTAACGAGTTTTGCAAATTTTAATGCTGATAACTTACTCGCTATACCTTCCGTTGCTCCTACGTTTTTCCAATTTGAATGGGAACATATTTTTACCTTTGATATGCTCTTTGTGTTGATTACCTTTCTTTTTGTAGACCTTTTTGACACCTTAGGAACCTTGCTTGCTGTGGGCAATGCCGGTGGCTTTTTAGAAAAAGATGGCAAGTTGCCAAGAGTAAAAAGCGCACTCATGGCTGACGCCATAGGCACAACTTTTGGTGCTATACTTGGAACAAGCACCGTAACAAGTTATGTAGAAAGTGCCAGCGGCGTGGCAGAAGGTGGTAGAACTGGTCTTACGGCGTTAACAGTGGCGATTCTTTTTGGTTTATCGTTATTTTTTGCGCCATTATTTTTATTGGTACCAAGCAATGCTACTGCTCCCGTGCTCATTATTGTGGGCTTATTTATGATAAGTTCTGTGTCGGAAATAGATTTTACTGATATGTATGTAGGCATTCCGGCATTTTTTACTCTTATGATGATGCCCTTAACCTTTAGTATTGCTACAGGTATCATGTGTGGCATTATGAGCCACGTATTTTTATCTGTATGCACAGGTAGAGCAAGGGAATTACCTATTCTTTCGTATGTGCTCACAGGTATTTTTGCCTGGAAGCTTAGTCTTTAAAAAATGGCAGTGAGTTTATTATAGTCAGCACTGAAAAACTAAACAACTATTTGTAATTATATACTTAATATACAAGGATCAACCTAGAAAAATTGCCGAAAACAAAGCATGCAATGCGACTTTTTGGCAATTTTTCGACACTAT
>CAYJOQ010000203.1:0-4465 GCA_964371825.1 uncultured Desulfovibrionaceae bacterium
GACCAAAAATCAAGAGTAAGCGCAATTCACTTGCGCAGTTAAATGATTGATTTTTGTGCCTTTTGTCCTGCACAAGTAAATTTTCAAACTTAAGGAAATTTATTGCAAAAGCACAAAAATAAAATTGGAAAATAATTATGCAGGACTCTCGTAATAGTACCGATAAATTGCCAAAAAGTCGCATTACATGCTTTGTTTCCGGCAATTTTTCTGTGACCTCTTAACAGCCTGTTGAAAAAGTCTATTTCAAAAAAATTTTCTGAAAAAATGTCATTTTCTTTATTTTCTTACAGGCTGTTCAAAAAGTGTAAGATGCTAGGAAGACAAAGTTTTTTTGCGAAGTGGAGCGTATCAAGACATACGTGACCGAAGCAAAAAACGAGTCTGACAACGCAGATTGCACTTTTTCAACAGCCTGTTAAGGTGTGAATGCTTGTAGTTACAATAATCTGTATAGTTTTTCAGCATCGACTAAGTATTACCTAGACAATGGAAAAATGTAAAATATTATAAAAGTAATTTTTATGAATAAATTCTTAAAAATTTTATAATTACAGTGTGTTAGTCGATAATATTCTGCTGTAGTTGCTCTTGCCAACACATAATTAAAATGATATTGGAGAGCCTCTATTCTACATGGAATTATCATTCTATAAGCAAACTTTTTACAATAATATTAATATGAATAAAAAAATAGTAGTTCAAAATCATTGTTCAGACCTTGAAACGCATGCTGAAATTATCCATCAAGCAGAAATAGGCTTCATACCGAAAATTTCAATAATTATTCCTGTGTATAACAATGCTTTATATTTAAAGCCTTGCCTAGATAGTGTTATTGGACAAACACTTACAGAATTAGAAATTATTTGTGTTGATGATGAGTCTACTGACAACTCCATGAATATTTTGAAAGAATATGCTCATGCAGATTGCAGATTTACTATTATAAAGCAACCAAAGCTTACTGCAGGTGCTGCTCGAAATGCAGGTTTGGCTGTGGCCAAGGGAGAATATGTTCATTTTTTAGATTCTGATGATTGGATAGATTTGAATTTTTATGAAACCCTATATGCACGAGCAAAAGAAACAGATGCAGACTTAGTGAGAACCACTTTTACGTATGAATATGAAAACAAATCAACACATTCTGAGTTTAATACTATAGCTATTGATAATTTTAGATTTAGGCATGATTTACGAATAAATGATCATTCTGTTGTTATATGGAATGCAATCTATAGACTTGATTTTATTAAAGAAAATAATGTTTACTTTCAAAATGTTAAGCACTCAAATGATATTTTATTTACAACCAGAGCAACATTTTTATCGAAAAAATCTGTACCATGTATTGGTACAAACTATCATTACAGAAAGCAAGTAGATTCACAATTAAGCGTACTCACAAAAGAAAGGATATTTACTGTTTTAGACGTTAACAGTAATGTAATAAATAATATAAATCTTATTGCTGAACATAAATCTGATGAACATTATATTGCCCTGTATAGATGTTTTACTAGGTATAAAAATTTATTACTTGATGGATTCAATGATGAATTAATAAGTTTAGATGAATGTAAAGAAATATTCTTGAATATAATAAAAGATTATAATTCTTGTAATCTTGATTCTCATTTTATAATCAGATGTAAAGAATTATATAACTACGACTTTGATGAATTATATATAAACTCTATTGTAAATAATGATTTTGATGCATTTTTTGCAGCACGTATAGATAAGGAAATGCAAACAAAAAATAATATAAATGCTTTTGATAATGTAAAAAATATACTTTCTAAAGTGCAATGTTATTTTCGTTCCAATACAACGAATATTGATAAAACAGAAGCAGAAAATATTGATTTGATTGTCTCTTTAACTTCATATCCTGCTAGAATTAATACTATTCATCAAACCATTACAACCTTACTTACTCAATCTTTAAGGCCTAATGCTGTAATTTTGTGGCTTGCTCCTGAAGAATTCCCTAATAAAGAAAAAGATTTACCACCACAATTACTAGAGCTTCAAGAACGAGGACTAACTATAGATTGGTATAAAAACATTAAGTCATATAAAAAACTTATTCCAGCTTTAAAAAAATATCCTGATAGTGTTATTATTACAGTAGATGATGATGCACTGTATCATAAAGATTTTTTGAAAGCGCTGTATACTAGCTATATTACTCATCCGCACATGATTCATGGTACACGTTGTCATAAAATACAATTGAAAAGAAGTACATTGTTGCCGTATAATGAATGGATATTAAAGATAAAAAATTGTGAACCAGCATATAGCAACTTTTTTACAGGTCTAGGGGGAGTATTGTACCCTGCTCACTGCTTCCACCCTGATATTTTACATGAAGATGCATTTATGCATTTGGCACCACAAGGTGATGATATTTGGTTTTGGGCTATGGCAGTTTTGCAAGGGAAAAAAGTCCATGTTGTAAATTATCCGGAAGGTGAAATTCAACTTATTGATGGATCACAAGATTGTGCATTATGGAAGGATAATGTTTTAAATTGTATTAATGATAAGCAACTTGCGGCTGTTTTTGCTGCGTATCCGAAACTAAGGATTATTTTATTAACTGAAAAAGCAAAGGTAAAATTAGTGAACTTATTTTGCTCTATTAAAAAAATGCCTTTGCGAATGTTACATTATTTTAAGCGTACACATGTAAAAAATGATATTGCTTTTTTATCGGCTCAAATGAATAATATTCAAAAAAATCAATCAATTATTATAGAAAGATTGCATGCTATTCAGTTGCATCAAGATAGAGTTATAAATAAAAGTGATAATATTGAAGTACTAGATGTTAAGTCTGAGAATGATGGCATAGATAAAAGTTAAAATACTATATGTTATTTAATGAATTTTAAAATCGGGATGTATATGAAAAAAACAGCTTATATTCACTTAGGTTTACCTAAAACAGGTACAACTGCAATGCAATCTGCACTGCAATACCTCTTTGATCAAGGCGAACTCGACAAATATGATATGCAATTTCATCATAAAAGTACATGGTCATATATTTTTGACTATTGGATAAATCGAGATGATGACTATTTTATTGAACAATTGCATAAAGATATACAGCGATATAGTAAATTAGGTGAAAAAAATGTCATCTTTAGTAATGAAGCCTTAACTGTTTCAAGTGTTGATCAATTTAATTCTGTTTCTGATGCTCTTTTAGGTGTTCTTGCGAAAGCTTTCTCAGCGTATAATATTAAAATAATAATATATTTACGAAGACAAGATATTTTTTATGAATCTTTAGCATTAGAAAAAATAAAAATAGCTAGATATATAGACGAACCTCTTAAAGACTTTGTAAAAACTGATTTTGATTATAAAAAATTGCTTGATTCATGCACAGAAACGTTTGGTAAAGAAAATTTAATAATCCGCGTATATGATAGAAATTCTTTTTATAAAAAAGATGCCATTAGTGATTTTTTAAATATACTTGGTTTTGATGAAGATATACATAAGCATGAATTTAATGTTCCTTCGAATCCTTCATTATCGCCAGCTCATCTTCGTATAACTATGGCTGATAATTTGCAATATATTTTAAATAAAGAACAGATTGATGAAAGATTACGTGAAATAAAAGAGCAATTTGAAAATAATTCAATAAACCGTGAAAAATATGGTGACATAAATTATAAACTTTTAGGCGGCTCAGATGAAAAAATTCTACCTCGAGTTGTATTATTAAAAAGAAAAGAATTATTAGGAAAGTTGACAAAACAGTCTTTTAGCTCTAGCGATGAAGGATATTTAGCCATAGAGCAACGAAAAGAATTATTAGCTAAATATGCTGAAAGTAATGCTGCAATTGCTCGTGAATATCTAAATAAAGACGATGGCATACTATTTTCTGATGTGCTACCTACAAGCACTATTGATTCAGGTTCTCCTACTACTGTAGATCTGGTGCAAACCTTTATGCCAATTATAATCGATCAATCTATACGTTTAGATGAATTTGAAAAAAATGTTCATGATCGTTTTGCAAAATTAGAAAAATCCATTGAAGATCGTTTTGAAGAAATTGAAAAAAACATACTTGATCGGTTTAATCATCTTGAAAAAAGATTAGATGTGCAAGAACATAGAATTAATGTCAAAGACGAACAAATAAATAGCATAGATAAGCGACTTTCGTATATCAAAAACCCAGCTTTATTCTTAAAAAATATTTTTACTAAGCTGCGTAAAAAATAAAGTTGACTATCTTAGTCGATGCTGAACAACACATGTTCATTTGTTGTTCAGAAAGGCACACGTTGCCTCCAAATGCCGCTTTGCGGCCGCCAGAAGCAGGTTCTGGTTCATTTTACGGCACGCGAAATTTTTTCACAGAAAAATTTCGTTAGTCAACACGTGAAAAACAGGTGCAATAGTGTCGAAAAATTGCCAAAAAGTC
>CAYJOQ010000204.1:0-3050 GCA_964371825.1 uncultured Desulfovibrionaceae bacterium
GTTCTTTTTGAACAGCATGTAAGAAAATAAAGAAAATGACATTTTTTCAGAAAATTTTTTTGAAATAGACTTTTTCAACAGGCTGCTATACCACGTTTTTTATGATAAATTTTTTAAACCTCTTATTTTAAGAGGCTGCTTGGGAACGTTTTGTCAGTCGTCACGTGAAAAACAGCCTCTTTGTATGAAAAAAATCACCAGAAATACACATTGCATACTCGCATTCCTGGTGATTTTTTTGGTATTTTATCTATAAAAAGTACTTATTTTAATAAATACATTTGTTTTTCAGTACTGATTAGTTACATTTACAATCGCTTGTTATTTCAGGGTTTTTACGTGTATAAACCTGTTTAATAATAATGCATATCAGCACTGCAATAACAAAGCGAAATACTAACAATCCCCACAAAGAACCACCTATGAGCATGAGCAATAAGGTATCTTCAATCAGTGCGTGTGCAATGCTCATAAGACTCATGGCTGCGAAGCTGTCAGCTTTAGAAAGTGTGCCATCATTACTTTCTTTAATAATAATACCACCGCCATACAAAATTCCAATACTAAGGCCTACTACTATGACATTGGTTCCTGCTTGAGAAATACCCACTAATCGCATAATAGGTGCTAGTAGTAAGCCAAAATAATAAGAAATTTTAAAATGATTAATTGTTCTTGTAAAAAGCATAACAGCACAAACAATAACGAATATTTGTAAAAGATTCCAAATTTCATTAATGGCCCAAGCTGTCCATGTGGTAACTGCTTCTGGCTGTAGTAATAAAATACGCGCTTCTTCTTGCCATATATTAAAAAATGAGCATAGCCAGTGCAAAAGGATGCCTGCTATAACGGCCGTGAAGAATCGGAGAAAAAATTGAAACCGCATGGAAAGACCACACTGTCCTGCGACTCGAGTTTCTAAAATAAGAGAATGCGCAATAAGGATAATTACACCAAGAACAGTTGCTTGTTCAACGGTGAGGGCAGGTATGGTCAGAAGAACGCTGGGTAAAATTACCAAAGCAGGGTAGACACTGTTAAGTATAGCTACTGCCCAGACTATACCAAGTTCTGCAGGTAACCCCATAAGTCCCATGAGAGGTTCTAAAGGTAATGCTACGTAGCGAACAAGGTTAAGTTCTTGTAATATTTTAAGAATGATAACGATGCATATAATTGTAGGGAATAAGTTTTTAGATACACGTATTCCATCGACAATGCTATCGATTATAGATTGAAATACTTGTTGAACAATTTTCATACGTTTCCTTGGTATACTAAGTATTTTTGTTTTATGAATAATTATAATGTAAGACTATCGATTAGTAGTAAATGAATTATCATTAAATAAATTTACTATTGTGCAATTTAATAAAAATTTTAATGTGCATGTTGTCATACTATGCATGTTAATTATTATTCACAAAAATTTCACCATAAAATGATGTTTTTTGGTTTGAATTATTATACCCGTGCAAAGTTACTCTATCACCAATATTTTCTTCAATAATAAAAGTATCATGCAGCTTAAGTTCTGAACAAAAATATATACTAAATCCTGTTAATTTTGCTAAATCCGCATGTGTATCTTCCAAGGCATCAAATATAAATTCACCATAACGACAATTGTTGACATGCCCAAATGCATCAATGAAGCTTCGTAATACTGTGCGTTCGCAATTTTTTTTGTATTGAAGTTTTTCCTTAAATATGGGCGGTACGTCTAAGAGAAATTCAGGATGTGCATCTTCAAGTTCAAAGGGAAGTTCTGCCTTTCTATAGACTGTTTGAGTGCTTAAATCCATTAAAATAGAATAGATTGTAGCAACAAAAACCACATCACCACTGGCATCAACGGCTTCAATTTCACGCCTAAAATATATACGCTTACGTTCGCTATGCCATGTGCGTATTTGCAGATGCGAGCAACCTTTAATATGTTTTTTTATTTCAACATGTAAACTAACAAGAACCCAGCCAAAATTTTTTTTAAGACATGAGTTAAAATCTATTTTGTATAAAGTTAAATGTTCATCGATAATTTTGCCAATAATATGTTGATAACCATGTGGTTTTATATGCCCTTGTGCATCAAGGTAGGCAAAATCTACTTTTACTTTATGCAAATGTTGTTGTTCTGTGTTCATAATTTTCTAATGTATTAACAGGTTATTAAAAAAGAACAGCCTGCTTAAAATCGACTTTTGTAACAGGCTATCAAGCGTTATCTCGTAGTTGTTTGAAAAGTGCAATTCACATCACTGGATGTGCATTTTTACATTGCGCTTGCGTGTCTTGATGCGCTCAATTTCTCAAAAAATTTGTTACTCAAGTAATTTTACTCTTTTTTAACAACCTGTGAAGGGATGATTAAACTCAATTTTTAGCGCAATGTTTTATTGAAATCAATGTTCTTATCATATTGTTATAGGTATAGAGTATATGTATTTACAACGCATATTCTATACCTTGTTAATATCTTGATGTCCAAGAAAAAATATACACTTTGTTTTCAATAGGATGATTTATAAAGTAAGAGTAATGTTAGGTACAAATAATGAATTAATACTGAAAAACAAATAAACTTGTTGCAATAGTGATTTTTTGCCATACAAAGAGGCTGTTTTTTGCGTGAAGACTAGCAAGATTTTCTGCAAATACAATTTTGCGTGTCGTAAAATAAGACAGAACTTGTTTTTGGCAACATGGAAGGGCTATTTGAAGCCGACGTGCCTTTCTGTAAAAAATTTTTTTTAATATAGTATAATGGTATGTTTTTGGGATGAAAAAACGCCATTAACCATAAATTTTGTACAATTTTTACATATGCTGGCTGTTAGTGAATTTTTGATATATTGTGAAAAAATAGATAATTGTATTTTATTTGACATTGGAATTCAGAATCGTTACATTGCTGACTCGCGCTGAATGTTTTTTGAAAAAATGTTGTAAAATTAGATGTTTGGCTTGCGGTGTTGTTGTTTTCTGGTTGTCGGTTTCTATATTGTGTTTTGCGCACAGTAAGTACCTACGAAGTATTTTTTTAC
>CAYJOQ010000204.1:3150-4414 GCA_964371825.1 uncultured Desulfovibrionaceae bacterium
TTTTTTTACGTCGTCTTATACAGCATAAGGCAGGAGATTAAACGTATGAATAAAGTTAGAGCATTGCTCATTGCAGGTGCTATGGTACTTTCTGCATTTACTGGTTACTCAACCAGCTTTGCAGAAGAAACAAGAAAAGATTTAACATTTGCTTTTTTTCGTGATGTTGAATCTTTAAGCCCGCACACAACAGCAGGTGAAATGTGGTTTCAAGAAATGGTATTTGAAACCCTCGTATCTAATGAAAATTCGGGAGTTGAGCCTTGCTTGGCCGAAAGTTGGGAAATATCTCCTGACGGTCGTGTGTATACCTTTAAAATTCGTCAAGGTATACAATTCACAGATGGAACGCCTCTGACCGCACATATTATCAAAGAAAATTTTGACAATATTTTCAAAGATAAAAATTCGCTCAAATGGTTAGAATCTGTTGCGTTAACAAAAGAATATAAAGCATTAGATGATTATACTTTCCAAATTACTTTATCTAATCCTTACTACCCACTATTGGAAGAACTTGGCCTTGCCAGACCATTTGGTATGGGATCTCCAAAATCATTTGTTGAAGGGCAGCCACGCAAAGTAACTGCTGCTATAGGTACAGGGCCGTACACCATGGGTGAACATAAGCAAGATGAATATCTTGTTATGAATATTAATAAAGATTATTGGGGTAAAAAGCCCACCATCGAAAAAATAACTATGCGTGTTATTCCTGAGAGCCAAACGCGTATTCTTGCCCTTGAAAACCGTGAAATTGACATGATTTATGGTGCTAACGTAGTAGATGCCACTACCATTCAAATGTACAAAGATAGCAATAAAATTAAGTATGCTGTTTCTGAACCATCTTTAACTAAGCATATGGTTATTAACTCTCATCTTCCTGGCTTAAACGACTTGTCTGTACGTCAGGCCATTAACTATGCCATTAATCGAGACGCTATTTCTCAAGGTATCTACTATGGCTTAGAAAAACCTGCCGGAACACTATATTCTACAACATCCCCTTATTGCGATGTAAATCTTACTCCATACAATTACGATCTTAAAAAAGCTGAACAATTACTTGATGATGCAGGTTGGAAAAAAGATGAAGACGGTGTAAGAGCAAAAGACGGTGTAAAACTCGCTTTTACAGTTATTTATGATAATAACACCGTTACTGACAAGCCCACTTTAGAATTTATTCAATCAGAATTTAAGGCATTAGGTATTGATTTAAAGCTTGAAGGTTATGAGCGTTCTACCTATTTTGATAAGC
>CAYJOQ010000205.1:0-4407 GCA_964371825.1 uncultured Desulfovibrionaceae bacterium
AAAGTGCAATGGGATAAGGCAAGGAGCTGTAACATTTACGCTCCATAACAGGCTGCTGAAAAACAGCAATCTGCATCGTCAGCGTAAAAAAACCAAACTGCTTATGTATGTCTAATACACCGCGCATCTTGACTTTTTTCGCTTCCTCGCATCTCACTGTTTTTGAACAGCCTGCTTAAAATCGACTTTTGCAACAGGCTGATAAGTGAAAAACAGGAATGTGCTCAAAACTAGTCTTAAGTAATACATATAGGAAATATACAAAAAAGTTTTGAGTGCTGATTAAAAATGAGCTCGCTCTGGTTTAGCAATTCAGATAGCACATTTTTTATTATACTTATATATCCAAAAAGATTAACTTATTTCTGTGTATTCCATAAAATCCATTTTGTAACAGCCTCTTGCAACGGTTTATCCAATCTTGCATAACATTCATTCCAAATATCTTCTGGAACACCGCCATAAAATGCCTCTGCAATACTTCCACACATGGCAGCAATAGTATCACTATCTCCTCCTAAAGATACAGCCTTACGAATAGCATTTTCAAAGTTATTGCTATGTAAAAAAGCTATAATAGCAAGAGGAACAGAATCTTCTGCTCTTTCTGATCGAGTTATGTTTTTTCTTATTTCCTCAATGCGTTGCGACAAATTATAGCTATATTTTTCAGTAATATACAATTTTATTTCTTCTTGTAATTTACCTTTGCGTGCTAAATAAATTGCTGATGCAATGGCACAAGCACCTTTAATTCCTTCTGGATGGCTATGAGTCACAGCGGCACTTAATTCTGCATACTTTTGAACATCTTCTAATGTATCAAACGCCCAAGCTATGGCTGAAACTCTCATAGCAGCTCCATTGCCAAAACTATTATACGGTATGCGGCTTTTTTTCAAAATCCAAAAAAAGAACTTTTGTCCATAACCTGCAAAAGGATACATAGCGCCGTAATAGTGCATGGCATCTATAATACAGTCCTTGCTTTTATCTAAATCTCCTCTCGATTGTATTATCCCGCAAGCAACAGCAATTGTCATTACAGTGTCATCTGTAAAGTGCGATTTTTTACAAAATAATGGAAAATTTTCATTTTTAATATTTTGAAACGTAAATTCATACGGGCTTCCAATAATATCCCCTGCAATAGCACCAAGCATAGTTTTTACTCCCAAAAAATTTGCTGACCCATTAAATATATTAAATATTTTTTGATTATCCTCAATTTAACTTACAAAAAAATAATCCTTTATAGTTTTAGAATCCAAAACAGTAAAAGAGGAGTTTTCATTTTTTTGTTGATGCTACAGAAAATATAGGTAAAAATACCTAACTAGTCGACGCTGAACAACACATTTTTTACATATTAATAGTTTATACATTAAGAGAGCTATATGGGAAAAAAACATAATCAAGATACCACAGCTGCTGAAAATGTTTTGGCTCTTTACTCCTTTTTATTAACACATCATCAACACTACTCTTTAACACAACTTAGTGAAAAATTTTCAGTATCAAAGCCTACAATGCTTCGTTATTTACAGTATCTTGAAAAATCAGAATTTGGTAAAATTCATTGCGAAAAAAAAGGGAGAGAACATTTTTACTCAATACATCGTCCAAGCACACGACCCAAAATAAGTTTAAGCCCTGCAGGGTTACAACAACTATCACTTTGCAGGAATTTCATATCATACATTTTACCCACATCTATGCAAAAAAGCGCTGATATCACCTTGCAACAAGCTTCAGCCTACCTTCCAGACGATGCTCAACAAGCGCTTAATACACTCAGTATAAGCACTATGGATATTGGAGAGTCTTTTAGTAAAGGAAAAATCAACTACACCCCATTTGAACCCACACTTAAAACGCTTATACAAGCTATCTATGAACAAAGCGTTTGCACTGTTTGTTATCAAAAACGATTGAATGTCCAACCTGAAACCTTCGACTACGCCCCACAAAGACTTATATTATATAATGATACTATCTACATTCGTGGTTTTAAAGTTACGGATAAGGGTAAGGTAAACCCTTTATTTGAAAGAGGAACAGACCTTGCCTTACATAGATTTAGAGACGTGATACTAACAAAACGCAACTCTAAAGAGCTACCACCGGCTCCTGAGATATCTAAAGGTGCGTTTGGATATATGGATATAGCTCCTTTTATTATAGAGTTAAAGTTTACAGAAAACCTTTCCACCTACATTAGTGAGCGAATTTGGAGCACAGACCAAAACATAAAGCATAATAAAAACGGAACAATTATCCTTACAATAACGGCTCGTAGCAAATTTGAAATTATTCCTTGGATATTAGGTTTTGGTGCTGAGGTAGAAGTGTTAAGCCCTCAATGGCTTAAAGAGAAAATACAAGAAGAAATTTTAAAAATGAATACTTTATACACAAAAAAGTGTGTTATAAACAAGAAAAATACAAATTTATCATAACAATATTGTGTATTAGCAGCCTGTTGAAAAAGTCTATTTCAAAAAAATTTTCTGAAAAAATGTCATTTTCTTTATTTTCTTACAGGCTGTTCAAAAAGTGTAAGATGCTAGGAAGACAAAGTTTTTTTGCGAAGTGGAGCGTATCAAGACATACGTGACCGAAGCAAAAAACGAGTCTGACAACGCAGATTGCACTTTTTCAACAGCCTGTTAGGGCACAATTGCCCTAATACACGTTTATACCTTACGATTCAATGATTTTACGAAAGAGTTAAATTTATCATGCACATTAAATAATGTGTTCAATGCATCATCAAGTGGTTTAAGAGATAAATCAAAATCTCCATCCAATTCTAAGTAATCATTAGCAAGGCTCTCAGCTTCAAAACAAATTTCAATTCCAACACTATGATGAAACTCTTTACTGCCTTCAATAAAATTGAATCTTTTATTTCGAAGCTCTTCGCTACAATTTAGCAAGCCTACGAGTGACCTTTTTGCTTGTTCTTGAAAGTAATTAGGATTAAAAAAGAATGCAAGTGATAATGACATATTGCTCACACGAACTACATGAGACAGCCAATACCCCGAATTATTCGATGGTGAATATGTCAACCCATACCAAGCCAGATATAAGCCTTTTTCCAACGAGGGCCAACCTTTGGGTTTAAAAGATGTTTCATTTAAATTACCTTCATTGGTAACAAGATCATACACTCCTTCCCAATTTCTCTCATCTGCAAAATCTTTTATTTTTCTGTTAATAGCTGTAAATAATTCTTTTTCTATTGCCTCAATGACTAATGGGGCTTTTTCCATAATTTCCATATTTTTAATCATTAAAGCACATAATTCTTTGGGATATTTCATAATAACCTCCTTTTATCAAAATTTACGAATATGTTCACAAAATTGTTGTACAAGGCTGACCCATAAAGGCTTTTGCATAGCATTTTGCTTTTGGATATATTCCGGTAAGACATTTTCAAACGCATTTGCAACTTCCTTCCATGATAAAGGCTTCGGAAAATATTTTGACTTATCTTGTAGTGACAGAATTGCTTCGGGCAGATATTTATGGCGAGGCGTGAGATAAATAAGTTTACCCTTTCTAGAGCCGCATTGTTTTTTTAATATATCACTATAGCGTAGAAGTTGGTTTATGCCTTCAGGTGCGTCTATTTTCACTTCGAGAAACAGCAAAAATTGCGTATTTTGCATGACAATATCAACACGGTTATACTTTTCAGTATTATTGCCGTATTCATTGCTATCATTGTAATCTTCATCAAGAATATAACTTAATTCTACTTGTGTTCTATAACCATTGGTAATATCAATATTTATATCTAAATGCTTTAGTACAGCTTCAAAAAATATACTCCCCTGACCATGGCTTCCTTCACAATCTAAAAGCCACCTCAAAACGGAGCAATTACGTAGCTCATTGTGTTTTAATTGCGCCACCTGCCATACATTAATTGTAGCACCGCTTGCAAAAAAAGGAGCATATGACACATTAAATTCTGTAAAAAACTTATTAAATACGTCTATTGTAGGAATGTGTATAGTTTTTTCATGCAGTTCTTGATAAAGATTATTGAAAATATAAAAAAACTTTTCAAAAGATTTCAATTTAAAATCATCACTACCTTCAAATTGTTTTTTATTAAAAATTTCAAAGCATTGCATACGACTTCTTCGTTTATTCATAGCATAATCCTCTATAGTTTTTTTAACATGACTAACATATGCTAGTAAAACGTCTAATATTCTCAACATATAACTTTATATTAACATGTCAAGCTCTTGACCATAGCAGTATTTCATGAACTTATCAGTCTGCTGATTTTTTTTTATTATTACAAAACAAAGAACCGTTATGATAAAAGTGCTCTTCTAAAAGAGAAATCCCTGTTAGTGATTCAACTAAAACTAGCTGCTTACC
>CAYJOQ010000206.1:0-4365 GCA_964371825.1 uncultured Desulfovibrionaceae bacterium
CCAGCGTTGGGGGCGATTTCGCCAGCAACATAGGCTTTTACTTTTTCTTGATCGATTTTGATGTCGTCTTTCCAGGTACCTACAACTGCAAAGTCAGAACGAGCCATGGCGCATACGCAACCATTGGGGCAACCGTCAAACTTAAATTTAAATTTGTAGGGGAATGCAGGACGGTGCAACTCATCTTGGTAGTCCATGGTGAGCTGATAGCACATATCTTGGGTGTTGTAACATGCATATTCACAACGGCTTTGACCCATGCAAGCCTCTGGAGTACGCAAGTTAGAACCAGAACCACCAAGGTCAACTTCCATGTTGTGGGTAAGTTCAAAGAAAATTTCTTCTAATTGAGGAGTTTGTGTTCCAAGAAGAACGATGTCACCGGTTGAACCGTGCATGTTGGTAAGACCTGAACCGCGCAAGTCCCAAATGTCGCAAAGATCGCGCAAGAACTTGGTGGTGTAGAATTTACCTGCAGGCTGAGCAACACGAACAGTGTGGAAGTGTGCCACACCTGGGAATTGCTCAGGCTGGTCACAGTAACGACCGATAACGCCGCCGCCATAACCAAATACACCAACGATACCACCGTGTTTCCAGTGGGTTTCGCCGTCATTGTAAGAGAGCTCTAAAACGCCAAGCAAATCTTCGGGACAACTTTGAGGAATCTGATAATCCAGACCCTTTGGATTTTCTGCCCGCGTGGCTGCTTCGAGCTTAATGTCGGACACAAAGCTGGGCCAAGGCCCTTTCTCGAGTTGGTCCAACTTGGGGGTTGCATGTTTAGCCATTGCCATACCTCCACATAGGTTTTTTTAGTATCACGGCTTCGTTAGAGTGCCGTTATTGTTTCCTGCCGTCAAATCGGCGGAAATGTCCATATTTTATACATGGCAGCTCTTTGTGAATTAAGCCCCAAGAAGGGCTCTTTGTTTAAAACTAGGCGTTTTTTTTGTCAGCAGAGCGCATGTACACATCTCCTTTAACTGATTATTCTCATAAACACAAGTGCAAAAGGCGTATGAGGTGTATGGAATGTGAAAAAAATATGTATTTAAATTTTAGTTAATTATGACAAAAAAAGTCAAAATTTGTGCAAAAAAATAGAAAAAATTATAGTTTTTCTATTTTCATTTAGGTCGTTTTTAGGGGGCTTTGTGCCGTTCAGCTCGAATAGAATCTAGGCCTTGTGCAGTGTTAGCTCTAATTGTTGCAGGGGAGAGTGTTGAATATGAAATTGACTTTTAGTTTCAAATAATATAGATTTATGTAGATTGCTATGTGTATGGCAAATACAGAGTGTTTGTGTGCTATGTTGTTGGCGTTGCAGTAAATATACCATCCAAAAACACAATTTTTGTCTTTTTGCGCACAGTGCATTGCCAAACGTATCAAGGGTTAGACTTTTTTGATCATGTTTTGCTTGATGCGCGTTTTAACTACGATTTATAATGATTATGAGGAATGTTTGTGAACCCTTTACAAGTGATATCATCGTTACACGCACTTATTCAGATACAACAACCTGTGTTTTTATGGGGTGCTCCTGGTATTGGCAAAAGTCAAATTGTGGCACAGGTTGCTAAGGAAAAAAAGTTCAAACTCATTGATATTCGCGCCGTGCTTTTAGATCCTGTAGATTTGCGTGGTTTACCTCGAGTCACAAATGATGGACAAGCTGTATGGTGTCCGCCTGCATTTTTACCTAAGCAAGGTAGCGAAGATAGCGGCATTGTTTTTTTAGATGAGCTTAATGCTGCCCCTCCCTTGGTGCAAGCTGCTTGCTATCAATTGGTGCTTGATAGGCGCATAGGGGAATATGAACTACCCAAAGGGTGGAGCATTGTTGCGGCAGGCAATGGTGAAAGGGATAGGTCTGTAACACACAGAATGCCAACAGCCTTAGCTAACAGAATGGTGCATATTGATATGCAAACATCAGCTGATGACTGGTTAGTATGGGCAAGTAAGTCGCATATACGAGCAGAAATTTTGGCTTTTTTACGCTTTAGGCCAAAGCTTATTCATGATTTTGATCCGCAACATTCGGGAAAGGCTTTTGCTTCGCCAAGATCATGGGAGTTTTTATCACGAATTTTAGATGTTTCTGTGGAACCGGCAGTTGAATATGAATTATTTCAAGGTACAATAGGCATGAGCGCCGCCACTGAATTTATGGGTTTTTTACAAATCTGGCGAGATTTGCCAACCATAGAAAGTATTTTGGCAGACCCTGAAAATATTGCCATACCAACGGAGCCTGCAACATTATATGCTGTTTGTGAAGCCTTGGGCGCGAAAATTACAGCGCAAAATATTGATGAGGCCATTAAATTTGCCTTGCGTTTACCGGCTGAATTTTCTGTATTGTTGTTGCGCACAGCCGTATGTAAGGATGAAAGCCTTGTGCACACCGATGCATTTACACAATGGGCACGCCAATATTCTCACGTGCTCATGTGATGTATGTGTGCAAAGTGCCTAATATTATAGAGTAATATGTTATGGATGATATGCAAAGTAATGAGCAAGAATTGTTTGAAGCAGAAGCTTTGCGGCGTATGCAAAAGGCTCGTTCAGAGCTTTTGTTGTCGCACCCTTTTTTTGGTTCCTTGGCGTTAAAGCTTACGCTAACATCTGATAAGGATTGTCCAAATCTTTGGACAGATGGCAAAACATTAGCGTATAATCCTCATTTTATATCTGTGTTATCGCATGAACATATTATGGCTTCGCAAGCACATGAAATTTTGCATATTGCATGCAGTCACCATGTACGCAGAAAAGGGCGTGATGCCAAGCTATGGAATAAAGCTTGTGACTATGCGGTCAATGGTTTGTTACTTGAAGCTGGGTTTTCATTGCCGGAAAATCTATTAATGCATGATGCTCAGTACGATAATAAAAGCGTAGATGAAATTTATACCTGTTTGTCAAAGCTTGAAGATGAGCAAATTCATGGAGGCGCAGAAAGTGCGTTAACGGCAGAACAAACAGATATTATAGACGAAGATGCCAGCAGTGGCGATGTGGATACCGCTCAAGAGGGTCTTGAAGCTAAAGAAGAAAAGCAAGACTCTAAAGCCACGCAGGGTGATGGCGCAGACAATGAGCAAGAACGTAACGCTACTGTGGGTTCCGAAGGATCTGATGCCGCAAATTCTATGAAGGACCAAAGCTCACCCCAAGAATTTTTTGGTGAAATCAAAGATCATCCCTTACTTTCTGCAGAAAATAGTCAAAATACGCAAAGGGCAGAGCAAGAATCCCTTATACAAATGGCGCAGGCCGTACACAGTGCGCAAGGGCACGGCGATGTACCAATGGGCTTATGGCGTTTATATCAATCACATGTTCGCCCTAAACTTGACTGGCAAGTGCTTTTACAAAGATTTATAGAAAATTGTAATGATGGTGATTATTCGTGGTCAATGCCCAATAGACGTTATATATCACAAGATATTTACCTGCCTTCACGCATGGAACCGCGTCTTCCTGCTATTGCGCTTGCTATAGATGCTTCGGCATCCATAGATGCAGATATGTTAGCGTGTTTTTGTGCTGAAGTTGAAAGTATTTTAGATAATTATCATACAGATATTGTTGTTTTATATCATGATACCATAGTGCAAAAACATGAATATTATTCTCGGGCAGACAGACCATTGCACCTTACTGTGCATGGTGGTGGAGGAACCAATTATAAACATATTCCAGAGTATTTAGAAAAAGAACAAGTGCAACCTGTATGCGTGCTGTGGTTTACAGATTTAGATTGTTCTTCTTTTCCTCAAGAGCCCAACTATCCTGTGCTATGGGTGGTCACTAAAAAATCATACAAAACACCTCCCTTTGGCGAGGTTATTGAGATGCATTCTGATGCGGAGGTTTCCAGATGAAAATTGAATGGACAATAACAAAAAAACGCGGCAACTTGCGCCCTACGCTAGCGTATTCTTTTGTAGTTGAAAAATTTGAAAGAGAGTTAGCCTTACCCCCAATCCTCGTAGATTCTACCATTCCCGAACCTATGGATTCATGGCAAGAACATTGTTACCCCAGTGAATTTGAAAGGGCTGATAGTCCGAAGTATAAGGGGTTTTATCGTTTGGAACTCGTGTCTCATAAGGGTAAAGTGTGGAAGCAGCAATTACGCCTACCGTGGCGCAAAGATAATGCGTATCCGGAAGTAGAAGAGTCCTTCCAGCGTTTGCGTGATGCCTTTGAAAAGGAGCTTGCTGAGGCAAATATTAGCAGCCCCATGGACGAAGCGGCATTTATGCATATTACGGATGGCGCATCACAAAATATTGCACCTGCGGTATTGGCAGAAAAATTCCTTCAATTTGCGCGCCAAAATTAGCA
>CAYJOQ010000207.1:0-4286 GCA_964371825.1 uncultured Desulfovibrionaceae bacterium
GGCAATCTGCCTTAAAGTGCTGCAATGGTCAACAACTTTTTTGACTTTTTTGCATTTTTTTACGAAGGTCCTCGTTATAACCATCAAGGGTATTTTTCCATATAGAAAAATACCCTTGAATATTCTGCACATATTGCAAGTTAGCTTAGTATGCAACGTGTTGATGCTGCACTTACATACTTAAATACCCATTATATTGTAGCCACAGTCCACATAAATAATTTGCCCAGTTACAGCGCAAGATAAGTCAGAAGCTAAGTATACTGCCGTACCACCAACATCATCAATGGTTACGTTGCGCTTTAAAGGAGCCTTTTCTTCGATATGTGTAAAAATATTCTTTAAGCTTGCTACAGCAGAAGCAGCTAATGTTTTAATAGGCCCTGCAGAAATAGCGTTAATACGTATATTTTTTGCCCCTAAATCCACCGCCAAATACCGCATAGAACATTCAAGAGCAGATTTAGCTACGCCCATAACGTTGTATCCGGGCAATACACGCTGCGAACCATTATATGTCATGGTTAATACTGAGGCACCGTCAACCAAAATGGGTTCAAAGGCTTGACATACAGCAGTCAAAGAATACGCTGACACATTTTGCGCCAAATTGTATCCATCTCGACCCGTATCAATAAAGCGACCTTGTAAGTCTTCACGATTGGCAAAGGCTACAGAGTGTACAAGTACGTCAATTTGACCCCATTTTTCCTTAACAAACTCCACGGCTGCTGCTATTTGTGCATCATCACACACATCAATAGGTACTATAAATTCGCCACCCATCTCTTCACTAATGGGCTCTACACGTTTTTTAATGGCATCTCCCACATAGGAAAAAGCCATGCGTGCGCCTTGCGCTTTAAAAGCTTGTGCTATGCCGTAAGCTATGCTTTTGTTATTTGCAACACCAAGAATAAGAACTCGTTTTCCCTTTAGTAACATGCTCTTCCCCCAAAGGTAATTTAGGCATCGTATGACTTGCCGGTGATAATTTTATACGCTTCTGCATAACGAGCGCTGGTAGCATCTACAATTTCTTGAGGTAAGTCTGGTGCAGGGGCCTGCTTATTCCAAGGCTGTGCAGAAAGCCAATCACGTAAATATTGTTTGTCAAAACTTGGTTGACCGCGCCCTTCTTCATATTGGTCTGCGGGCCAAAAACGCGAAGAGTCAGGAGTCATCACTTCATCAATTAAAACAAGCTCCCCGTCAACCATACCAAATTCAAATTTAGTATCAGCCATTAATATTCCGCGGCTTGCAGCATATTCTCGTCCGGCTTCAAACATTTGTAAGGAGATGGCTTCAACCTTAGCTGCAAGAG
Organism: uncultured Desulfovibrionaceae bacterium; assembly: GCA_964371825.1. Classification (GTDB taxonomy): domain Bacteria; phylum Desulfobacterota; class Desulfovibrionia; order Desulfovibrionales; family Desulfovibrionaceae; genus CAYJAD01. Next base: position 1,328 of record CAYJOQ010000207.1, read on the forward strand.
AATCTCCCAAAAGCTTCGCAGCTTGTGCACGGGTAATATTTTCGTCGTGTTCACCAAGTTCAGCCTTAGTGGACGGAGTAAAAATGGCAGGTTCAAGCTTAGCTGATTCTTGTAGGCCAACTGGCAATACATGACCACAAAGGCTTCCGGTAGCTTGATAATCTTTCCAGCCAGACCCTGTTATGCAACCACGCACAATACATTCAACAGGTAAGGGCTTTGCTTTTTTCACAAGAACGGAACGCCCTTCTAATTCGTCCTTCCAAGGCTGTAATTCTTTTGGAAAGTTGTTTACATCGCTCTCAATAAGGTGATTAGGAATAATATTTTTGAACTTTTCCATCCAAAATAAGGTTATCTTATTTAAGATGACACCCTTAAAAGGAACGGGAGCCCCCATAATAACATCAAATGCAGACATGCGATCAGTGGTCACAATGAGTAGAGTATTTTCATCAATACTATACATATCGCGTACTTTACCACGCGCAATAAGTGGATATGCTGTGATATCTGTTTGCATAACAACTTTCATTTTATTCTCCTTAAATGCATTTATCACCATCTTGGAATAGTGCATCTTACTATGGATAAAAACCCATACCTTTTTTATGTAATTTTGGCAAACAAAAAGGATATTTTTGCTCACATTCTCAATTAAAACGTCTTTTTAACCCTGCACTCCATAGATCTGGCATGGGCTTCTAGACCTTCAAGCCTAGCCAGGCGCGCAATGGATTCAGCATTTTTTTGTACAAAGCCTGAAGAAACGGCAATAACGCTACTACGCTTACAAAAGGTTTGCACTGAAAGTGCTGAAGAAAAACGGGCTGTACCTACAGTTGGTAATACATGATTAGGGCCGGCAAAATAATCTCCCACAGGTTCTGCAGAGTTTGCCCCCATAAAAATAGCTCCGGCATGGCGAATAAAGGGCAAAATGGCCCATGGGTCACGAACGCAAAGCTCTAAATGCTCTGGGGCTACTTTATTAGAAAGATTTATGGCTAGGCGTAAGTTGGGCGTTACCACAACTGCGCCCCAGTCTTTTAAAGATTTTTTTGCCGTTTCAGAGCGAGGAAGTTCAGCGCATTGACGTAAAAGCTCACGTTGTACAGCTTCTGCTATATGTAATGTATCGGTAATACATATGGCTGAAGCAAGGCTGTCATGCTCAGCTTGGGAAAGCATATCTGCTGCTACCCATGCAGGATTAGCTGTATTATCGGCAATGATAAGAATTTCGCTAGGGCCTGCAATCATATCAATGCCTACATGCCCTTGAACCATACGTTTAGCTGCAGTTACATACGTATTACCAGGCCCCACAAGAACATCCACAGGCGTTATCGTTTCTGTACCATACGCAAGGGCGGCAATAGACCAAGCACTGCCCATGCGATAGACTTCATCTATATCTAATAGGTGGGCGGCGGCCAAAATATATGGACTGATAGAGCCATCTTGACGAGGAGGAGAAACAACTGCAAGGCTTTTCACTCCTGCAACTTGAGCAGGAATGGCATTCATAAGTAAACTTGAAACAAGAGGAGTATTACCACCTTGTCCGCCAGGCACATATAAACCTGCTCGATCTACGGGAGTTACCTTTTGCCCAAGTATACTGCCATCATCTTGAGTTAAAAACCAAGATTTTTCCACTTGCGCATCATGAAAGGAGCGTATGTTGGCTGCCGCTTCAGCTATAATGCGCATATCTTCACCGGCAACAGCTGCTGCACCTCTGGCAATTTCATGCACATCAAGGCGTAATGAAAAATTTGCTTGCGCATCTTCAGAAAGTTCAGAGCAATCATAGCTTGTGGTATAATTTACAAGAGCTGCATCACCTTGGGTGCGCACAGTGTTTATGATTTCTCTCACAGCCTCATCAACACTTTCACCTGAATTTTCACGACCTTGTAAAATTTCTGCCAATTTTGGCCAATCTTTTTCAGCGCTACAATGTACTATACGGCACGGCATACGTTCTCCTTCACACGCCCTATTTTAGGGCTCTTTCATATATGGACCGCACATATTACAAAAAGACATAAAAAAAGTCGAGAAAAGTCTTAGCACAAAGCTTACTTATTTGATATTTCCAAAAAAAAAGAATACTATGGTCAATGAATCCAAAAGACACAGAAAAACCACAAACAAATAAGAATTTAGACTGTAATAAAAGTCTTCTAAATACCCTTGACACTTGAGCTGGTGATACTTATTTGAGATATCTTAGAAAGGAGTGTTCCATGTCACACAAAAAATCTCATGACTCGTATAAAAAAGCTGCACAGGAATCTTTTGATGATGGCTTTGCCCAAGGCGAGCAACACGTAACTATAAATAGCCCCTTTGCCGACACTGAAGAAGACTATATAATTCCACAACTTCCTGAAAATTTACAAGAGTTGTGTCTTGAGTACGTATGCCCTTCCTGCCAGCAAAAGCAAGAGGCGGATCAAATACGTCTTCGCGCCATGGCAGAAATGGAAAATTACAAAAAACGCCTAGGCCGTGAACACGAAGAACAGCTTACCTATGCTGCAGAAAAAGTGCTCGCAACGCTTTTGCCAACCCTTGACAATTTAGACCTTGCTCTACAATACGGTAGCCAGCACGAAGCCTGCAAAGATATGCTTATGGGGGTTGAAATGACCAGAAAGCTACTTTTAGAGGCAGTCAAAACGCATGGCCTAGAACCTGTTGGGGTTGCAGGTGAGATTTTTACCCCTGAACTGCACGAAGCTCTTTCATATGAAGTGCGTAACGACCTTGATCCTGGGCATGTAAGTTCTGTTATGCAGCGTGGTTATAAGCTCAAAGGGCGCCTATTACGCCCTGCAAAAATAACCATCAGCAAAGCCCCTGAATAATCATCTCTCTTTTTCTCACACAAAAAAGGACCCTATTTACAGGGTCCTCAGATTGATGACAAACCCCACTTTGTGGCGTT
>CAYJOQ010000208.1:0-4276 GCA_964371825.1 uncultured Desulfovibrionaceae bacterium
CATATTTTTATATGCTTTTCATTTCCGTTTTATAGTTGTTCTTCAAGATACATACGTGCGTTAAAGTAGCGTGTGATAATATCTTGTGCATAGGTTCTGTGAGAGCCGCCAACATAGGCTGTCATGGCTCTAAAAAGGTCGCGATCATACCTGTCAAAATATTCACGTAAAATTTCAATCCCCACATGAATACCTACGTCAATATCGTGTAAATCTTGTTCGCTTTTTTGTAAGCGATCGAGTTTTTCTTTGTGATATTTGTAAATAACTTGCATAGGGCCGCGCGCATTGGCATTGGATATAATTGATGCGTCAAAAAAACTTTCACGCCAAATTACGCTTAAAACCAAAAGAGGGGGAATGGAATACTCTGCCGACCATTTGAGTACAGAAGTTAGATATTGGTCTAAAAGTTCATCGTTTAATTTAACTTCTGGAAATGTATGGAGAAAAACTTCTTTGAGTTTTTCTGGGCTCAGCTCATATGTTTGGGCATCAATTTTTTCTGAAAGCTGCGCAAGAGTATCTTCTGACTGTAAAAGGTGTTCGTATTCCGTTTTTGTAATGGCAATATTGCCCTTTGGAAGACCGTGTAACCTAAAAGCAAGCATGTATCCGCCGGTAAAAAAAGCGCTGAGGCAAAGTAGAAATACTATGCTTAACACCGTCTTTTTACTGCGTTTTTTCATGCAGGGAACAAGTTTTCCTTGTTTTAAAATGTATTGTGTATCCATGAAATTTCCAGTTGGTTAAAATAAAAAATATACGGAAGATATTTGGGTGCGCCCACTATGGCATGAGGTGTATATCTTTTCAAGAAGCAAAATAGTAGGTATTATTTTTCTTGCGTATGGTGTTGATTTCCTCGTGTTTGAGAACATGCTAAAACTATACCAATGAGCATCAATATTCCGCCTGCCACATGCAATGTGGTAACTTTTTCCCCAAGTAAGAGAACTCCTTGAATGGCTGTAAATAAAGGTATGGTATAATAAATCATAGCAGCTGCTACAGGACCTATGTGTTCAATGGCTAGACTCCAAAGCACAAAGGCAATGCCAGAGCATGCAATGCCTGCATACAGAATGCCAGTTATCACAGAAGAATTCCACACAGCTGCAGGTGTATAGGCCATTTCAATACATACCATGGGTAGTGCCATAATAAGACCAAGGCTGAAAAGTGCAATATGAAAGCTCGCATTGCCCATATCCATGGGACGAAAGCGCCCAAGGAAGGAGTAGAGCCCAAAGCAAAAAATGCCTCCAAGGCTCCAAAAGTCAGCAGCATGAAACTGTAAATTTTGTAAATTAGCCAAACTGCCTCGCGACATGAGTACCACAAGCCCTGTAAGTATAATTGTAAGACCATAAAATCGTCTTTTACTAATGGCTTCACCACAAATAAAGCGAGAGAGTAATAATATAATAATGGGTGCAGCAGGAATAAAGAGTACCATATGTATACTGGTGCTACTTTTGCCGGCTTGATAGACGAAGGTGTTTAAAATAGTGACGCTGATAAAGGCTTGCACCAAAATATAGGTAAAATTCTTCCTAATGCTTGGCAGATCTTTACGAATATGAAAAATCCCAAAAGGAAGAACACTCAATAAGGCCACAAACCAGCGCCAAAAATTAAGCTGAACCGGCGGCATTTCTTGAGCGATGGCTCTTGCCACAACAAAATTTCCGGCCCACAAAATAGCTGCGCCAATGGCAGCTGCATACCCAAGAGTTTTATTCGTCATAAGATTTTTGTGCTTATTGCTTGCACATTAAATCATATTTACCATGCAAGGCGCACCTTGGCGCCGCACTTGGCCATGTGTTCTTTGCATTGTTTAATGCTGTATTGTCCGTAGTGAACAATTGAGGCAATGAGGGCCGCAGATGCCTTACCTTCAGTAACGGCATGGTACATATGATCAGGGTTACCTGCACCGCCTGATGCAATAACGGGAATACTTACGGCCTCGCAAATGAGGCGTGTAAGGGTTAATTCATAGCCATCGCGAGTGCCATCGGCATCGATGGAGTTAATGCAAAGTTCTCCTGCGCCAAGGTCTTCACAACGTTTAGCCCAGGCAAGGGCATCTATGCCCATATGTTTGCGTCCGCCATGAATGACAATTTCATAGCCTGAGGGAATAGCCTCTGTAGCAGGAACCTCTTTTACATCCATGCCCACAACGATAGCTTGAGAACCAAAGGCTGTGGCTCCAAGGCCTATAAGGTTAGGATTTGTAACCGCAGCAGAGTTGATAGAAACTTTCTCTGCACCGGCAAGTAACACTGCTCGCATATCTTCAACGCTGCTTATGCCCCCACCTACAGAAAAAGGAATGAATATTTGTTCTGCTACGCGGGTAACTACGTCTAAAAAAATACCGCGTTTTTCATGCGAAGCTGTAATATCATAAAAAACAATTTCATCGGCACCTTCTTCATAATAGCGACGTGCCGTTGCAACAGGGTCGCCAATATCTACATTGCCTTGAAAGCGGACTCCCTTGGTAAGGCGTCCGTCGCGCACATCAAGACAAGGAATAACGCGCTTACTTAACATGAGCTCTCCTTTGCAGTGCAGTATGTATAGAAATTTTGTAAGATTTGCAGGCCTGGAGCACCGCTTTTTTCCACATGAAATTGTAGTGCCCAAAGTCCATCACGACCATAAATGCTACAAAATTCTATGCCATATTCTGTGGTTGCAATAATGAGTTCTGGCTTAGGGATAACGTAATAACTATGCACAAAGTAAAATTCAGCATCCTTGGGTACATTTTGCAAAAGTACACTATCTTGTTTTTGCGCTATGCTATTCCAGCCCATGTGCGGAATGCGCACGGGGGTGCCGTCTTTTTCTTGTAAGCCTTCAGCAAAGCGTACACACTTGCCAGAAACAAGGCCAAGGGTGCGAGTAGTATTTTCTTCGCTATGTTCAAGAAGAATTTGACAGCCAAGGCATATGCCAAGAAGGGGTTTTCCTTCGGCAATAAGTGCGGTAAGAACTTTATCAAGCCCACGTTCTTGGAGCAATTGCATGGCTTGACCGGCTGCACCTACACCAGGAAAGATAATGCCTTTTGCTTTTTGCAAAATGGCAGGGTCTGCAGTGATGGTTGACGCTATGCCAAGATGTTCTAGGGCTCGGCGAACACTGGTTTGGTTGCCAGCTTCATAGTCTAAAATTGCCAACATATATACCTCACACGGCTTGGCGTTCTAAGTGTAGTATTCTGCAAGGGGCATGCTTGTCACCTATGCAGAGTTCTCGCTATGCGTGTGGCACCTTAGCAATATCTTGTGTGAATTTCTAGTCTTAGATGAGCATATTTTTGTTATTTGTATGAAAGCAGTCTTGACATTTATATGCCAGCAGGTAACGATAAAAGGGTAAAAAAAATATCCTATTTTTATATTCCATAAACCTTTAAATACATCCTAAGTCATACTTAGGCGTAGGAGAATACTTATGAGCGATCGTGAACAACGCAAGGCTAAAGTTATTGAAGCTTTAAATGCTGCTCGGGCTATGGAATTGTTAGCCATACATCAATACATGAATCAACACTATAACTTAGATGATAAAGACTATGGTGAATTGGCAGCGAATATGAAGCTTATAGCCATTGATGAAATGCGCCATGCTGAAGCATTTGCTGAGCGCATTAAAGAACTTGGCGGCGAACCTACCACTGAACCCAGCGGTAAAGTAGTGAAGGGGCAGGGCCTACCTGAGCTGTATGCGTATAATGTGGAAGAAGAAGATACAACCATTGACATTTATAATGGTTTTATAGCTGTCTGTAAGGAGTGCCGCGATATCTTAAGTGCCAAGCTTTTTGAGCAAATTATTGAAGATGAACAAAAACATATGAGCTATTTTGAAAATACTGCCAACCATATAGAAACATTGAAAGATACTTATCTTTCAAAAATGGCCGGCACACCTTCTGATACAGGGCCTTCTAAGGGCTTTGTGCTCACATCTACAGATGCATAAATGATAAGAGGCCCTACGGGGCCTAAGAGTGTTGACAAAGTCAACACTCTCGATAAATCAAGAGTAGGCGCAATTTATTTGCGCTGTTAAACGATTGATTTTCGTGCCTTTCCGCTTGGCAGCGTTGCTGACAATAGCGGCGCAAACGCCACAAAGTGGGGTTTGTTATCAGTCTGAAGCCCTACGGGGCCTAGTAGTGTTGACAAACCCCACTTTAAGGCGTTTATTTGGTTTTCAGTGCGGACTCATTATGTGTAAAGGGTGTGTA
>CAYJOQ010000209.1:0-4276 GCA_964371825.1 uncultured Desulfovibrionaceae bacterium
CTTGAAATTTCTGGAGCCAACTGGCGGAATTGAACCGCCGACCTACTGATTACGAATCAGTTGCTCTACCAACTGAGCTAAGTTGGCTCACAATTTGTGAACATGCTTTTGACGCAAAAAGTTCTTTTTGTCAAGAGTATTTCATGTATGTGTCTGCATGATTTTGAAAAATGCGCTCTCACATAATTTTCATCATCGCTTCGTCAATATTCTCATTACAAAACAAAAATATATATGTTTTTCAGCATTATTACGTTACATATATTTTACGGTAAAAGTTTTTTTGCTAGCAATTCATTTACCAATGCCGGGTTTGCTTTGCCCTTAGTTAGGCGCATAACTTGTCCCACAAAGAAGGATACGAGTTTTGTTTTTCCCCCTTTATAGGCTTCTACTTCTGCAGGGTTTGCAGCAATAACGTCATCAACGGCTTTTTCAATAGCTGAGCTGTCTGAAATTTGTACAAGACCTTTGTCTTTAACATATGCTTCAGGCATAGCCCCACTTATAAAGAGGTCTGCAAAAATATCATTGGCAATTTTGGCACTGATGAGCCCTTCATCTAATATTTTAGCCAATTCGCCAAGAGCTTCGGGTTTCATGGCTGCATCTTGAAGAGGTGTTTCGCTGGCATTAATTTCGCGCAATAGTGGCCCTATTACAAGATTGCATACCTTAGTTGCCGCGCATTTTGGTGCAGCTTTCAGTGCAGCTTCAAAAAAGTCTGCTACTGCCATTTGATGACAAAGGGTTGCTGCATCCGCATGTGAAAGCCCAAGTTCGGAGCAAAAACGCTCCATACGTGCCTTAGGTAATTCTGGCAACTCAGTACGCCAAGCTTCAAGCTTAGCATCTTCAATAACAATGGGTAATAAGTCAGGATCAGGAAAATATCGATAATCGTGAGCTTCTTCCTTACTACGCATGGATTTGGTAATATTTTTTACACTGTCATAAAGGCGAGTTTCTTGTACAATTTCTTCGCCATCTTCAAGCATATCATGCTGACGACGTATTTCATATTCAATGGCTTTTTGCACATGGCGAAAAGAGTTTAAATTCTTTAGTTCAGCTCGTGTGCCAAAGGGAGTTCCCGGTTTATGTATAGAAACATTGGCATCACAACGAAAAGAACCTTCCTCCATATTACCATCACAAATACCAAGACAAGTAACAATGCTATGTAAGGCTTTTAAGTAGGCAACAGCCTCTTCGGCACTGCGCATATCTGGCTCAGAAACAACTTCCACAAGGGGCGTACCTGCCCTATTTAAGTCTACAAAACTAGCATTTTCGTGGGAGTCGTGAATATTTTTTCCGGCATCATTTTCTAAATGTATGCGCGTAATTCCTATGGTTTTTTCAGTGCCGTTCACAAGAATATCTAAACTGCCGTGTTCACAAATAGGTTTATCAAACTGAGAAATCTGATATCCCATAGGTAAATCAGGATAGAAATAATTTTTACGGGCAAAAATAGAAGAGAGATTCACTGTGCACTGTGTAGCAAGACCAGCTTTTGCAGCATACTCTACAGCTTTAGCATTCAACACAGGTAATGAACCTGGCATGCCAGAACATACGGGGCATACATTACTGTTGGGACTTTGACCAAAGGAGGTGGAACAATTACAAAAAAGTTTTGAATTTGTTGCCAATTGCACATGTACTTCTAAACCGATAACGGCTTCATAGCTCGCCATGAATATGTTTCTCCCAGATAAAATTTATTAAAGGTGTTATATATACCAACAAAGCGTAAGAGTAAACCCAAGACAAAGTCACTTTTTCTAGAGTTCCTTACAGATATTTTTGCATATAATTGCGTAAATGTTATACGCTTAATATATAATTAGTCGATGCTAAACAACACATTTTCATGTGCTGTTAAGAAAGGCACGTTGCCTCCAAGTGCCACTTTGCAACCGCCAGAAGCACGTTCTGGTTCATTTTACGCCACGCAAAATTTTTCTTACAGAAAAATTTCGTTAGTCAACACGTGAAAAACAGGTGTAATAGTGTCGAAAAATTACCAAAAAGTCGCATTACATGCTTTGTTTTCGACAATTTGTCTGTGACTTCTTAAGGTATGAGTGCCTGCAATTACAATATCTTGCATAGTTTTTCGATGTTGACTAACTATCCAAAGCGCGCATCAAAATATTTTCCAACACCATAGGTATCACGTCGGAAAAATTTTTCTTTATTTGGGCCAATAATTTGCATTTCAGGATTTTTCTTTTGTACATCAAGGGCTATACGCATTTCTTGAGTACAACCTGTAGAATAGGTAGCATCCTTACCAGACCATGCAGGCAACACCTTACGCCCAAGCAAAGCAAAGCTATCTTCAATATCATGCACTGTTTGAAAGCGCCAAACATTAATATATCCACTGCGTTGCACTTTTTCCCACATATACATAAGGTCATCACCGTCCATACCATCAGGTGATTGCTCTGCCGGATTAATAATGAAGGTATCATGCAACTTTTGCCGCAATGATTCCACAAAAGCCCGCACAAGAGCTATTGCCGTGCTCTCTTGCCCCGGAATACTACCAATAATGCAACTATAAAACATCACTGTTTTGCCGCTTTTATGTGCAGCACGCATGGCAGAAATTATACCGTCAGCTCTTTCTGAAATATCAGCTTCACTTAACTTACGAACATGCTCTGCACGAGCCTTGGTTTTTACACAATATTGCCCATCTTGAGTACGCCAATAACACACTATATCTCGCGTAAAAAATTGGCTACTTTCCAATAAAGTTTCAGCAGTATATCGCCCTTTGGCAAGAATAATATCTGCTTCTTTCCACGCTCTAGCAAAGGTCACATTGGTTCTATAAAGATTTAAACGTTCCTGCGTTCCGTCTTGAATCATCACAAAGCGTGATTCGCGTAACACGCGTAATAATTCGTTCTTACTCATAGAAGAGTCAGGAACAATAGTCATGGAGCTGAGCAATTCTTTAAGTACAGGGTCATCTTCCACATCATGAATAGTAGGACAATGGAAATAATATCCACCCTTAGCTGCCACGATAACCTTATGCCCCATGCGAATTAGCCTACGAATTAACGGCACATCTAATACAAAACTTCCCGTTGAGTCAGGTAAAAATAAAATTATTTTAGACGATGTGCCATCCTGTATTCCAAGCATGGAAAGAAAGGATACACTACTCCCCTTTATTTCTTTAAAAATGCTTGCCCATTCAGATGACGTGTATGATGTTGAAATAAGGTCATATGACATGGCAGACAAATACATAAGGCGCGAAAGTTCAATGGAATCTAGCAATACACGCATATCTGCAAGATTATTTACAGTAAAATGATCTGCTGGCGCCTCATACAAAGCCCTTTGTAACACATCATTTTGAAAAATTTGTTGCGCTTTTTCATTGGCAGCGCGTCGACTTTTAAGCCACGGGTCTATAACGCCCGTTTGGGCTGCCACAAGGCTTGTCATACGCTTCATAACTCTTGCCGGTAATATGGTATGACTTTTTATGAGTTGCCTAAAACGATATCTGCAAAATGCTAAAATTCTTTGTCTTTCTTCACTTTTGGTTTCAATACTGCGCACAAGACGCATAACAAGGCGCCATACTCGTGAGTATTCATACTTTAACGTCGAAGAGCATTGCGGTTGCATCATATCTTGAAAGGCAGCATCAGAAGTAGGTATATATATTTCATGTTCTTTTAGTGCTACCATAAAGGCAATTTGCTCAGGTGAGGCTATAATACCGGGGTTCATATGATATGCAAAATTATTTTCTATCATGAAATTGTATAGCCAAGCATCGAAATACACATCCTTACCAAGATAAACATCACTATTAGATTCAATTTTGGACAAAGATTTCATAATTCCCCTACCTCATGAATAATACAGTGTTAATATAGCATTACTATATACAAATCTACCATTTGAAAATATGCTGCCCATATTTGAGCATGTAGTGTTCATACAAAATATTCATTTAGTTGAATCAGAAAAACTCTGCTTCAGTTTTAATATTTTTACTATGATTTATTATATATTTCAGTCTTGACTATTTAGTCGATGCTGAAAAACGCATTTCCATGCGTGTTTCAGAAAGGCACGCCCACTCCAAATACCCCTTTAGGGCCGCCAGAAGCAAGTTCTGGCTTATTTTACGTGGCGCAAATTTTTTTACAGAAAAATTTCGTTAGTCGACACATGAAAACAGGTGCAATAGTGTCGATAAATTGCCAAAAAGTCGCATTACATGCTTTGT
>CAYJOQ010000210.1:0-4215 GCA_964371825.1 uncultured Desulfovibrionaceae bacterium
TTTACAATTTTCACAAAATTATACTGAAAAAGTAATTGTGCAGGACTCTTATGTTTGTGTTTACAAAAAGCATGCATACATTCTTGATGAGGGTATATATATGAAAATAATTGTGTGCCAGTCGTAATTCATGTAAAATATTACTGAGCATTATCTGGGTAGCACCGTGAATGTATCAACCTTTTTGGAGAAAAACATGCATATACTTGTTACAGGCGCAGCCGGTTTTATTGGTCATCAACTTTGCTTACGTCTTTTGAGTCAAGGCTATAGTGTTGTTGGTCTTGACAATCTTAATGACTATTATGACGTACAGCTAAAAAAAGATCGTTTGGCAGAGCTTGAACCCCTGAAAGGTTACCGTTTTGTTTTGGGAGACCTTGCACATGATGATTTTATGGATGCCCTTTTTGCAAAGGAAAAATTCACCCATGTGGTAAACCTTGCAGCACAGGCAGGAGTTCGCTATAGTTTAGAAAATCCAAGGTCTTATGTGCAATCTAACTTAGTTGGTTTTACAAATATTTTAGAAGGTTGTCGTCATCATAATGTGGAGCATTTAGTGTATGCTTCTTCTAGTTCTGTGTATGGTTTAAATGGTGCTCATCCTTATTCTGTGCATGATACTGTTAATCATCCTGTAAGCTTATATGCAGCCTCGAAAAAAGCTAATGAGGTCATGGCCCATAGTTATAGCCATTTGTATGGTTTGCCGTGTACGGGATTACGGTTTTTTACTGTGTATGGGCCTTGGGGGCGTCCTGATATGGCCTTACATTTGTTTACTACGGCTATTTTGCAAAATACACCCATTAAAGTTTTTAATGAAGGCAAAATGCAGCGTGACTTTACCTATATTGATGATATAGTTGAAGGGGTAACACGTTTATTGGCTATGCCCCCCACAGGAAACACTACATGGGATGCGCAAAAACCTGACCCTGCCACAAGCCCTGCCCCGTGGCGCATCTATAATATCGGAAATAATACCACTGTAGAGCTTGGAGAATTTATTGCTACGCTGGAAAAAAGTCTTGGCATTGAAGCCATAAAGGACTATATGCCCATGCAGGCCGGTGATGTAAAGTCTACCTACGCTGATGTCCAAGATCTCATGCTCCTCACAGGTTTTTCGCCCGCAACGCCCCTCAAAGACGGTATTGACCGCTTTGTAGCGTGGTATAAAAAATATTATAAAATATGATGTTTATCACATAAATACGCTGTGATATTCATATAAAAGGCTTAAGGTTTATCTATTATGAAACCAGAAATACTTGCCCCAGCCGGGGATACTCCTTCTTTTTTGGCAGCGCTTGCTGCCGGTGCTGATGCCATATATGTAGGCCTTAAGCATTTTTCTGCACGTATGCAGGCAGAAAATTTTAGCACGTCTGAGTTGTCGCGGCTAACGGAACTTGCGCACAAGCATGATGCACGAGTGTATGTGGCTATGAATACCATGCTTAAGCCCACAGATATGGATAGTGCATATCGCTTAGTGGCACGTCTTGATCGTGATGTGGCCCCTGATGCGCTTATTATTCAAGATCCTGGCCTATTGTATTTGGCTAGGCAAGCGGGGTATGAAGGGGGGCTATACCTTTCAACTCTTGCAAATATTACACATCCTGCTGGTCTTATGGCTGCAAAAAACATGGGGGCTAACAGGGTTATTTTGCCTCGCGAATTGAGTATTGATGAAATTCGTACCATGGGTGAAGCGTGTCCTGACGGTATTGAACTTGAATGTTTTGTGCATGGTGCTTTGTGTTATTGTGTTTCTGGGCGATGTTATTGGTCAAGCTATATGGGTGGCAAAAGCGGTCTTCGCGGTCGTTGTGTACAGCCTTGTCGACGCATATATAGGCAAGGGGGCAAGGCGGTGCCTCGTCCTGCACAGCAAGAAGAGGGGCATCAAAAAGGACAAAAAGGGCGCTTTGCAGCTAAAAATGCCAGAAATACTTCACCTAAGCAAAGGCAGCGCACAGGTAAAGAGCATAGCGGACGATATTTTTCTTGCCTTGATTTGTCTTTGGATGTGCTTGCCAAAACATTACTTGAAGTGCCAAAGCTGACTTCGTGGAAAATTGAAGGGCGCAAAAAAGGGCCACATTATGTGTATCATGTGGTGACGGCCTATAAGATGTTGCGTGATAACCCGGGAGACTCTAAGGCCCGAAAAATGGCTGAAGATTTTTTAGAAATGGCTCTTAATCGGCCCACCTCAAGGGCACGGTTTTTACCGCAAAAAAACACTATTCCTACGGCTCCTAATGATCAAACAAGTTCGGGGCTTCTTATAGGAAAGGCACAAATTGATGAGCAAGGCCAATGCTTTGTAAAGCCTTATAGAGAACTTTTGCCGCAAGATTATTTACGCATTGGTGTAGAAGATCAAACTTGGCATAGCACCGTATCTGTTAGTCGGCGAATACCTAAGGCTGGTACCCTTGCTTTGCGTGTGCCAAAGCACAAAACCCCTAAGGTGGGAACGCCTGTATATCTTATAGATAGGCGAGAACCTGAACTTATACAGGTATTACAGCAGTGGCAAAAAAATTTACAAGGTTGCAAAGGTACGCCTAGTGCCTCTGTAAATGGGGCGCCATACTTTCCTGAAGCAGTGAGGGGTGGACGTCAAGCAGATATGACCTTGCGCGCGAACTTGCCTCAAGGACGTGAAACGCGCAGTGCTAAAGGTGGACACATGGCTTTGTGGCTTTCACCTAAGGCGCAAGAGCTTTCGCGTACCATAGTGCCAAGGGTTGCTTGGTGGTTACCGCCGGTTATTTGGCCGGAAGAAGAAAAATCTATTCGCCGTCAATTAACCCATATGTGCCGTGCTGGCGCTGCGCATTTTGTATGTAATGCTCCATGGCAGCGAGAACTTTTTGAGGGGCTTGATCAATACATTGAGCTTAATCTTATGGCCGGCCCCTTTTGTAACATAGCCAATAGGGCGCACCTTGCTTTATTACAAGATATGGGCTTTAACGCAGCTCTCATAAGCCCTGAGCTTCCGGCAGAAGATGTGCTTGCTTTACCTGCACAAAGCCCTCTGCCTTTAGGATTTGTACTGGATGGCTTTTGGCCCGTGGGCATTGCTCGTTTTGGTTTGCTTGGCATAAAGGGCAATGAGCCTTTTGTGAGTCCTAAGGGGGAAGTATTCTGGGCGCGTAATTATGGTGCCAATGTTTGGTTGTATCCTGGCTGGCCTTTAGATTTTAGCGAAAAAAGGGCAGAACTTGAGCAGGCAGGCTACAGCTTTTTTGTGCATATACATGAGCATGCTCCAGCAAGCTTGCCCGAGGTGCGCAGGCATGGATTGTTCAACTGGGAAGGGGAACTTTTGTAAAATTTGTGCATTTTTCTTGTTGTGCCCTTTACTTTTGTTCGTGTTATTACCATATTAATAGGTGGCAACTATGTTGCTGTGATATATTGCGCTGTGCGTATATGTATGCGCCATAATATATAGAATCATTGTAAATAAGGTATAATACTCTTATGAATAGTAAAAAACAAAGCTTTTTGATGGTTTTTTTGATAGCAGCCTCAATTTTGGGAAGCTCGTTTTTTTCAGTAGCTTTAGCACAAAAAATAGATCAGGACGTGCCCAAAACTTCAGCGTGGTATCCTAAGGGAAGCCCTCAAGGAACCAATGGAGACTTGTGGAATAAAGGAACCTCTGGAAAAAAACTTACAGAGAAAATGCGTCCCAAGGGCCATACAGAGCAACATCTAGAAGGGCCACATGATGGCGCACAAGTAGCAGAAGAGGATGAAGGTTTAAGTCTTCAACTTGCCAATGGTGCCATTAAGGGAGATGCAGTGGAAGAAGGCTCGCAATGGCAGTCGCCTGGCGTGAATGCCATTAAGATTGATGAAGAGGTGCTTAGCGAAAAGCGAAATATTGTTGGTGCCTATGCGCCTCTTGTGCAAGAAGATGGATTAAATATTTCTGTGGGGCCTGAGTTACACATTCCAGATGATGTGGATTCTCCGCTGCAAAAAAATAGCAGTCAAAATCAGTCAGAAGTGGGCATGGGCATGCGCCTTATGTGGGACTTTTAGACGAAGTTGTAATAAAATAAAGCCCTGAGCATTTTTATGCTCAAAGTTCAGGCTGATGACAAACCCCACTTTGTGGCGTTTGCGCCGCTATTGTCAGCAAAGCTGCCAAGCGAAAAGGCACGAAAATCAATCGTTTAA
>CAYJOQ010000211.1:0-2627 GCA_964371825.1 uncultured Desulfovibrionaceae bacterium
AGGAATGGTTGCATTACCATTTTCATCAATGGTGATGATTAAGGACTTTGCAATACCTGTGACGGGATCTACCGCACCTGTGATTTCAACCTTGGTAGTGCCATTACCAAGAATAACTTCAAAGCTACCTGTAGCTGTTTGCGCATCACCTTGATTTGCACTACGAACATCGTCAATATCATCATAAGTTTCAAGGGTAGAGTCTGTTACACCTGCACCAAAATCAATGCCTGGTTTTTCGTTAGTATTAACGCTTACGTTAACAGTATCAGTGTCGCCATCTCCGTCAGTACCCTTAATGGTAAAGTCAATGGTAGCAATAAAGTCTTTATATTGATTCATTACCCATGAACCATCATCACTGACCACTGCACTAAAGTAGAGTTCGTTACCATTATTGGCATCTCTAGCTTCAAGCAAACCATCTTTATAGATAAGTGTAAGCTCTACACCGTCTATGGTGATGGTGCTTGCTGTTTCGCTTACTGCAACGCCAACACCGTTCACGCTCACTTCAGCAAACTCAAGACTAGCTAAGCCATCAGCAGCCTTCCAAGCAATGTTGCCTTCGGTAGTGGCTACAGCACCTTCTTCAGGCTTAAAGAAGTCAACACCGTTAAAGATAAAGTCACTATTGCTAATGGTATCTTGATTATCCAATGGCGTAATGATTATACGGTCAAAGCCTGTGGTGTATTCAGAAACAGATACTTCATAGCTACCAGTCTCAGATTTACTAATTTCGGTAGTACTTGCAACAACGCTGTATGTACCATCTCCATTATCTCTTAAGAATTGGATAAGCACTTTCTCATCTTCGCCGTCGTATTGCGAAGAATCTGGAGGGAAGGCACCTTCCTTAAAGAATAAGTCAAGGTTAACTGTAGCACCATACGCTATTTCTCCATCTGGCAAATCAATAACAAGAGCCTCTGAGCGAGAATTGGTAGGATTATAGTTAATTTCACCATGAGCATTACCTCCCATGGTAAGACCAGACTCTGAACTATGCTTAGACATATTGGGCGCAGAGTCAAAAGAAAGCTCGCCGCCAGCACCGGTAGTAGCGTCAGCACCTTCGCCGCTGAAGTCTACCCAAGCAGATGAAATGGTTATGCCATTAATAACAATGCTGTTACCAGAGACGCCATTAAAGACACCGTCTTTAGAAGAGAAGCTATGATCTTCACCTACATATTCAATAGTAGTGGTCTTTTGGCTTCCTACTTCAAGCACAATAACATCATCAACAATGGTAGCAGTAATGCCATCTGCTTTAAATACACTGTCACCGCTAGAGTCAGTTACCTTAATATCAAACTTTTCAGTAACGGTATCGCTGTTATAATTAGTGTCAGCATCACCATCATTTAACGAGTCTTGGTTATGGCTAAGAGAATTATTGTTTTGTGTATAGGTATACTCAACTATGCCGGTAGTAGAATCATATGAGTCAATGGTAATGTCGCCATTGACACCTTCGATAACAACACCAATTATAACATTACCATTGCCATCAAGTATGTCTACACCTTCAATGGTTATTTGGCTAATTGTTTCACCTTCTGCAGGAGTCACCGTAAAGGAAGCAGTATCAGTAGCTGAGGCATTTGGTGGTTGCAGTTCACTGGCAGGTCCTTCACGACCTTCATCAAAAGAAGTGCCAGGATTATTTACACCTGCAACCTCTGCATCATACGTAGTAGTAGCAGCAGTGCTCAAATCAAGTGTTGGCACTGAAGCTTCTATGGTATGGCTTGCTGGGTCACCGTCACCATCAACAATGTCAAGCTTAACGTCTGTTCTGCCGGATACGTCGTAGCTTATGGTCCAGTTATTGGTTGTTTTATCCCAAACCATGGTCACGTCGCCCATTTTCAGCGTGCCCGTTGCAGCATCATAGTCCACTGCATCAGTGTAACCTTCAGTGTATACCCACTCACCAGTGCTTGCATTATACTGAGCAGTAATATTGCCAGTAGCACCACCTCCTGCTGGAATGGTAATTGTTGAACCATCCATGTCTGCGCCAAAATCAATGTTGATAGTCGCTTCGGCAACATTACCTGTTACTGTGGCTAAGGATGTATCAAGATCGTTATCCTTATCAATAAGGTCACTGACGCTTGTAATCACAGGAACATCGTCTACTATGGTTACATTAATAAAACCTTCAGCGGTATCATCTGCGCTAGTATCAGCATCATTATCTTCTACAACAACTTTAAATGAATCTTTTAACTCAGTGTCAGAATTATCGCTAGGGTTAGTTGTAGGATCTGTATGCGTTCTGTTTTCATTTTGTTCATAGGAGAAGGTAAATTCACCAGTAGCAGCATTATAGCCTGTAATGGTAATAGTGCCGTGCTCACCTTCAATGGTAAGACCGCTTCCATCAGGATTGGTTATAAGATTGCCATTAGCATCAAGTAATTTTACAGGGTTGTCATTTTTATCATAGATACTTACCTGACCGCCACCGCCATCAACCATATTGGTTGCAAAGAAGCTTCCGGTGGCAACTTGAGCATCAATAGCTGGATCATTAAAATGATTTTCATCATCATAGGTAGTAAGCTCTATACTGGTTCCACCAGGGGCAAAGTCAATCTTAGGTACATCGTTAG
>CAYJOQ010000211.1:2727-4198 GCA_964371825.1 uncultured Desulfovibrionaceae bacterium
ACCGTCTGTTCCAACAGCTTCAACACCTTTTTCTACAACAGCATTATCTTCTACATTATCTTCTATACTAAGTATAGGTCTATCATTACTACCGGTTACAGTTACGGTAACCACTTCAGAGCGCCAAGCGCCATGTGTATCTTGTACATAGATGGTGTAAGAAATATCTTGCGTAACACCTTCGCCAAGCTCTTGAGCCTTAGCATTATTAAGGGTGAAGGTATATTCACCATCAGCTTTAATAGCAAAGTCACCCCACACGCCAGTAACACTTTGTCCAAGACCAGCAGGCATGGTTGGCCCTGTTTCATCGTCACCTGTGTTATCGCCTTCAACCACAAAAAGACTAAGAGCTGCGCCACCAGTGGAATCTCCAGCAGTATTACCAAAGTTATCAGAGTCTGCATCGGCAAATAAAGCATTGCCTTTCACAACAATTTCTTCACCATTATTAATAATCTTGTCGCCGTCATCATCAAAACTGAGGTCGTCTTCAGTAACGCCTAACACAGTATGGCTAAGCTCTAAGGTAGGTTGGTCATTGGTGCCTACAATGGTGATGGTGGTTTCAGTGGTGCTCCACTTCACACCGTCAAACACAACAATGGTGAAGGTGTCTGTGCGTGTATCGCCTTGGCTTAAGGAATTATTGGCAGCATTGTCAAACATGGTGTAGGTAAATTGCCCAGTGGTAGAATCAATACTAATGCTACCAAATTGGCCTTGATCACTGCCTTGTATAGCAAAAGATAGCACTTCGCCTTCAGGGTCATATGCGGTAACTTGACCAACTACAGTAAGTACGCCTCCATAACCAAGGTTAGGAGAACCAGAAAGGCTACCATCAGCACCACGGCCAACGCCACCTTCAACAACAACAAAGCCTTCAACGCCAATGCCTGAAGAAGCTTCATTATCTTCTGGAGTAACGCTGACTATCACAGGTGCAAGATTTTCATCTTCTCCTGCTCCAGCACCTGCAGCCGCTGCCAAAAGAGCTACTCCTGCACCATCGTCATCTGCTGTTAGCAAGGCGCCTTCTTGATCATCTTCAGGCTCTTGACCATCGTCAAAACCTTGGTCAAGGCGTTCAAGGCGAGTAAGACCGCCAAGTAATGAACCATCTTGAAAGCCAACATTGCCGCCACTGCCTTGAGCACCAACACCAGCGCCAGGACCAGCTGCCGGCATGAGTTCTTCACCAAGGGCAGCAAAGAATTGCTCGCCGTCAACTTCTGCACCTTCAATAAGGAAGGTGGGCATATTTTCTGCGGTATACGCTACATAAAAATCAGTTAAAGATATACTTGAGCCATCATCAAAAGACATTACTAATGTGTCTTCATCGCGTGTAAGTGTCGCATCACCTGAGTCAAATTCAAAAACCAAGCGGTCTTCAGGTTGTGGGCTAAGGGTAACAGCTTGTCCGGCCTCTGGCTTTTGCAATAAAATATCAGCCATGATAGTCTCC
>CAYJOQ010000212.1:0-4142 GCA_964371825.1 uncultured Desulfovibrionaceae bacterium
ATAACTATTGGTGATTTGTACATCTTCGCCAACCCCCACAAGTCCGCCTACATCGCTTCTTCCGCTAACCTCTCCAGTGGCGTAGCAGTTTTTAACGGTAGTTCCATACCCACTTGCCACCAATGCCCCGGTTGTGCCATATTCATTTGCGTTGTTTATGCTTACATTTATTAGACCTAAGTTTTGTATAGTAGCCCCACTAGTATCATTTGTTGCATACCCAAAAAGAGCAACATTTCTAATGGTGTTTCCGCTGTAAGTGAGTCCCGTTATGGTTTTATTATTTCCCTCAAATGTGCCAAGGAAAAATTCAACCACACTTATGCCGTCACTAACCCCAATGGGTGTCCAATTGCGTCCGCTTAAATCAAGGTTATTCGCTAAAGTCACTGTGTCCCCGGTGAAATCGTCCGTACCTGCATTAACTATGGTTGCAAGACCGGCAAGTTCTTCTTCTGTGTTTATGGTGAAACTTGTTGCCGTTGGGTTTGCTTTATACCAATCAGTGTTTACGCTGTCCTCCCAATAGGCTATTTTGCTTATGTTAAAGGTGGTGTTTAGCACGCCCCTACTTGAAACTATGTCTAAAGTATAACTTTGCCCGTCAGTAAGACCACTTGTATAAGCACTATTTAGAGTTACTAAGGTTTTACTGCCACTTTCACTTACAGTGTAATTAGCTGAATCTAAGGCAGTGCCATCAACCGCAAGGGTAACATCGCCACTGATATAGCCATAGGACAATAGGAAAGTTCCCGCATCGCCTATAACGATACGCCTATTCGCCCCCTCATCTATGGTGGGGACAGGTGTTACTCCACTTAAATATGGTAAACCGTAGTTGAAACCCTCTGTTCTTGTAAAGGTTGAACCGCCATCGTTTAGGGCGGCAACAAAGCCGTCTGTCTTCATCTGCTCTAAAGTCGCACCGGCTGTTTCTGCCACATATTCTGCGCCGTTTGAGCCGTTGCCCTTAGCGGTATTTGCATTATTTCCATAGCTACGGGTGATTGATGAACCACCAGCATTCCCCACAAGTCCTCCGGTGTCAGTGGCTGAGTCTGCTTTAACTTCGCCGGAGGCATAGCTATTATTAATAGTAGCACCATTGCCATCCCCCACAAGTCCTCCTACATTGCCTGTCCCGGTAACTGTTCCCGTGGCATAGCTACCGGTGATTGTTGCATGGTGGCCATACCCCACAAGTCCGCCTACATTGTCATTTCCACTAACCCCTCCCGTGGCATAGCTACCGGTGATTGTTATACCTTCGCCAAACCCCACAAGTCCGCCTACATTGTCATTTCCACTAACCCCTCCCGTGGCATAGCTACCGGTGATTGTTATACCTTCGCCATACCCCACAAGTCCGCTTACAGCATTACTTCCGCTAACCCCTCCCGTGGCATAGCTGTTGGTGATTTGTGCTAAGTTGCCATTCCCCACAAGTCCGCCTACAAAATCGCCTGTTCCACTAACCGCTACTGTGGTATAACTATTGGTGATTTGTACATCTTCGCCAACCCCCACAAGTCCGCCTACATCGCTTCTTCCGCTAACCTCTCCAGTGGCGTAGCAGTTTTTAACGGTAGTTCCATACCCACTTGCCACCAATGCCCCGGTTGTGCCATATTCATTTGCGTTGTTTATGCTTACATTTATTAGACCTAAGTTTTGTATAGTAGCCCCACTAGTATCATTTGTTGCATACCCAAAAAGAGCAACATTTCTAATGGTGTTTCCGCTGTAAGTGAGTCCCGTTATGGTTTTATTATTTCCCTCAAATGTGCCAAGGAAAAATTCAACCACACTTATGCCGTCACTAACCCCAATGGGTGTCCAATCTTGTCCGCTTAAATCAAGGTCGGCATTAAGGGTTACTGTGTCCCCACTAAAATCGTCCGTACCCTCGTTGACTATCTTTGCAAGGCCGGCAAGGTCTTCCGCCGTGTTGATAGTGAAACTGGTTTCCGTTGGGTCGTCTGTGTACCAATCAGTGTTCACACCGCCGTCCCAGGTGTCGGTTGCGGCATTTGCCTCTTTCACCCCACTAAAATGGGGGATAAACGCCGCTAACATAAGGGCGGCAAGTACCATGGATAGTAGTTTTTTCTTCATAACAATTTCTCCTTAACAGTTTGGATTTATGGGGTATATTACGGATTTATAAATATACACATTAAGAATATCATAACAAAGTCAAATTGTAAAGAAATTAAAAGTAATTTCCCTTTGTCGTTATGCAAAAAGCCCAAAAAAAAGCAACCAAGGAATAACCTTGATTGCTTTTGCTTTATTAGTTGTTTATCTAATTATTCTATTTAGCTGTAGCTTTTCTTCTTATTACTACCAGTCCACCTACTGCCAAAAGCGTTAGTAAGCCAAGCCACAGTACACTACTGCTATCCCCTGTACTTGCACTTCCACCACCTTGTACCGTTTCACCCTCCACAGGTGGAACCGGTGTTGGCGGGATAGGCTCTCCTGGAGCTACCACATTAAATGTTCCGCTGACACTGCCATAAGTTGCCGACACTATTTCAATTGTATGCCCTCCAAGAGCAAGTGTACTTGTGTACTCTCCTGGGAGAGTTACAATAGTGCTACCACTGGCAAAGGTAGCGTTTGGAACAGCCACGCTGTCTACAAGCACGGTTGTATCACCCTCTATATAAGGCATTGAGGCTCTTATACTAAACATCGCACCTTGGTTTATTGTTGCACCATCACCCTCAAACAGTACAGGGAAGTAGTGCAAGTATGGAAGATTGTCGTTGTAGTTCTCTTCGTGACCAAAGGCTATGGGGGTAAGTCCCTCATTTAGCTTATTGGCAAAGTCCGCAGTCTTCATTTGCTCTAAAGTTGCACCGGGGGTTCCCGCCACAAACTCAGTTCCGTTTGTGCCCTCATCTCCTACTGTATTGACATTATTACCATAGCTGTTAATAACTGTTGCACCAGTGTCATAACTCAAAAGTCCGCCGCCTGCCCATGCATCATTTCCGGTTACTTCACCTGATGCATAGCTATTTTCAACAGTTGTACCATCTGCATAACCTATAAGTCCGCCACTAGCGCCATTCCCATCAACTCTGCCTTTAGCATAAGAATTTTTAACTTCACCATCTAGACCGTATCCTATTAATCCACCGTTATCAATTCCTGTGGATTTAACATGAACATCGGCATAAGAATTTTGAACAAAAAGTCTTATGCTTCCGCCGACAAGTCCACCTACAAAAGTATCTCCATTAACAGTTCCTGTGGCATAGCTACTAGTGATATTAGCTTCACTGCCAAATCCCACAAGTCCGCCCACACGCTTATATCCACTAGCACTACCTGTTGCATAGCAGTTTATAAAATTACTATTATCGCCATTCCCCACTAATCCACCTGTTGCTGTGTTATCATTTATATTCCTATTATTTATCACGTATTCTTCTATCCCTAAATTTTTAATCGTACCACCACGACTTAAATCTGCTGTAGCCCCAAACAAACCTGCGTCTATATAAATATTTCTATCGTAAGTTAAGCCTTTAATGGTTTGATTCTCACCTTCAAAAGTTCCTAAGAAACTAAGATATACATGCCCATTATGCCACCCAATAGGCGCCCATTGTTTTCCGCTTAAATCAAGGTTATTCGCTAAAGTCACTGTGTCCCCGTTAAAATCGTCTATACTGTCGTTTACTATTTGGGCAAGGCCGGCAAGTTGCTGTTCGGTGGTGATAGTAAACTCAGTGTCCGTGGTGTTATGCCAAGAAACATCGGCGCTATCCTCCCAGAATTCAGCCGCGTTAACCGTTAATTTAGTAGTGAACACTCCACCTTTATTTGAAACAAGTTCAAGATTATGTTCACCGCTAATCCCCTTTGTATAGTCACTAAATATGTAGATTTGGGTTTTGCCGCCATTATTTATAGCGAAGTAATTACTTGGGTCTAAGGCAGTTCCATTAACTTTAACGCTGAATTCACCGCTGACATAAGGGAAAGACAGGATAAACTCCGCCGTGTCCCTTTGGGTTATGGTTTGGTCTGCACCACTCTCCATCACAGGAGCCGTAGTGTAAAAAGCGGCTAAATATGGTAAATCATAGTTGAAGTTGTTCGCTCTTGCAAAGGCATTAGAGCTT
>CAYJOQ010000213.1:0-4125 GCA_964371825.1 uncultured Desulfovibrionaceae bacterium
ATTGCCACTACCCCCTCAAGATAGCGTGTCTACCAGTTCCACCACCTCGGCGCGAGAAAATGTATATAAAATTGTAACAGTCTTGGCAAGTGTTTTTTTGTGAAAATAAAATAATTTTATGATTTTTTTTATAATTATAAAATATACTGAATTATTAGGTAAAAGCAATTAAAGTTATACATAGCAGGCGTTACAGTTAATGTGTATATGAGTAATTTGTTGATGTTGAACAACTTGTTTACGTATTGTTCCGCAAGGCATGTCGACTTTAAATACCAATCTACATATCTCTTGGGTGCCGCTAGAAGTAAGTTCTGGCGTATTGTACGCCACGCAACATTTTTTTTGCAGAAAATTTTGTTGTTGTTACGTGAAAAATAGCCTCGTATTATGATAAAAATCACCAGAAATGCGCATTCTATGCTCTAGTTTCTGGTGATTTTTTTATTGTATTTTAGCTATAAAAACACGTATTTCGTATCGTAACATATTGAAAAACGCCTACATTATGCGTTTTTGGTATGCATATTACAACAATATCAGCTATTTTATGAGCATAGCTAATTGTTGCAATTTGTAATTGCTTATCTATGTTGTGCAAGTTCAGCTAAAAACTCTGGTCGCACTGCAAAGCCACCTGCAACGGCTTTATCAGCAGCTTCAATTGCACGGGCAAATTCACCTTGTTCAAAAAGAGCTAAGGCAAGATTATTCCATGCAGGAGCAAAACCAGGCTCGCGGCGCAAAGCTTCGTTACAAGAATCTTCACAAGCTTTATAATCTCCTTCCATAAAAAAGGCTGTGGCAAGAGAGTTATGCGCTTGAATGAAGTTTGGTTCCCATTTTATGGCTTTTTTAAGAGCGGCAATAGCTTTAGCCGGTTCTCCACGTTGAATATGTACAAAACCAATATTACTCCAAGGCACTGGAAACTTAGCTCTACAATTGGCAGCCTCTTCGTTATAGCGTAAACAACCGTCAAGGTCACCACGTTCAAGGCAAATACCACCAAGTTGTACAAAGGCTTCTGCTAAACGAGGCGAATTACGTACAGCAGCTAAAAAAGACTCTTCAGCCCCAACAAAGTCACGTTTTGTTAAAAGAGCAAGGCCTAAATTATAATGGTGGTTAGCACATTGTTCGTTATCTTGAATTTCTCTTTTGAGATCAGCAATATACTCATCTAAATCATCATAGTTGGCTTTCATTCTATGTGTCCTTCTTTCTTAAGTAAATCATAATACCATAGGCAAAAATCAAAAATGCCCATGTATTTTTCGTCCTTATTTACCACTCCAAGGGCGCATTCTAATGCACCTCGGCCATAGTCATTACCGTAGTGGCCTCTTTTGGCTGCCACTTGCAAAAATTCTCGTACCAATTGCTGTGTTGTACGTTTGGTAGTGTCAAGTCGTATATCTAGAGGATCATTAGGTTTTTGAAACGGATCCCAATTTTCATAACCAATTTTATCAATAAATTTTCGTCGCCTTGGGTTCATCTTTTCATAGATTTGCCGTTTAAGCTCTTCTTGCTCTTCATTAAGTTCTTGCGGTGTTCCGTCGCGAAACACCGATGCAGGAATCATATTTAGCATATGCTTTATTCCTTTTTTGCCGGGCCAATGCCTAGGTAATCTTTGTCATAATTTGTAATAAGCGCCATAGATACGGGCACATACACATCTGCAAGTTCTTTAAAGCGGCTTTTTACGGTTTCAGCAATATCTTTTGAAAATCCATCAAGGCGTGCATGAATAGTATTTACGTGTACACTCGGATAGTTACCGCCCTTACTAAACATTGTTTTTCCGCAAACATGACCTCTCCCGTTGATATTTAACGGAATACCATAAAGACGGCATGTAATGGGACGTTGCTCGTAGAGTAAGCATGAATTATTAGCGTCTAATAAAGGGCAAGGCATACGCACACGAGCTGCTTCAGCCATAATTTCTTCAGGGTTTTTACCTTCTTTTGTAGCGCGGTAAAAATTTCGTTTCATGCGTACAATTTGGCGGTCAAGGTCAGCAGCCTTTAATAAAATATCAGAACGTTCTTTGCCATAGGGCACTTTTTCAGCAAAAGCTTTATTTATGTACATAGCTTCTACCAAGGAAAGATCAAAAAGAGCATGACAGCAATCACTACAGCCTTGTTCACAAACTACGCAATCAGGATAGGAAGTGTGAACATGTGCGAAAAGAGTATCAGTTTCAGCAACTAAGGCTTCATAACGAGTAAAAATGTCAGAAAGGTCAGGAATCATATGCTACCTTATGGTTAAAAAAAGTCAGTATATTAGCAAAATGCCGCCGAGGTTAAATAACACCCGGCGGCACGAAATTCTAAAGGGCTTTTCTTAAATAAGTCCTATGGACATTTTGGCAAGTATTATATGATAAAAACACTGTCCTTATTAAGCATAAAACTCATTTAACAAAGATTCCTTAGTTTTCTTCTACGCTAACAGCGCTAGTTTCACATACTTCAACGCAAGATTCACAGCCAAGACATTCTTCTTCGCTTACAGGAACGGATTTACCGTCTTGAATTTCATAAACTTCAACAGGGCAAACGTCTACACATTCGCCACAGCCTGTACATTTATCAGCGTCTACTAATACATTCCAACCCATGGTGTCCTCCGAGGTGGTATGAAGGCAGCATTATACTGCCTTATGTTTAAGATAAATACGCAGGAGTCACTCTCCTGTGTGTCAAAAGGCATAGCGTTAGGGGCTTGGCAGTGTCAAGTCTCTAAAACACATTTTTTATGTTTGAATATCAAAAAAAAAGAAAAATTATATAAAATGAACACTTTGTGTGGAGTTTGCATTCTCAAAAAAGTACTAATAATATCATATGCGCCCAAAATGTATCGCAAAAAAAATTGCCACGTCATATGACATGGCAATTTTAAGCTGCATAAATATGTAGCTTACGCTTCTTTGCGCACCGCAGGCTTTACAACTGCACCAGAGCGCATGCAACGTGTGCATACGGTAAGAGTGCGTACAGTACCATTAGCAAATTGGTGACGCACTTTTTGTAAATTGGGGTTGAAGCGGCGCTTAGTTTTAATGTTTGAGTGGCTTACTAAATTGCCCACTTGTGGTTTTTTACCGCAAAAATCACATTCCTTGCTCATAGCAATCCTCCGTATATAAAATATTACATTATTTTAAAAAAAGCATTTGAAGAATTTGCACCATCTGCAACATCCATACTTTTTATAATCACTTGCAGCGCATGTACATATACGCCCTTGTAGTAAAAGGCAAGCTTTTAGGCTGAATTTTGCAAAATTTATTTTATGGCCTTGCTTTGTGCTGCGTTGTTTGTCGCATTGGATGTGCTGTAGGTATTAGTAAAAATGTTGTTTAGTTTTTATGCGCTAGAGTTCGTGTTAAAGCCTTTACTCCTAGCATGAGGACTTTATATTTATTAGGAATGATTCCTATTGACTTGTGGAAAGAAGTCTTTTAGACTGCACAAAGACGTTACAGAAAGCTTATTGCAGAAAAAATTGTACATATAACAATTCTACATATGGAGAAAACGTATGTCAGCCATTACCTTCAAAGGCAACCCCTTAACAATAGAAGGGTGTAGCCCAAAAATCAATGAAAAAGCTCCTGCCTTTATCCTTAAAAAAAATGATTTAAGCCCAGCCACCCTTGAAGATTTTTCAGGTAAGGTGCTTGTGCTTGTGACAGTGCCTTCACTAGACACCCCTGTATGTGATTTAGAGGTTCGTCGATTTAATACGGAAGCTGCAAATCTTTCAGATAATGTATGTATTGCTGCCGTTAGTGCAGACCTTCCTTTTGCGCAAGCGCGCTGGTGTGGTGCTGCAGCTGCCAGTGCTATCATAAGTCTTTCTGACCATTACTCCATGGCCTTTGCAAAAGACTATGGCGTTGCCATTAAAGAATTGCGCTTATTGAGTCGTGCAATTTTTGTTATTAATGCACAAGGTATTCTTACATATACACAAATGGTAGAAGAAATAACAAATGAACCTAACTATGCTGAGGCTTTAGAAGCTATTAAAGCTGCGTTATAATCGCATTTTAGCATAGTAAAGCATTGCTATATTTCCCTTAGTCTCAATCCTCCTCAG
>CAYJOQ010000214.1:0-1065 GCA_964371825.1 uncultured Desulfovibrionaceae bacterium
AGCCTCTTTATATGACAAAAAATCACCAGAAATACGCATCCTATACTCGTGTTTCTGGTGATTTTTTATTGAATTTTGTTGAAAAAAATTAATATTTCAACGGGTTTGTTTTTCAGTGTTGACTAATTAATAAAATACAAACAGTCTAATCAAGTCATGCAATCAACTAGCTTAGTCAAGCCAAGCAATGCGTCATTTTAGGTAAAGTAAATAGTTATACCATCAAAGGTGACAGAAGTTTCTCCCTGGCTTATAGACTGTTCAAGTTCAATAGTTTTATCTTCGTTGTTAATAAATAAGCTATCGTTTTCAGTACTGTCAAAGTCCATATACACAGTAGCTTTATGATTATCTGAGTTATTTATTTTAAATGTATCTGCGCCAGCTCGTCCAAAGGCTCTATAGGTTTGTGCATCGGCATCAATGTCAATAGTCAATGTATCATTGCCTGCAGTGCCGTCTTTTCTATTTGCTACATCTTCATAGAAGTGGATTCTGACGCCTTCCTCATAAATATTAGTATAGCCTAAAGTGCTATTTATAGTCTGAAAAGCTACTGCACCGACATCCTTACCATTAACTTTTACCACATCATAAGCATCAATACCCAAAATAGTTATTTCACCAGATCCATTAATCTCATAAACATCTCTACCATGGTCAGCCAGTACAGCTCCAGTTGTTGTACTAGAAATCGTTACATTAATGGTATCAATGCCAGCGCCTCCGTCAATGGTTCCGCCTTGCATATCAAGTATTACAATGCCATTTGCGTCATCATTGCCAGTAATGCTCCCACTTGTAGTCAATTCATCAAACTGAATAAATTCAACACTAGCTGTGTAAGGGCTAGTTTCTAGGTCTAAGTCAAACGCTGTATCAATGACGCTGTTATTAAACGCTAAAGTATCAACACCTTCACCGCCATCTATGAGCAAATCATCCGAAACAGTAATATCATTAACTTTAATGATATCATCAGCAGCACCGCCATAAATTTTACCACCGCTTAGAGTGCCCTCAATAGTTATACTATCTGCACCAATATCGCCATAAACAGTACCG
>CAYJOQ010000214.1:1165-4124 GCA_964371825.1 uncultured Desulfovibrionaceae bacterium
CACCAATATCGCCATAAACAGTACCGTCACTCATATTAGTAATGGTTATATTTTCAGAACCTTCATCGCCATAAACAGTACCGCCATTCATGTCAGTAATGCTTATTGTATCATTATGATTACCGCCATAAATTTTACCACCGCTTAGAGTGCCCGTAATATTTATAATGTCTTCACCAACATTGCCATCAATAGTACCGTCACTCATATTAGTAATGGTTATAAATTCAGAACCTTCATCGGCATAAACAGTACCACCACTCATGTTAATAATGGTTATTTCATCATCAAAAACGCCGCCAATGATGCTACCATTTCGCATATGTGTTATGGTGAAGGTATTTTCTCTATCACCGGCGTCAATGCTACCGCCATTCATATTAGTAACATTTATCATATCACTCCTTGAGGCAAATGCAATATCGGTTTCGGTAACAATGCTACCGCCATTCATGGTGACAATATTTATGGTCTCTGCACCGTCATTGCCAAAAATGCTACCAAAGTTCATGGTGCTAATATTAATGATGTCACTTTCGGTGCTGCCATTAATGATACCACCATTCATATGGAAGCCTTCAAGACCTTCAGCACTCATATCGAGGGTATAGCCGTAATTACCATTAAGGTTTAGTACTCCACCTTGGGCAATGCCTCCGAATAATTTAACGTCTTTGGAGTCATTAGTAAGATTTACTGTATTTGTTATAACATTGGTGAAGACATTATTCCCAAGACTTGCATTTTCAGTAAGATATATAGTTAGATTCCCGATTTGACAACTATCCGCACTTTCGCCTTGCGCATCACTTATAAACTCTGTCTGGTCCACATCGTCAACCCATAGCGTATCACCTTCTGTGGCGTTAAAATCCGTAAGGTAGACATGACCATTACCTGCAAAATGAAATTCATCAGCACCAGCACCGCCATAAACTCTAACGTTTCCGTCCTTTATGTTAGCTATACGAATTGTGTCATTGCCACCCTCAGCATTGATTATGTGAGCATAGTCAGAGTTAATAGATGTCAGTAGCTCATTAATTGTTATGCTATCTGCACCATTACCACTACTAATGACATTGTTGTTGGTGTTGTCAGTGCAATTGAGTGTACCAATTCTAATGATATTACCTGCATCATTGCCAAGTACGCTCCCGCCAATTAAGTCAAAACCTTGAGTTGCATCTTTACCCAAGTTGAAGCCATGATTACCATTTAGTAACAAGGCTCCGCCAGCATCAATTCCATTACTTAGATAAATGCTATCAAGCCCTGTTTCGCCTTGGCCTGTATTGGTTTGACTATGTAACACATTTAGCTTGTTTTCTATGATTTTTGTATCATATTCAGTAATAAAGTTTACGGTAACATCGCCCACGGTTATTAAGTTTTGACCTGAGTAGTCAATAGTATCATTACCAATAATCAAGGTGTCTGTGTCGATTTCAAAGTTACTAATGTTAATTTCGCCACTTTCCCCAGGTATATTTTCAATATGGAAGGTATCAGAACCTTCACCGCCGCTAAGAAATGAGCTGCGCGTGTTATCACTCACAGAGATTTTTAAGGAGTCATCACCAGCGCCGCCGATAATGAAGCTGTCCACTTGCATGTCATCAACAATAATGGTGTCATTACCGCCGCCGCCATCAATGCTTCCGAGAATAGAGTCAGCCAAAATACTATCCGCACCAGCAGAACCGGTGAGCGAGCCACCAGTAAGACTTATACCTGTACCGTCAGAGTCCATCACCACAAAGCCGGCATTGGAGTCTAAGGTTAAATCTGCAAGTGTATGCATGCTTGATGTAAGATAGAGCACGTCCTTTTCTGCACCGCTATTTTTTATGCTAAGTGGAGTATTGCCTAACACTGAAATTTCTATGGTATCAATACCTTCACCACCGTCGAGAATTCCACCATTAAAATCAATAATTTCAAAATAATCTGCCCCTTTGCTGCCGGTAACTTTTCCGCCGGACATATCAAAGCCATTAGAATCATTCCATGCTACATGAAAACCAGCATCGCTTATAAGGGTGAGGTCCATGTCATCAGCAAAGGATCTATTTTCTAAATAGAGAGTATCTTGCTCTGCGCCGCTATTATGTATGCTAATTTTTGTGAACTCATTAACTTTGATGGTATCAATACCAGCTCCGCCGTCAATGACGCCACCGCTTAGCTTTGTAATATTAATGTAGTCAGCACCAGCACCGCCATCAACTGTGCCACCACTCACGCTGCCCAGATTAATGCTATCGGCACCATTGCTGGCAGTGAGGCTTCCGCTGGTCATGTCGATATAGTCTTGAACATTTGAAAGTGCGGTTATATTAAAGCCGGCGTCACTTTCAAGCTTCACATGCCCACCCTGAATGCCTGATTCTAGGGTAAGGGTATCCTTTTCTATGCCAGTATTAGTAATGGTAATGTTTTTGGTAATGGCATTTTTGATGTTTATATTATCAAGACCAGCAGAACCATTAATAGTACCACCATCCATATTGTATACAGTGATACTATCGTTCCCATCTGTACCTCTAATGGTACCTCCATCTTTAATCCCTAAGAATTCATAATTTTCTACATTGCTACTACGTAGAGTAGTTATAAGTAGTTCGCTAGTTATAACGCTATCAACATAAACTGTATCTTCACCATCACCACCATCAATGCGGGCATCAACAGAAGGTAGGGTCTTTAGGGTAATTTTATCATCACCAAGTCCGGTAGTAATTTCACCACCAGTCATGCTTTTGATGACAATATTATCCGCCCCATCTGAACCAATAACTTCGCCGTTAGTGGTTACTTCATTAAATATAATGTTATCCACATTACTTACTAGCCTAAGGTTTACTTCCTCACTGATGACACTATTAAAGTAAAGTGTATTAACGCCATCACCGCCATCAATAGTGCCGTGAGCTAAGTAACTATTTAAGGTAATACT
>CAYJOQ010000215.1:0-4117 GCA_964371825.1 uncultured Desulfovibrionaceae bacterium
CGGAGACGGCGATTATAGCCTTTTCCGAGGCCGTCGCGTTTTTGAGCGTTCAAAATTTTTTCTATGGACATGTTCGTCTCCTTAGCTAATATCCGCAAATTGCGGTGAATTAATTTTTTTATATTTACACAAAAAGCACGCTGACAGAAGAGCCAGTATGAATATTGTGTATGGTTTTCCCAAGTAAGGATGCAACGCTAGCCACATGTAACTTAGGACATTTTTCTTTTTTCGCCTGCATGGGAATGGTATCTGTGACGATAACCTTTTGCAAGGCATCGGTGGCATTGATTCTGTCCACTGCAGGGCCAGATAAGACACCGTGGGCTGCGCAAGCAATAATATTTTTTGCGCCATTGGCCTTAAGCACTTCTGCACCGGCACAAAGGGTTCCGGCAGTGTCAATCATGTCATCCACCATAATGGCGGTTTTTCCTTCCACATTACCGATAACATGCATGGCTTGAGCCTGATTTGGCTGGTCACGGCGTTTATCCACAATGGCAAGGCCGGCATTAAGCCTTTTGGCATAAGCTCTGGCTCTTTCCACACCGCCAGCATCGGGAGACACCACAACAATGTCTTCACATTCGATTTGGCGTAAATGCTCCATCATAACGGGAACACAGTAAATATTATCCACAGGACAGTCAAAGAAACCTTGAATTTGACCTGCATGAACGTCAATGGTTACCACACGTTGAGCCCCTGCAATTTGCAAAAAGTCTGCAATCATTTTTGCAGATATGGGCGCGCGAGGGCTTACCTTGCGGTCTTGACGAGCATATCCGTAATAGGGGACAACGGCTGTTATTCTTGCGGCACTGGCGCGCTTGAGCGCGTCTAACATAAGGCACAATTCAATGAGGTTGTCATTGCCTGGTGCACAGGTGGGCTGCACAACAAAAACATCATCGCCTCGAATGTTAGCTCCAATTTCCACGCGGATTTCTCCGTCACTGAAGGTAGAAGTCAGTGAAGGGGTTAATTGGCATCCTAGATGATCGCAAATAGCCAGTGCTAATTGTGGATTGGCTGAACCGGTGACAATTCTAAGGTTGTTAAACATGACGTGCCTTTGCTCTCTGCGCATATGCGCAATGCGCAATGGAAATAAAAAATGGCAGGGGCGGAAGGGATTGAACCCTCGAATGACTGGACCAAAACCAGTTGCCTTACCGCTTGGCGACACCCCTGCATAATTATAGTGCTGCTATAAACACTCTACACTGTGCGTTGTTAAATGTATCCGCTAGGCTCTTTGCCGCTTCCTCTGAGCGAACTATCCCTAACAAGGAGGAACCGCTACCGCTCATGGTTGCTAACGCCGCGCCGCCATCTAGCAAGTCTTGTTTAAGCTTTGCCAGTTGCGGATGGGCTCTGAATACTACCGACTCAAAGTCGTTGACACTGTGGCTTTGCAGCCTTTGTGTTTCGTTCAGGTGCCCCGCACCAGTGAAGAGAGTTCTATAGTCGAAGGCGGTTTTTGTCAATAACTTTTTTTCAAAAGTTGCAATTTTTTCTTCATCTAATTTTTTGTATGCCCAAGGTGTTGATATATATACATGGGGACAAAGCAAGACAACATAGCCCTTAGGCCATGGCTTGGGCAAGGGCTCAATGATTTCTCCAATACCTTGCACTCTGGCAGGTGTACCCAGTAAAAAAAAGGGTACATCAGCGCCCACGCTTAAGGCAGCTCTTTGCATTTGCTCTTGCGTGAGCTTTTTACTGGCATGGGCATTACACCAGGTAAGCACGGCGGCTGCGTCACTACTACCGCCGCCAAGGCCGGCGCCATGGGGAATGCCCTTATGTAAATGCACCTGCACCTGCGCATATTCCGGAAGCAACACGCCCCCCTGTTTGTGAAAGGCGGCAAATGCTTTGGTCAGAGTATTATCGTGAAGGTTAATTCCCTCAATATTACAGCTCACGCTTAAAGTATGTGCATGGTCTGCATGGGGGCATTGGTCTGCGCTAAAGGTCAGCGTGTCAAAGGGGCTTGCCAAGGGCCAGAAGATGGAATCGAGCAAATGGTAACCATCTTCACGTACTCCGGTAATACGCAAAGACAAATTTACTTTACACCCTGCACGCATTTCTACCACATTTTGCATAATTTGTGCCTTTGATTACAGCTTTTCCACTGTGAGGTGCGTATTGGTAAAGACGCAAATTTCTGCGGCTATGGCCATGGAGTGGCGTACCACATCTTCTGCGCTCAGTTCTTCCTTGGTATGGCGCATGAGCGCTCTGGCTGCCGATAGGGCATAGGCGCCGCCGCTACCAATGGCAGCTACACCATCGTCAGGTTCAATGACATCACCATTGCCTGAAAGCAGGAGAATGTGGTTTTCATCGGCCAAAAGGAGCATGGCTTCCAAACGGCGCAAATATTTATCTTTGCGCCATTCTTTGGTCATTTCCACAGCGGCGCGTGCTAAATTTCCGCGAGATTCTTCCAGCTTGGCTTCAAAGAGTTCAAAAAGCGTGAAGGCATCGGCGGTGGCACCGGCAAAACCTGCTAAAATTTTGCCTTTATATAAACGGCGAATTTTACACGCGCCGTGTTTCATCACTATACTTTGACCTAAGGTTACCTGCCCGTCGCCGCCAATGGCCACTTGACCATTATGACGCACGGCTAAAATGGTGGTTGCATGTGCTTGTTGCATATTAAAATCCTTCTTCCCATATTTCTTTGCGCTCCTCATAAATTTTTGTGAAGCGCGCTAAGTGTTTTTTGTTTTCAGCGCTTTGAGCAAGCCCAGCGGCTTTTTCGCTATATTGCTTAGTTTTCTTTTTACTATTTTGGTACATGGCACCATAAGCTAAATGAAGGTAGGCTAAAAATTCTTGCCCATGGGTGCCTAAAGATCGCCCATAAGCCGTATGTACTTCAGAGTCATAAGGTAAAACACGTAAAACTCTTTTATAATAATCAGCGGCTTTGCCGCCTTGGCCTGTGGCATCCATAATTTTAGCATAGAAAAATTGCGCCATATAATCTTGAGGGTCTAAGCGCAAAGACTTACGTAAAAAGGCTTCTGCTTTTTGCATATCCCCTTTTTTGTAATGAAATGTACCCGCCTCACGCAATATTAAAGCATCTTTGGGGGCTGCAGCCAAGGCTTTATCAAAGGTTTGGCTTGCCTTGTGCACTTGATTTTCTCTGGCTTGTACCATGGCTAAGGCCATAAGCGACAAGCCGTCTCTTTGCCCAGTAAAACGATGTGTGGCTGCTTGTTCATCGCCGTATCTGGCCCAGAGTAAGGTTTGAACCCTTTTAAAGCGCCTATTGTCCACCTGACGCTTTTGTAATGCCAGTGGGCTCGATTGCACCTTGGCCATAACGCTGGTAATGCGCGAGCCAATTTCTGGATGGGTGGATAAATATGTGGGTACACTGCCACCACCAGATAATATGCTCTTATCACGTATTTTTTTAAACCCGCCAGCCATGGCCACAGGAGGATAGCCCGCTGCCACTAAATATTGGTAGCCAATGTCGTCGGCATCACTTTCATCCATGCGGCTATAGTTGAGCATGGCCGATTGTCCGGCGCCCAAAGCGCCTGTGGCCAAAGCCGCGCCGCCTTCACCTCCGGCGGCAATGCCGGCCACAGCAAGCAATAAAGAAGCTAAAGTTAAATATTTGCCCCTATCAATGCGCTGCGCCACATGCCTTTGCGTCACATGTGCCATCTCGTGGGCAATAATGCCGGCCAGCTCCGCTTCATTGTCCAACTGCATGAGCAAACCCGTAAATATAAAGATATGCCCGCCAGGAACCGCAAAAGCATTAAGCGAATTATGCAAAATAATACCGGATGTAAATTCAAAAGGTTGGGGCGGTATGACGGCATTAATTCTATGTACAATACCCTTCACATACAAAGATACTTCAGGGTCTTCCACCAAGGGTAATTTGGAGCGGATAAGCACTTCAAATTTACGCCCCATCTCTTTTTCATCGGCAATACTAAAATCACCCAAGCCCAAAAAAGCCTGCGCTGGCACCACAAACACTTGGGTGAGTAATACAAAGCTGAGTACGACAGAAGCTATGAATTTTTGCATGGTGAGGCTCTTTTTCGTGGGGGGAAGGAGACCC
>CAYJOQ010000216.1:0-4090 GCA_964371825.1 uncultured Desulfovibrionaceae bacterium
TTTATTCAAGAGTTTTTTTCCCAAGCATTATTGCTTTGCCCTGCTGTCTGCAGGATTGCGCACTTCTTTAAGACGCTTTTGGCGTCTTCATCTTTTTCACGCTGTCTCATGTTTCACAGGGGCAGAAGGTGGAAAGGATGCAAGCCTTCGCTTGCCCCGCTGTAAGCGACTAAAACTACACACTTCTTTTTTTATATTCTTGTCAGCCTTGCAAAACGTCGCATGGTCAAATGGCAAATTGCCACAGCAAGGGCATCACTGGTGTCAATTTCCCATTGCGCACCTTTCATATTTAATAACTGTGCCACCATGAAGGCCACTTGATCTTTATGGGCGCGCCCTGTACCGACTAAGGTGTTTTTTATAAGGGTAGGTTCATAGTCTGCAACAGATAATCCACAGCTTGCACAAGCAACAACAGCTGCACCGCGTGCTTGGCCAAGCTTTAGAGCTGTGGCGGGGTTTTTGGCGGTAAATACTTGTTCAATGGCTGCTTCTTGCGGTGAATGTTTCGCAATAATATGTGCAAGTTCATGGTAGATAATGGCAAGGCGCTGAGAAAAAGGAGTTTGTGAGCCTTTTGTGCTTGTGCGAACTGTATGGATGGCACCTGCGTCTACAAAGCGCAAAACGCCCGATATTTCTTGAACAATACCCCAGCCCGTTATGCGCGAGCCGGGGTCAATTCCTATAACAGTGCAATCCATATGTGATGGGTATTATACCATTTCTGCCATGACTTCTTCAGGAAGGTCAAAATTGGCATACACATTTTGCACATCATCATTATCATCTAGTGCGTCCATAAGGCGCAAAACTTTACGTCCTGTATCTGCATCAAGAGTAATGGTATTTTGCGGTATCATAGACAGTTCAGCCGATTGCATTTCAACGCCTGCCCCTTCAAGAGCATCACGCACAGAAGCAAAGTCTGCCAAGGCAGTATGAATGGTCCAGCTGTCGCCATCGTCAATGACGTCATCGGCACCTGCCTCAAGGGCTACTTCCATCATGGCATCTTCAGTATATTTTTCTTTATCGATGCTGATAACACCCTTACGGTCAAACATCCAAGCCACACAACCTGTTTCACCCATAGAGCCGCCATGCTTGGTAAGAAGGTGACGTACTTCAGCTACAGTGCGATTTTTGTTGTCAGTGGCAGTTTCTACAATAACAGCTATGCCACCTGGGGCATAACCTTCATAAGAAATTTCGTACAATTCACCACCGGCATCCTCGCCTGTACCTTTGCGAATGGCAGATTCTATCTTATCCTTTGGTAGATTAACAGCTTTGGCAGCAGCAATAGCTGCACGAAGACGTGAATTGCCCGTAGGATCGCCGCCGCCTTTGGCAGCAATAATAATTTCTTTGGCAGCCTTGGTAAACATTTTACCACGTTTGGCATCTTGACGGCCTTTGCGATGTTGAATGTTGGCCCATTTACTATGTCCAGCCATATAAACTCCTAATATATGTAATGTTTTTACTTTTCACTTTGCTCTTGTTTTGGTAAGGGGCCCTTAAAGCCGGTGCCCACAAAAAACGTTTCCTTACTTTCTACGCGCGAGCTTTTAGGCTTAAAAGATTTTACTGCCTTAAAAGCCTTGCGCATGGGCAGGAGCAATTCTTGAATGTCCGGTCCCATAAATATTTTGACCACAAAGGCCCCGCCAGGTTTTAACCATGTGGTTGCCACTTCAAGGGCTTCTACGCAAAGCTCTAGTGAACGCGTTTGGTCTGTGAATTTTGTACCTGTTGTGCGTGGAGCCATATCACTTATGACCACATCAAAAGGACCCATTTGAGCAAGTTTTGCTTCAAATTCTGGCGAACGATTAAAGACATCTTCTTGCATAAAACAAATATTTTCAGGAAATTCTGTTTCTGTACTTTGAATGTCACACGCAAGCACTAGGCCCTGCATACCAACTTTTTCTGCCGCACCAAGAGACCATGAGCCTGGAGCTGCCCCCAAGTCAAGAACCTTCATTCCCTTGCGAAAGAGCTTGAATTTATTGTCCAGCTCCTTCAATTTATAGACGGAACGTGCAGGATACTTTTGCTGTTTGGCCTTGCGGAAATAATAATCACGATATTCTTTCATATGTTTACTCAAGTAGGCCTATACACTAAAAATAGTTTTCAGCCAAGCAGTAAGTAGGTGACACTGAAAAACAAATAAATCTCTTGAAATAATTAATTTTTATAGCTAAAATGTAATGAAAAGCCACCTAAAACAAGAGTATGAAATGCGCTGTTATGATTCAATTATTATAAGGAACGTATATCATGACCATGCAAAACACACAACGTCCAAAGCGTATTCGCATAATTGATTTTCAAGGGCGCTCATGTACCTTGGCTCATGGTATTGAAGCCTATGTCAGTCTAAAATCTAGTGATACAGGTTCTGTACGTATTTTTTGCGGAATTGGCCCAAACCCTGAAGATTTTACAGTGTCAAATCAAGAATTTGCTGGCCCTACGTACTATGTGGAAAGCGAATATTTTTGTAAGGCTATACACAAAGAAGATCCTCTTTGGCAAAATAAAATACCTGTTCATTGGCAAAGCATAAACATACAAGAAGCCCTACACATACTATCAACCCTAAAAGCAGACCAAGGGCAGATATTTTGGTATAAGGCTAATATGCGACTTGATCCACTTTTTTGGGGTCCCATTTGGGGAGCTTTGCAAGGCATGCTTTTGCCGCGGCAAAGCACAACACAGATGTATGCTTCCTCAAGCATTATTGTGGCAGGCCATGAAGGTCAACTTTTGCATAAGGAAGTATGTTTAGCGGCATCTACCATGGGGTATACCGTTCACTGTCCACAAAATGATGCGCAACTGCGCGCACTTTTATGCAAAGAACAGCCACAGCTTTGTATAAGTATCAATGGCAGAGGTTTATTAGAAGATGGAGGTTATGGGCTTACCTTTGCCCTTTTACAACATTTACGCATCCCGACAGCCCTTTGGTTTGTGGATAATCCGTGGCATGTGCTTTCAGGCGTAAAGGGGCCTTGGTGGAAAAAAGCCCATCTTTTTGTGACGGATGCTTCCTTTATTGCAGCGCTACAACGTGAGGGGGCAAAGAGTGTGCACCATGCACCCTTGGCCACAGCGCAGCACATGTGGGCGGCAGCTAATAGCGTAAATGCGAAAAAAGTACGTACGCATGCGCAAAGAGCAGAGCAAGCACAATGTATTTTTGTGGGGCATGCGGCCTTTGCGCATAAAGAAAAATTTTTCGCCGCTGCTAAGGTTCCGGAAGAATGTATAGCACAAGCAATGCGCTTACTTGCACAAAAAGAACTGGTGACGAAGCCACATTTTCATTGGTGGGCGAAGCGTTTGGCTTTAACAAGTTTTTGGCCAACGCATACGGTGCGCAATGCAGGTTTTGGGGCAGAGCAATGCGCCATGCAGCATAGAGTATTGTGGTTGCAAGGCTTACTTTCTTTAGATGTAGCCGTTTTTGGTGATGCACATACATGGCAAGCATTATTACCTCAAGCTCCGAAGCATATTTTTTACCCTGAAGTGGATTATTATACAGAACTTGCAGATATATATGCTCATGCGCGTTCTGTACTTAATGTGACTTCGTTGCTCTTGCCAGAAGGCTTAACCCAGAGACACTTTGATGTGTGGGCAGCCGGTGGATTTTTATTTAGTGATGCGTCAAAGGCTTTAGATATTTTTCCTAAAAATATTACAAAGCCCATATCAATAAAAGGGCCGCAATATATAGCAAATGCAGTACAAAATCTTTCAAACTCTATGCGTCAAGAACTTATTTTTGCATGGCAAGAAACATTGCGCCAATCGCACACCTATGAACATAGAATACAATTGATGCTTGACTGTTGTGTTGAGTAAGAAATTTTTGAGAGTAATGTTTTTGTTGTGGATATGATGTCATACAGTAAGGCGATGCCTTGAGAATTTTTCTATGTTGGCTAATTAGTTGATGCTGAACAACACATTTTCATGTGTTGTTCAGAAAGGCACGTTGCCTCTAAATGCCGCTTTGCGGCCGCCAGAAGCAAGTTCTGGCTCATTTTATGGCACGCAA
>CAYJOQ010000217.1:0-4057 GCA_964371825.1 uncultured Desulfovibrionaceae bacterium
TCCGGCCACGAGACTTTTTAAAATACGCGTAGATTTTAAAATGGATAAGTAGTCGAGTCTGAAAACTATATAAGCATTTGTAAATGTAAACTTAATAGAAAAAAATGACCACAGAAAAAATGCCAAAATTGGATACTATAGTTGATGCCTTATGTACCCCTGAATCGCTTGATGCTGTATGGCATAAGCCGGCGCATAATGCTCCCATGCCGTCTATAGTGCGATTGCAGGAAATTATGCAGCGTTTACAATCGGCAATTTTTCCGGGATTTTTTGGCACATCTCAAGTGCGGCTTGAATCAATGCATTATCATCTTGCTGCAAATTTGGACTCTATATATCATTTACTTACAGAACAAATTCGCTGTGGTGGTTGTTTTGCTTGTGTAGGAATGGACCCAAGCTGCAGTTTGTGTATGGATGATGCGGCGCAAAGCGCCATGCATTTTATGCAGCATTTGCCAGAAATTCGTCGCTTATTAGCTTCTGATGCCAAGGCTGCCTATGAAGGCGATCCTGCCGCCTCAAGCCCGGGAGAAACAATTTTTTGTTATCCTTCTCTTCTTGCTATGACGCATCATCGTATTGCTCATGTTTTATATTCTCTTAAAGTCCCTGTAATTCCACGTATTATATCTGAAATGGCCCATTCTAAAACAGGTATAGATATTCACCCCGGAGCACGTATTGGTGAAGAATTTTTTATTGATCATGGCACAGGAGTGGTCATTGGTGAGACGTGTATTATTGGCAAGGGATGTAGACTATATCAAGGGGTAACACTTGGGGCTTTATCCTTCCCTAAAGAATCTGATGGAACCTTAGTTAAAGGTATTGCCCGTCATCCTATTTTGGAAGATGGAGTAACTGTATACGCAGGAGCGACCATTTTAGGGCGCATTACCATTGGCCAAGGAGCAATAATTGGCGGTAATGTGTGGGTTATTGAAGATGTTGCGCCAAGAGCACGCATTGTGCAGGAACACGCACAATCCAATGGAAAGAAAATGATGGGCACAAGGTAAAAAACACTAGTAATGACTTGCATTATCATATTGGATGGCTATATAAAATATAGTAGGTGTTGGAAGCATGGGTAGTATTATTGCAAAAAAGATTGAAATGAAAGCACATTATTGACAAAAATGTCATATACCAGTGCAGAAAATATGCAAACTGAGACTATAAAAGATATATACTGCCAGCTTTTGAAGTGCTTATGGAAGTATTGAAAGAAGCTTATGTTGGCAATGTAAACAAGAGGAAAAATCTATGCAAACTTTATATATACCAGAAAAAAATGTTGCAGGGGCAAGGGAGTGTTTTTTTATTGCACAGCAGCAGTGTATGGCGAAAAATGGAAAGAAGAAAAAAGCTTGTAAGTGTAAGAAAAAGCTTAAATGGTGTGATAAAAAATGTAAGTAGTCAGCACTGAAAAACCAAACAACTATTTGTAATTGTATACTTAATATGTAAGGGGCAACCTAGAAAAATTGCCGAAAATAAAGCATGCAATGCGACTTTTTGGCAATTTATCGACACTATTACACCTGTTCTTCATGTGCTGACTAACGAAATTTTTCTGTAAGAAAAATTTTGCGCCACGTAAAATAAGCCAGAACTTGCTTCTGGCGTCCCTAAAGGGGTATTTGGAGTAGGCGTGCCTTTCTGAAACACGCATGAAAATGCGTTTTTCAGCATCGACTAAGTAGTCGAGTCTGAATAACTATATAAGCTTTTGTAAATGTAATTTTTATACAAAAAATATGACCACAGAAAAAGTCACCAGAAATGAGCATGGAATGCGCATTTCTGGTGACTTTTGTCATATAAAGAGGCTCTTTTTCACGTGACGAGGTCTTGTGCAACAGTGACAAGCTAACTGTCTAATATTATATGAATTAAGTTTTTTATAAAAAACACGTCTGTTGAACTTGTCAAAAAATATTTCCAAAAAGACTATACAAAATAGTATTTCCACTTTTTTATATTTTTTTTAAAAGTGGCAAAAAAAGGTAAAAAAAGATAATTAAAACAGTTTTATGCTGGTTAATTAAAGAAATTTTG
This sequence comes from uncultured Desulfovibrionaceae bacterium, assembly GCA_964371825.1. GTDB lineage: Bacteria > Desulfobacterota > Desulfovibrionia > Desulfovibrionales > Desulfovibrionaceae > CAYJAD01. The sequence continues at coordinate 2,068 of CAYJOQ010000217.1, forward strand.
AAAAAAACAAAATTTCAAAAATATTGATTACGTGAAAAAAATGTAAAAAAATTTGCTTATGAAAAAAATATATTATAATTGTGAATTGTAGCTTGGCTTCAAAGAAAATTTTTATAAGAATATTGAACTCATACTATGAATTATTTTTTCCATGCACAATTATAAACTTAATGAGGTACTGTATGAATCTTGTACGCTATGTAGAAGAATTTGCTAAAGTGGCCAATGTTGATTCCATTAAAAATGATTTTGAAAATGTTGTGAGTGTTCAGGTGGATGATTTTGAGCTTTTCTTTGCTTACAATGCATCGCTTAACGCTATTATGTTACATGCCTCAGTGGGCATGCATGATGGAAGTAAGGAAAGTTTAGCATGTTTACTTGCAATGAATAACTTTTTTTCCGAAACCAAGGGTATTTGTCTTGGTATTGATGGAGATGTGATTACGGCGCAGCAAAATATTTTTGTTATGCATGATGAAGCAGATGCGCTAACCACAGAAAGCTTTTTACAGCAATGCGAAGCTTTCATGCATGGGCTTGCTGTATTGATTCCTTTATTTGTAGATACGCAAGCTTTTGCTAAGCATGCTGCACAAGCAAATGATGGTGCGAAAGAAGTAAGCAAGGGTGTACTTCATAATCAAGGTATTAGAGTGTAATTATATACCATAAGAAGAGTGTTGCAGTTACTTATAACCTATAATTCCCCTCATATCCAAAACAGTAACCTTGGGGAAAACATTAAAGGATTTTATTATGGCAACTACCATTAGAGACGTAGGACAAATAAATGTGAAAACAAGCCTTAGTGCATATGATGTACAAGGTGGCAACTTAGAAAAGAAAAGCATACTTGGGCGTATGGTGCGTTCGGTTTCAGATTTTTTTGATGGACTAACAACTGAAGGTAGGGTGAGAATAAACGCCCGCAATGCTCAAGTTGCCAGTAAAATTAATAGTTTATATGTTCGATTAGGAACTGAAGTTCGTGGCCCAGGGATTTTACGAAATTCTCATGCTGTAGAGCCATTTGATGACGCAACTGAAGGTCCAAAGCTATTGCAAAGCACATTAAAAGGTATTGGTGCATTAAAAGCGCAAATCAAAGATATACAGCAGCCTGAAGTTAAAACTGCGTATGCTAAAATCCTTACTGCGTTGGAAGATGCAACAAAGCCGCTAACAGATTATGATGACATTCTTAAACAAGCTACTAAATATCAAGCTCTTGCAGCGTTTATTGGATCCCCTCGCGATATGGGAGGCTTTGGAGATGATTTCTCAACCCATATTTCTGATACATTTGTAGGGCTTATGATACATGAAAAGGAAGTAATACCGAGAGAATTTGCCATAAGTACAACACTTAATGAATCTTGCTACATGCAAGTGGGGCAGGTGCAGATACCTGGTGGTGGTATTGATTTTATACGAAATAATGCGACACTGCACCCTAGGGCTTTTGAACATGCCACAAAAATATATAATGACTTTATAAGTCATTCTACGGCATTTAGAGATACAGTGCCTGTAGGTGTATCTGAAAGCCCGGCAGTAACAGCACAAAAAAATTATTATGAAGAGCTTTTTAAAGATGCTCTAGGCCCTCAGTATGAAACCTATGGCAAATTTATGATGCATATTTTGGATCAGGATAACCTAAAATCTTATGTAGATGGTCAAATGCAAGAAAAGTGGGGTTTTGGTGCAAAGTCATTACGTAAAGCAGGCATAGAAACCAATTTTACAACAACTAGTGCTCGTGTGAATTTTAGCCAAGATAAGCTTAGGGTAGAAATTAACAGTAGCGTGCATTATACTGACATGATTGACGGTAATCCTTTACATGCAGAGAATTTTAGAGTTGTTATGAATGTTGAAAATCATCAGACGCCTGAACCAAACGTTATCCGTATGGGTGATTTTGTGAATGAATCTGCCTTTTTGCCAACATTTGAAGTGTCCATGTTTGCTAAGTTGTAAATGT
>CAYJOQ010000218.1:0-4050 GCA_964371825.1 uncultured Desulfovibrionaceae bacterium
TTTTTATAAAAAAATAAAGACTCCTGCACAATTCATTGTGCGGATTCTTATGGAGAGTTGGCAGCAGTCAATGCGACCGATAAATCAAGAGTAGGCGCAATTTACTTGCGCAGTTAAGCAATTGATTTTTGTGCCTTTTGTCCTGCACAAGTAAAATTTCAAACTTGAGGAAATTTATTGCAAAAGCACAAAAATTAAATTGGAAAATAATTATGCAGGACTCTCAAAAAGTGTTGTTCCGCCTCGACAAATATACAGAAAAGGGGAAAATCTTGTATAGATTTTCCCCTTAATGCCACATGTAGCAATGGATACCTGAATAAATATTGTCTACATTACTGCTTTGGAAAAAAATTTATGGCTAGCTATATTTTACGCTTTGTCCACTTTTTCAATAAGAGCTTTTGCTACTGTTCGCCCTAATTCTTGGCATGCTTCTAGCGTTGCTAGTGGAGGTGACCATTGTTGCTTAATGGGTTCACTTACCATTTCCATCTTCATTGAAGAAAGCCATTCATGGATGATTTTGGGGCTTTCGCCAGACCATCCATAGGATCCAAATGCAGCCGCAATGCGGTTTTGCGGACGTAAGCCCTTCATATAGGTGAGCATACTTGCAACATATGGAAGAACATTATTATTGTGTGTGGGGCTTCCAACAATAACAGCACCGCAATCAGCAAGTTCTGTCATAACTGCGCTATGATGATTTTTCTTTAAAGACATGATGCGCACAGGCACATGCATCTCTTCAAGGCCATCAGCAATGGCTATGGCCATTTTTTCTGTGCTGTGCCACATGCTATCATACACTATAAGTGCTCTTTTTTGTATTTTTTGTTCAGCCATAGCTTTATAGGCATCCAAAATAAATTGCACTCCATCCTTACCTCTATGGATGAGCCCATGATCTGGTGCAATTATATCAATGTCTAAGCCTTGTAAGGCGTCTATGGCTTTGATAACTTGAGGCGAAAAGGGGAGCACAATATTATAATAATATTCTTTAATGGCATGTAGAATTTTTTCGCGGCAAAATTCATCACCAAAGCGCTCAGTAGAAGCTATATTTTGTCCAAAAGCATCATTTGAAAAAAGAATTTTATCTTCTTGTAAGTAAGAAACCATACTATCTGGCCAGTGAATCATACGTGTTTCTATAAATGTAATGTTTCGTGATCCTATGGAAATTTGCTCACCATTTTTCACTTCTTGGATAGGCCAGCCTGTAGTGTCAAAATATCCATTCATACTTTTGAGGCCATTGGTTGAACAAAATATTTTTTCAGGTTTTAAGCGCGCAACAGCTTCTGCCAGGGCTCCTGCATGATCTAGTTCAAGATGATTGCATATAATATAATCTATTTTTTCAGTTTCTAATACTTTAGCAAGTCGGCAAAACATGCTTTCGCTGTGGTGATGAGCTACTGTATCAATAAGAACTGTTTTTTCATCTTTAATAACATAAGCATTGTAAGTTGAACCAGCTGGAGACATGGAGTATCCATGAAAGTCGCGGCTATCATAATCAACTGCACCAACCCAATAAATATCTTTTTTTAATTCTACTGGTAGCATAATGTTCTCGCTAGAGTATCTTGTGCGCTCTTTGTACGTATTTCCCCCATGAAAAAGTGCACTGTAATATAGTACGCGTAGGCCTAAATATTGAGGGTTTATTGCCTATTTAGACCTACGCAACAAAGGATACATTTAGTGTTGCAAAACAAATGACTTAGCTTTTGCTAAATTGTGACTTGTCTGCTCCGCAAACAGGACATACCCAATCATCACTTACATCTTCAAAGGCTGTGCCAGCGGGTACGTCTGGTTCATCGCCGGTGGCTGGGTCATACTCATAACCACATAAATCGCAGGTGTATTTATCCATAATGTCCTCGCTTTTTTTTAGGCCTTCCAAAGGCCATGTAGGTTACAATATTCGCGTGCACTAACGCTTTTTGCCTCTACACAAAACTCAGCCTCAGGGGCTTCATTAGGGTTTAAGAATTTTTTGTAGCTTACACCATCTGCAAGAAGCTCAATCCATTCAATATAGTGTTTTTCATCCATAGGATGCGCTACGCTGCCTACGCTAACTTTGTAGCCGTTGGCTGTTTTTTCTATAACAGGAACATGCTTTTCCTGAGCAGCATCGGTAACGCCTTCTTTGAGCTGGGGCATTTCTTCTCCACAGCAGGACAAGTTGCTGTTAGAACCATGTAGTATTTCAACAATATTCCCACATGATGTACATTTATACACTTCTAATACTTGCGGCATAACTTTTTCTCACTTGTTTAAAGGTGAATAATATATACCTTGTGTGGTTTAACAATGAACGTGCAAGGTATTTACTTGGAAAAAGTACCAAAAGACTACGACTTCGTCTAGTTTTTATTAAAAAACTTCAATAAGTTAAGGAAGTCACCTATTTAATAGGAATTTTTACTATTAAGAGTCTTTTTTGTCTCGCACTATGTATTTTCAAATTGATAAGTGGAAAACATTCTCATTCGTTATGAAATATATTTTTTGCTATACGTATATTTGCTCTATTCATGAGTGATATATTGTGTACCCATTTATTGCATCTAAACGCTGTTAAGGATTTTTTCTATATACACCAATAATATTAGGTAATGCTACGGCCATGGTTCCTGTGAAAATTTGCGAAGCATGCTCACCGCCCCAAAAAATATTTTTTTGTGGATGGCGTACTATGAGCCCTGCTTGAACGCCGCCCTCTACATACATGAGGCTTTGCATATGAAGAGGAAGCTCTAAGATAGACGTGACAAAATCATGCGCTGTCATGCCTTTACGCACGTGCAGGAACACGATTTCACCGGAGCTGTTTTGTCCCACTGCGGCGATGGAATGTTTTTGACTTTTTTGTGGCCAGAGAATTTGCCCTTTCCCGTCAATCATACGAAAATTTTGGATGACTGTGCTATAATAACTCAGAGCGTCTTTAAAGTTTTCTTGGTCGCGTCCGATAAGGCACGCCTTGGGTAGGGTGCTTGCATACTTTGGTATGGGATTAGCTAAGAAAAATGCTCCATAGCCTTTGGCAAGGTGCTTATTGTTAATGTACTCGCCTTTACGCATATAGCCTGTGCTTGTTTTCCCGTCAGGCAAATACATGCTGGCATTAATGGCAGCCACAAGATTATGTTGGTTGGCCCATTGCTCAAGCGTTTGTGGGGGAAATGTAGGTAGTGCATTTTGTGTTTGATCGTCAGACGATGATTGCGTCATTGATATATGTTCTTGTTGTGGGCTTTGCGCTTGTGTGTCGCCAATACTAAATACATCAAATGTAAAATATTCTGGGTTTATACGTAAGGCTACAATGTCTGTGTTTGGATGTTTGGCCAATGAAAAGATTCCAAGATGTAGTCCTGGCTCTAGTTCTTGCCACGGATCAGAGGAGGGTGCAGGTGTAGACGTTTGTGCATGCGTTGCAGGTGGCGTAGTTTTTTGTGCAAGGGATGCGCTAGCCATGGGCCCAAGATAATAGAGTGCTATAACGGCGAAAAGAAAGCAGGTATACGCTCTTTTCATATATATTTTAGAAATATATGTTCCCATGCCGTTATCCTTTCTGTTAGAATTGCCATGTATCTTAAAAAAAATATGTGTACAATGCCTACTGATAATGGAAATGGTCTTTTACATTGACCATGGTGTAATCGATAAAACGTATGAGACGAAAGCACAAGGCGTGTGCCTTGCTATAGAAATAAATATATTTTTTGAGCATAGTCATGAAATCATCGACTTCTGACTTTGTAAGTCTATCATGCTTCATTTTTTTTCCCAAGTGTTTTCTTTTGAAGTATTTCACAAAGTACAAATCAACCATAAAAAAATCGCTCATATATCGAAACGAAAAATGTTATAACTAAGTGTGCTTATGTGTTGCCTCATAGAAATAATATAAATAAAAATACAAGCAATAATGTATATTCTTCAAGCTTTAAACACTTTTTTTCCATTGCTATTCATAATGTGTACTGAGTATTTAAGACTCCTGTACAATTCATT
>CAYJOQ010000219.1:0-3974 GCA_964371825.1 uncultured Desulfovibrionaceae bacterium
TAAATTGCCAAAAAGTCGCATTACATGCTTTGTTTTCGGCAATTTTTCTAGGTTGCCCCTTGCATGTTAAGTATACAATTACAAATAGTTGTTTAGCTTTTCAGTGCTGACTACATAATCGAACCAGAAAAAGACTCCTGCACAATTCATTGTGCGGAAAATTTTGAAGCACTGGCGCAAGTAAATTGCGCTTAATCTTAATTTTTGTGCCTTTTGACAAAACACAGAGTTTTTTATTCAGCCTTAAGCAGAAAATTTTTCAGCTCTGGCAAACTATCTTCACACATATTGACACATATCAACCACGAATTATTTATACAATAGACTGCTCGCTATCATTTCAATGATAACAAATTTTTACAACAAATACCAGCGTTGCTGTTATATCCTTTAACCTATCCAAAAAACACTTAGCATAAAAAATACGACACAACTATGAATTGGTTTACACATTCCTCGCTCAGCCTAAAAATTAAAATTCCACTATGCATTGTAACCTTTATTGTTGTTACTTTTGGCATATCCACACTTTTTACCTTATATACATTCACCTCTGTTGTAGACTCCGTTAAAGGCAGCCATCTTAAATCTACTGCACAAGATATTGGCGAAAATCTTTCCACGCAAATACGTCAAGCAGGACGTGATATGGTCATGGTAGCATCCTTGCCTAATGTTTTACAGTCTATTGAAATTCCTCCTACTAATAAAACATCTCTTGATCCTAATAATTTGCGCACTCACTTAACAAATCTCTTTGAGAGAATTTTATTATCATATGGATATTATAACTCTTTTTACATTACAAATGACATTGGTGAATTTATTTTAGGCACAACCCCTGTAGCTAAGGATTTACAGGAAGGAAAAGATAGCATTCCTTTTAGAGAAGCTCGACGTTCTGGTGGTTTTTATATTGGCTCTACGCAATACAATGAAACATTACAAAGCCCTCTTGTACCCATATTTCTTGAAATGGTATATAATGGGTATGGTGGTGTATTGGTCAGCTCTTTGCATATCAAAAAAATTGCTAACTCTGCCATACAAAGCGTAATACATCCTGATATTTATAGCCATATTATAGCTGTAAACAATGATGAAATTATTCCCATAACCCATGAAGGCGATATAGCTCTTACCAAGGGACCTTGGGTGAATGGGCTAAAAAAAGAATCTTCCGGTGTATTGCAAATACATATTGATGAAAAAAAATATACCATGGGATTTCATCATATTCCGCAAACAGATATTTATGCCATTACTTTAGCGCAAGAAGATTTCATGTCTACACCTAGCACCGTATTACGTAATACCACATTACTTACCAATAGCATTGCCGTTGTAATCATTATGTTTTTTTTGCATTTCATAATTATGCCTATTATGCGTGAAATAACAAAGCTAAGCCTTTTTGCCAAATCCATTACGGAAGGCAAAGAAGACATCTCCATTAGCACTCAGCGTAAGGATGAACTGGGAGAACTTGCCATAAGCCTTGATACAATGGTCTCACGCTTAAAAGATATGATACAACGCTCTGAAGCTGCCACAAAGGCTAAAAGCGACTTTTTAGCGTGCATGAGCCATGAAATTCGTACTCCCATGAACGGTATTCTAGGCTTAACGCACCTAGCCTTGCAAGCTGACCCAAATGCAAAGCAAAAAGACTTTCTTCTTCGCATAGACACTGCGGCTAAAACGCTTCTTGGAGTTATTAACGATATTTTAGATTTTTCTAAGATTGAAGCAGAAAAACTTGATATTAATATCACGAGTTTCCGTATTTCCGGTATATTAGCATCTATGCGTGATATGCTAGAAGAACGTTGCAAGGCCAAAAAATTAGAACTTCTCTTCACTGTTGATGACGATGTACCAGATATTATCCTCAGTGATCCCTTACGATTTGCACAAATTTGCATTAACCTTTGCTCTAATGCTATTAAGTTTACCAATGCAGGCTCAGTACATATGCATATTAGTCTTAAAGAGCGCCAAGATAAGCATCTTATTCTCTCCATTGCCATTACAGATACCGGTATTGGTATTTCTGAAGAAGGACAAACGAAAATTTTTGACTCTTTTTCTCAAGTAGACGGCTCCATTACTCGTAAATATGGCGGTACGGGCCTAGGTCTTGCTATTAGTAAAAACCTTACGCAACTGCTTGGTGGCACCATTAAAGTGCAAAGTGTCCTTGGGCAAGGTAGTACTTTTACATTTACTATACAAACTCAAGAAGGAACTGAAGCACATATTGAAGAAACAGAATTAAAGCACAATACAGACGTTGCTCTGCCGCCACTCAATATTCTTTTGGTAGAAGACAATGAAATTAACCAAGAAATTGCACTTGAAGTGCTAAAAAACATGGGCATGAAAGTTCATCTTGCCTCCAATGGAGCAGAAGGCGTGGCTGCGTTTCATGAGCATACTTTTCATATAATCCTTATGGATATTCAAATGCCCACCATGGATGGAATCACTGCCACACAAACTATTCGTAGCAGTACGCATCCAAAGGCACAAACTATTCCTATTATTGCCATGACTGCACATGCCATGACCGGAGATAAGGAAAAAAGCCTTGAAGCTGGCATGAATGACCATATTACTAAACCCATAGATGTTCAAGAATTACGAAATACTCTTTTTAAATGGAGTACGCATACCTACGATACAAATTAGTCACTCAATAAAAAGAAGTATTCTGTCAATAACCTAGGAGAATATATGCAATCATATAGATATTATACCATATGTTTATTCGCAATCGTATTTTCTTTTTTACCTTTTGTACATTCCCATGCTTCAAATACACAAACTACAAAAGTACCTCGTATAGGCATCTTCATATTTAAACTTGACGATATCTATATTAACTCTGTTGCCAATCACCTTGAAAAAAATTTAAAGGGCAAAGCAGATGTAACAATCTTTGATGCAAAAAACGATCAAACGATTCAAACAGAGCAATTAATTGAATATCTTAAAAAAGATGTGGATGCCCTAGCCATAAATCTTGTAGATGTTAAGGTGGGCCAACAACTTATTAATATTATACGTGAAAAAAACGTGCCTGTTATTTTTTTTAATAAAGAGCCCAATTTGAATTTCCTTAAAAAATACGAAAAAGCTCGCTATGTGGGCACAGACGCCAAACAATCTGGTATAATTCAAGGTGAAATAATTGCAAAACTCTGGAAAGAAAATCCACAATTCGATAGAAATAATGATGGCATTTGCCACTTTATAATGTTGCAAGGAGGCATAGAAAATCCTGAAGCCTTATTGCGCTCGCGATTGTCGGTACAAAACGCGCGAAGTTTAGGAATTTCTATGCAACAACTGGGTGACACTCTTATTTGCGATTGGGATGCTCACTGTTCATATAAGGCAACAAAGCTTGCTTTTAGCATATATAAAGATCAAATAGACTTTGTTATTTCCAACAATGATGATATGGCAATAGGAGCCATAAAAAGTTTGCAAGAACTAGGATTTAATAAAAAAGATGGGGGAGTAGTCATTCCAGTGGTAGGCATTGATGCTATTGATAAAGCCATTAAAGCCATTGAGCAAGGCCATATGCATGGTACTGTACTTCAAGATAGCAGTGGCATGGCCCATGCCATAAGCGGCATGCTACTGAACGTTCTTGCGCACAAACCCTTTTTGCAAAACCTTCCCTATTCTTGGGACAACACAGGTATCTCTGTACGTATCCCCTATAAACCATACGAAAAATAAATAGTCGGCACTGAAAAACTAAACAACTATCTGTAATTGTACACTTAAAATGCAAGGGTTAATCTAGAAAAATTGCCAAAAACCAAGCATGCAATGCGACTTTTTGGCAATTTATCGACACTATTGCACCTGTTTTTCATGTGCCGACTAACGAAATTTTTCTGTAAGAAAAATTTTGCGCCACGTATTGATGCCAAACCCCACTTTGTGGCGTTTGCGCC
>CAYJOQ010000220.1:0-3942 GCA_964371825.1 uncultured Desulfovibrionaceae bacterium
ATTTATTGCAAAAGCACAAAAATAAAATTGGAAAATAATTATGCAGGACTCTCAATTTACGAGCATGTTTTTGATGTTGATGTGGTAGTCATACCTAAAAAAGGCTCTTTATAGATAAAAATCACCAAAAATGTGCATTCTATACCCTTGTTTGGTGATTTTCCTTGTATTTTAGCTGTAAAATAATTACTTTAAAGAGTTTCTTGTTTTTTCAGTGCTGACTAACTATATTGACATATCAAGCTTTCTTGATATAGTCTCTGGGTTCGCACAAAAAAAGAACCGTAACGTGGTAAAAGAATATTTAGAATTACAGACAATTTATTGAAAATACATGAATATGTGTTGTATCTTAGACTATATACTAAAGGATATATCATGAAAATACTACATGCCATGCAAAAGCATACAAAGCCTTTCTTTTCCTTAGAATTTTTTCCACCTAAGGCAAAAGAGCATATGGAGGAGTTTTATACTTGTGTTGGCACATTGCAAAAGCTCAATCCGTTGTTTGCTTCTGTAACCTATGGTGCAGGAGGTTCTTCGCAAGACAGTACTTTTGAAATTGCCGCAAAAATACAGCAAATGGGCATTGAACCCATGGTGCATTTAACGTGTGTGGGCGCAAGTTCAGAAAAAATAAGTGACTTTTTACAGCAATTACGCAATGTGGGAATAGATAATATTTTAGCATTACGTGGAGATCCTCCAGGAGGAACAAACCAAGAGCAAGAATTTGATTGGAATAGTGGCGAGTTTCGCTATGCTGAAGATTTAGTACGTTTTGTGCGTCGTGTAGATCCACAAATGGGCATTTCTGTGGCTGGATATCCGGCACCGCACCCAGAATCTCCTTCTTTTTTATCAGACAGGCGCTATACCATGTCTAAGATTCAAGCTGGAGCGGATTTTGTAGTGACGCAACTCTTTTTTGATGTACGTGAATATTTTGATTTTGTAGATGATCTACGCCGGCACAATATTTCTACGCCTATAATTCCTGGAATTCTTCCTGTTCAAAGTTTTGCAGGTATTCGTCGTTTACTTTCTCTTTGTGGTGCCAATATACCGGGTAAATTGTATTTACAGCTTGAAGATGCGCACAATAAAGGCGGGAGTGAGGCTGTGCGTGAAGTTGGTATGGCCTTTGCTGTAGAGCAGATTCGTAAACTCATTGACGGAGGAGCCCCGGGCATACATCTTTATACTTTAAATAAGGATGATTTATGTTTGCGCATTGCGCAAGAGGTGCGAGACCTTATTCCCAGCGTGTAATATATGCGTATACGAAAAGAGTTTGGCAATTTATCGACACTATAGCACCTGTTTTTCATGAGCCGACTAACGAAATTTTTCTGTAAGAAAGATTTTGCGCCACGTAAAATAAGCCAAAACTTGCTTCTGGCGGCCCTAAAAGGGGATTTGGAGTGGGCGTGCCTTTCTGAAACACGCATGGAAATGCGTTTTTCAGCATCGACTAATTAAGCAGGACTCTTCTCTTTGTATGGCAAAACGCACCAGAAATGCGCATTTCGTGCTCTTGTTTCTGGTGCGTTTTTTATTATACATTAGCTATAAAAAGTATTTTATAAGCGTATATGACTTTTCAGTGACGATGAGTATCGCATTTTCACAATTGCAGTTTTTCTTCAATATCTGCAATAATATCAATCCTAAATGTTTCAAGAGCTTTGTCAATACGCACAGTGCCGGTTGCGGCATTGCGCATGGGTTTTACATGCTTTGCTTGTGCACATAAAATGTGTGCTGTTTGATTGTCTTTTTGCCAGCTTTTGACAGCTGCCAAAGAAGCAGCTTCAAGTAAGGTGCGTTGCGGTATTTCTTGTCCAGAAAATTGTCGGCGAATAATGCAATGAGAGCCTGGCCCACCTTCTACGTGTAGCCAAAGGTCTTGCCCTGTGGATGCTCTAAGGGCAGCCCAATTTCCCTTGGAATCCTTGCCCCGTAAAATTAAGAAACCATCTGAACTTTTAAATGCCTGCACGCCCTTAGGAAGTTGCAGTTTGCCAAGATGTTCCTTACCTACCGTTTCTTTATTTTGTAAGGGTTGACTCTTGCCCTTGGTAGTGGCTTGTATAAAGGAACCTCCAGCAGTTAGGGCCGTTGCAGTGTCTTGTACAGCTTGCCAGTGCATGTGTAATTTTTCTCTTCGTTCTTGCAAAAAAATAAGTCCACGCTTGCCACGCGCTGCCGTATGGAAAAAAGCTTGCATATTCTCGCGCACTGTTAATCGAGGGTCTAGTTCTATTTCTGGCATGGAGGCATCTTCTGTGTTGATACTTGCAACCTTAGTTTCTGCGGCAATGTTCCAAAGCATGCCTTGCAAGAGTATGGCCTTATGTTGGCACGCAACCATGGCATTCAATCTTGTTTCTTCATGGTGTAACTTGGTGAGTAATTTTTCAAGGCGTGCAGCCTCTCTTTTTTGCGGCAGGGCAGCATCTGCTCTTTTTTTAGAGGCGGCAGTGCCAAGCACTAAGGCATCGCCCACAGCTGAACTTGCGGCAAAGGGATCTTCAAAAATACGCTCTATTCTGTTTTTTGCCAGTTCAGGAACAAGAGGCCACGCTGACAGCTCTGCAGATTCTCCTTCGCCATAAACAAAAATATCCCCACCGCCCATTTCTAAATCCACTATAAGCGCTTCTTGATCTAGGGGGTCAAGGTGGGGCAAGGTGCGCCGTAGTGCAGGGGTGAGTATGGGCCATTGGCGCCAATGTTCGCAAGCGTCAGTAAGGTCTTGCGGATTTGGCCATATGGCAAGTGTGGGATCTTGTGTTGGTATGTCAGAAAGTATGAGATTTTCTTGTAAGTGCTCTGCATGTAAAGGATTTTTTCCGAGAATAAGTTGTGGGCCTTCACGCAAATCTATAATAAGCCATGTTTGTGGTGGTGGAGGTTGCGCAGTTGCGCTTAAGTGTTCTGCGCTAGCACCTCTAAAAAGTAGAAAAATTTTCCGTTCAGTCCAATGGTATGTGCAAAAGGCTATACGGCGACCGGAACAATATTTTCGCCAGCGCATAACCATGGCTGAGGGAGGGGCATTGGCAACGGGTCTTTCGGGAGCAAAATATATAAAGGGGTTTTTGCGTCCTGCCTTGAGTACCAAGTGTCTTTTTTGTTGCTGCGCATAAAAGGTTAGGGCAAAAACGTTTTCTGCAGGAGATTGTATTTTTTCAAGGCGAGCGCCTAAAAGCAGAGGAGACAGGGCATGGCAAAAACGTCTAAATACGTGTGCATCCATGAATTTTCCTATAAAAGTACTACAAGGGAAAAACAATGGGCACTCGTGTTAAGCCAACAATGACCATAACATGAGCGCCCACTAACTGTAAGATGGGTGTTGCTAATCACCGCGAAGATGTTCGTCTTCTTCTTGTTTGCTCTTGCAAGCGATACAAAGACGCGTTACTGGGCGAGCCTTAAGGCGAGGCACGCCAATATCTTCTCCGCAATCTTCACAAACTCCATAAGCCCCTTCGTTAATACGTTGTATGGCTGATTGGATTTTGCGAATAAGACGACGCTCACGGTCACGAATGCGCAATGTAAAAGCGCGGTCAGATTCTGCGGTGGCACGGTCTGCCGGATCTGCAAACATTTCATTACTGTCTGTGAGCTCTTCAATGGTTGAATCGCCCTTGAGTTGTGCTTCTTCCAACATCTGCGTTAGCATTTCACGGAAGAATTCTATATCTTTCTGTTCCATAAAACCTCCAAATGGCGGCAAGGCAAAGTATACTTAAAGCTTCCAATCTAAATAATCCTTATACAAGCCCATCGTAGAATAAGACAGCTTCAAAGTATACACCACAAAAAGCATATTGTAAAGTCTTTGTGCTAAAGTCTTGAGTAGACGATGTTTTTTGTATGTCTTTGTGCGTTATTCTAATAGAAGACTCCTGCACAATTCATTGTGCG
>CAYJOQ010000221.1:0-3916 GCA_964371825.1 uncultured Desulfovibrionaceae bacterium
TGGGCGTGCCTTTCTGAAACACGCATGGAAATGCGTTTTTCAGCATCGACTAGAGTAGATTAAGTATGCACCTTATTCTATGCCACAAAATATACACTTGCCTTCATCGCTCTTTTCCAGTAGATTTTAGGGCTTGCACATGCTGCCAACGTTGTTGTTTTAATGATTGGCGTAATTACATAGAGGTGTTACATGCAAAAGACAGATTTTATTTGGTTTGATGGTAAAATGGTTCCCTGGGATGAGGCCAACGTACACGTACTTACCCACTGTTTACACTATGGAACGGGCGTATTTGAAGGCATTCGTGCCTATGAATGCGCTGACGGTACTTCTTCTGTGTTTCGTTTAGAAGAGCACGTAACACGTCTTTTTAATTCCATGAAAATTTTGGGCATGCAAATCCCTCATGAGCATAAGACCATCAATGATGCTATTGTGGAAACGCTCACAATAAATAAATTACAAGCAGGGTATATTCGCCCCTTAAGCTTTGTTGGTGCCGGTGCCATGGGAGTATACCCAGGCAAAAATCCCATCCAAACTATCATTGCCGTTTGGCCTTGGGGTGCATATCTTGGCGCAGAAGCTCTTGCCAATGGCATTCGTGTAAAAACATCTACCTTCACACGCCACGGTGTAAATGCCATGATGACAAAATCTAAGGCTGCCGGCAACTATGTGAACTCTGTACTTGCTAAAATGGAAGCAGTTAATGACGGCTATGACGAAGCCCTTATGCTTGACGTAAACGGATTTGTCTCTGAAGCAAGCGGTGAAAATATATTCATTGTACGTGATAATGTTATCAAAACTACGCCCCTCACCTCTATACTTGGTGGTATCACCCGTGAATCTGTCATCACTCTTGCCCGCGATCTTGGGTATACTGTTGTTGAACAAATTTTCACCCGTGATGAGCTGTATGTAGCCGATGAAGCCTTCTTTACCGGCACTGCTGCCGAATTAACACCTATTCGTGAAGTAGACAGAAGAGTTATCGGGCAGGGTAAGGCTGGTAAGGTCTCCTTACATTTGCAAGATGAATTCTTTAAAATTGTTAAGGGTCAAAATTCTAAATACGAAAATTGGTTGCATCGCTATTCTGTTTAGCATGCATGTAAAATCCTTGGGCTTTGAGAGAATTTCTTAAAGCCCAAGGGTGAAAAATACAAAGACTTCTGCCCAATGTATTGTGCGAGGTCTTTTGAGTATTGATGGAAGTAATACTCCCTTACAGTACACATAGGCGCTGCATGCTTACGTCGGCACGTTTTTACTTTTGTGCCACTACCTCTGCACAGGAATTTTTTATAAAAAAATAAGACCATATTTTTATTTCAAATTTTATATATGAAAACATTTATGCAGAGATTTCACCTATGAAAAACGCCCCACTAGCTGCTCTTTACCGCCCGCAATCCTTTGCGCAAGTCACTGGTCAAGATTTAGTAACCAATGTACTGTCACGCGCATGCGCCACCGATAACGTTGCCCCTGCCTATCTCTTAAGCGGAACCAGAGGCGTTGGCAAAACAACCATTGCGCGCATTTTAGCAAAAGCACTCAATTGCGTTCATGCCCCTACGCAAGAACCGTGTAATGAATGTGAACAATGCCAAAAAATAACCCTTGGCAACCATGTGGACGTTACAGAAATTGACGGTGCTTCCAATAATAGCGTAGATGATGCCAGAGCTTTGCGAGAAAATATTGGCTATGCAGCCATGGAAGGGCGCTATAAAGTCTTTATTATTGACGAAGCACATATGCTTTCACGCAGTGCCTTTAATGCCCTCCTTAAAACGCTAGAAGAGCCCCCACCGCGCGTTGTCTTTGTCTTGGCAACAACTGAAGTACACAAATTTCCCATTACCATCGTAAGCCGTTGCCAGCATTTTATTTTTAAACGCGTTTCTGAAGAAGGGCTTGTGGCGCATTTAAGCCGTGTACTTGAAAGTGAACATCGTCCTTTTGATCCTCAGGCCGTAAAGCTTATTGCCAAACGTGCTGCTGGTTCAGTGCGCGATAGCATGTCTTTGCTAAGCCAAACCCTCGCCCTTGGTGGAGAGAGCTTAAGCATTGAAAATACACGCAATGTACTCGGACTTGCCGGGCAAGAATTATTTTATGCTCTCATGCAAGCCTTGGCTAAGCAAGATACGAAGAATGTTGTTGATATTATGCAACAACTCACTAATCAAGGTGTGGACATTGGCTTTTTTTTACGCGAATTAACAACGCTTTGGCGCACACTTTTTCTTTTGCGCGAAGCAGGCAACAGCATACTTCCATCTCTTGCGCTTGCAGAAGATGAAGCAGAACTTTGGCTAGCCTTGGCACCTTCTTTTTCACTGGCACATTTGCACGCAGCATGGCACATGACTCTTGAAGCACAGCGTAAGGTCATTCATAGCCCAGAACCGGCAGCAGCCCTTGAATTATTGCTTTTAAACTTAGCACTTATGCCTCGACTGCTCCCTCTTGATAGAGCGGATACCTCTGCTATGCAGCAAAATCCTGCACCTACTGCACCGCCATCACCCATTACGCCAAATACCTCTAGCGCAGCTACTGCACCAGTTATGCCGCAGCAACAGCCCCCTACTGCACGACAAACTGCAGATATACATCAGGTTGTAGATACATATAAGGCCTCCTCGCCTACACCATCCATTTCTCCCCCAAGGAAACAAGAAATACATGGTGCGCAAGAGCACAGGCAAAATAGTACCTCAAAGGCTATGCCAAACACTTCAAATCAAGAGAGTCCTCCTTGGGAAGTACAAGCAGAAAAAAAGTATCATCAGTCAAATGAAATGACTGAGCCTAATCCTATCATATCTGCGCATATGGCACCAAACAATGCCCAAACACCAGAAAAATTAGCGGAAAACATTGTACAAGCAAGCACTGCGCCACGCACAGAACCACAAGATATATCTATTATTGCGCAAGCTTCTGATACACACCCCACGCCACAAAAAAGCCACCAAAACACAACTCCCCCCTCATGGGAAGCGCTTTGCGATCATATTGTCACAGAGGGTAAGGGGCTTGTGCCTGCGCATTTTTTACGTCAAGCCAAGGGCACTTTAATCCATAACTCTCTAGAATTGAAATGTAATTCTCTTGCAGTTTTTGAAAAACTAGAAAAATTACGTCCTATAATTGAAACCATTAGTAGCGATTATTGTGGCTTTGCCATAACTATCACACTTCATAAACCCATACTGAAGCATGTACCCGAATCTACACTTAAAGCTGAGTTTGCTGCCCGTGAAGATATGCAGCCTTGTTTAGAAATTTTAGACGCATCCATAAGTCGAGTGCGTCCACTTGAGTAACAATATAAAGGAGTTCCCATGAAAAATATGAATGATCTATTACGCCAGGCCCAAATCATGCAAAACAAAATAGCTAAAATGCAGGCTGAACTTGGCGAACACAGCTTTGAGGCTTCCAGTGGCGGCGGTATGGTAAAGGCTGAAGTTTCTGGCAAGCAAGAATTGCGCAGCCTTGTCATTGATCCTAAAGCCCTCGAAGGAGGCGATGTGGATATGCTTCAAGATCTTATCATTGCAGCTGTGAACGAGGCTGGCCGCATTGCTAAAGAAAGTATTGACCGTGAAATGAATGCCATTAGTGGCGGCATTAAACTTCCCGGCGTATTTTAGTTTTACTACACGTGAAGTTGTATTCTTAAGCATTTGATAATGTTTTTTGTTCACTTCATTTAACACACGTAAAGTACATGTATGCTAGAGTGTTGGTATATGTGAAGCATATACTAGGCGAACCTGAAAAACGCAGCATCACGCATTTTTCTAAAGGTATGCTTGCTCCAATACAAATATGTTTGATAAATCAAGAGTAGGCGCAATTTATTTGCGTCGTTAAACGATTGATTTTCGTG
>CAYJOQ010000222.1:0-3911 GCA_964371825.1 uncultured Desulfovibrionaceae bacterium
AGGGAACATTCTGTAGAGAATGTTCCCTGAGTATTAGAATGTTATAGTGATATGTTATAGGCCTTGTTTAGTCATAAAGGCTACAAGGTCGCAGACTCTGCAAGAATAACCCCATTCATTGTCGTACCAACTTACAATTTTTGCAAGGTTGCCGTCTTGAACTGTACTGTACTCTGCTTCTAAAATAGAAGAGTGGGGGTTGCCCTTAAAGTCCATGGAAACAAGGGGCTTTTCGCAATATTCTAAAATGCCCATTAAGGGGCCTTCAGAAGCTGCTTTTAAAGCTGCACGCATAGTTTCAGTGTCAGTATTTTTTTCTAAAATAGCGGTGAAATCAACCACAGAAACAGTAGGTGTGGGCACACGCAAAGAGTATCCTGTAAACTTACCCTTAAGTGCAGGAATAACTTTAGCTACAGCTTGTGCTGCACCGGTAGAGGTAGGAATAATACTGCAAGCAGCAGCACGGGCACGGCGTAAATCTTTATGCGCCATGTCAAGGATACGCTGGTCATTGGTATAGGCATGAATTGTAGTCATGGTGCCTTTTTCAATGCCAAATTCTTTTTGCAGCACTAAGGCCACAGGAGCCAAGCAGTTAGTTGTGCATGAGGCGTTAGAAACAATGTGGTGTTTTTGGGGGTCATAGTCATCATGGTTTACGCCCAAGACCACAGTAATGTCTTCATCCTTAGCAGGTGCTGTAATGATAACCTTTTTAGCGCCATTTTCTATATGTACTTCCGCTTGTTTGGCAGAGCGGAAAATACCTGTAGATTCAATGACTATGTCAACGCCATGGTCACCCCAAGTAAGCATTTTGGGGTCACGCTCTGCAAAGCAATGCACATTCCAGTCATCAATACGTACCTTATCACCTTCTACTTTAGCATCCATAAATGCGCGACCGTATACTGA
The DNA here is from genome assembly GCA_964371825.1 of uncultured Desulfovibrionaceae bacterium. Lineage (GTDB taxonomy): Bacteria > Desulfobacterota > Desulfovibrionia > Desulfovibrionales > Desulfovibrionaceae > CAYJAD01. The sequence continues at coordinate 919 of CAYJOQ010000222.1, forward strand.
GTCATATTCAAGAAGGTGGAAGTTGGTTTCAGCGTCAAAAAGGTCATTGATGGCAACTACTTCAATTTTATCTTTGTAGTTGGCATACAGGGCACGAAACACTTGGCGGCCGATGCGCCCAAAACCGTTAATAGCAACACGAGTTTTCGACATAGAAGGACTCCTTAGTCTTCGTAAACCTGATAGGCATGTTTTGCCATCAGTTCGTAGTTATTACGTAGTTCATCATGTAAACGCGCATTTTGGATTGAGGTGGCAGAAATGGCTGCTACTGCCTCCATAAAATTATGTTCATCTTCACTAAAATCTCGCTCAATGGCAGAGTATACACGAATAAGCCCAATGGCTTTACCGTCAATCATAAGTGGAGCAGAAAGCACAGATACAAGGCCTTCATTTTTTGCTGATTCAGGATATTGAAAACGACCATCAGCTGCTGCGTCACGTAGGTGAATGATATTGCCTTGTAATACTTCATTGTCCATGCCGCTACGACCAACTTCTACAGAGCCTTTGCGTAAGTAATTATCAGAAAGACCAAAAGCACCGCTTGGTAAAAGAAAACTACCCGTACGATCTAAAAGGCGGATAGTGCAAGCTTTGCACTGCATAGTTAGCGCAGTTTGTTGGCTAATTTTTTTTAAAACATCCTTGGGTTCAAGGCTAGAATTTATGACGCAAGCAACGTCACGCAGAGCTAGAAAATACTCCTGAGCCATGATTAATCCTCCTAAAAAGTGAAATATCTGTGTTTATATGCTCAATCAAAATTACATACATAAACTGCTTATATATGCAATCTATTTTTAGTTTATGATAATAGGAATTGTGTTTAATAAGGCAAGGTATGTTCTTCATTGCATATAATATATATCTTTAATAATCTTACGTCAATACTCTATCTTTCTATTTATCATAACGGCACAATATTGTGACAAAACTTGATTTTGTTCGTTTTTTCACGAGTATAAGAGCGTTTAATTTTTAGGTGCATCAAAGAGGCGTCCGCGTATAATAGCATTTTTTCCAAATCGTGCCCGTACATTGTCAAGAACTGTATCAAGCTGCATGCGCTTGTGTTCTTCCTGCTCTTGAAAACAAGGGGTATTCGTTATGGGTAGAAGATTTTGCTCTTGGCGAATGTCAAATCCAGAAACGGCAAGACCAATAAGTCGTACCTTTTGTGTTAGGCGTAAAGCGTGTAAGAGTTCACAAGCCGTTTCAAAGATTGTTTGAGTGCTGTTGGTGCGTCTTGTGAGGGTGCGAGAACGGGTTAACTGTGTAAAATCAGCGTACTTGACCTTTAAAGTAATGGTGCGCCCTTTGTAATTGTGTTTGCGAAGGTTTGTTCCCACTCTTTCAGCTTGAGCCATAAGTTGCTGCTGTAAAAAATTTTTATCAAAGGTGTCAGTGGCAAATGTGTTTTCGCTACTTTCGGACTTTGGTGCGGTGAAAGGTTCTATCTTTCTTACATCCTTACCAAGAGCACGGTCATAAAGTTGTACTCCAGCCTTACCAAAGCGCCCTTCCCAAAAATCTACAGAAAAGCGCGTTACGTCTGATGCAAATCGAATTCCAAAAGATTGTAAAGCCTCGTGAAATTTTTTTCCTACACCGGGTATTTTTTCCACAGGTAGGCTTTGCAAAAAAGTGGGTATGGCATGAGGATAGAGTATATATGAGCCATGAGGCTTATGTATATCTGAGGCAATTTTAGCTAAAAATTTTACGGGAGCTGCACCCACAGAACATGTAAGTCCGCCTGTTGCGGTATGCACAGCTTGTTGCATTTGTGGTATTATACGCTCTATGGGACCAAAAAGATTTTCAAGGCCCGTTGCGTCCACATAGGCTTCATCAATGGAGGCTTGTTCTATTAGGGGGGAGAAGTTGCTTAAGGCATGCATAACTTTTTGCGAAAGCTCTACATACCGTGTACGTCTACCCGGCACAAAAATAACATGCGGGCAAAGTTTTTTTATCATTCCGGTGGGCATGGCTGAGCGGATGCCATATTTGCGCGCTTCATATGATGCTGCAGCGGCAACACCTCTATCGCCACCGCCAACCACCACAGGCTTGCCTTGCAAATCAGGATTATCCATTTGTTCGATAGAAGCATAAAATGCGTCCATATCGATGTGTATTATCCAATTGATGGGCAAGGTGGAAGGTATATTGGAAAAAGACATGATATGAACGTTATCTTTATGCAGGTAAAAATTGAGCCCAAATTTGGCGTTGGCGTGGGCCGTCGCTTTCTACCATATAGATATGTTGCCAAGTGCCAAGCTGCACATGGGTATCTTCAATGATAAGCATAAGAGATGGGCCGAGCATGCTTGTTTTAATGTGAGCATCACTATTGCCTTCGGCATGTTTAAATGGCCCATTTTTGGGCACTAGGCTGGAGAAAAACTGCTTCATGTCGCTGGCAACATCTGGGTCTGCCCCTTCATTTACCGTGAGGGCACACGTAGTGTGTGGGCAATAGAGCACAAGGGCTCCTTGTTGCCAAGCATGTTGGCGCACAAGATTTTGTATTGTGTGGGTAATGTCGCAAAATTCTGTACGCATAGTAGAAGTGTGCATAATTTTGTGCATGGGCATTCCTTGTCATTGTTTAGGTGTTCACACCATATATTTATAACGTTATAAAGTTCGTTTGTTATACATGGAGTAGAAAGTATAATTGAATGTGTATTTTGATATTTTTACTTGCCAGCTTGTTACGCAATCGTAGCTACTTCCATTTGTCAATATAGTCAATTATCGTGTTATTCAATGTCGACTAATTGACTTATGAGCAGTTCCTTGCCAGACTATGTGCATGGGTAGAAAGTGCCTCATGTGATATGTTTTTATTTGCTATATGTTTCCCTTGTTGTTCTTGTTACTTTATCCTGCAAGAAGAGGGTATGTATAGTGTTTTTTTCAATATAAGACTCCTGCACAATTCATTGTGCGGAGTCTTATGGAGCGTTGACAGCAGT
>CAYJOQ010000223.1:0-3901 GCA_964371825.1 uncultured Desulfovibrionaceae bacterium
AAACTTGCCAAAAAGTCGCATTTCATGCTTGGTTTTTGGCAAGTTTCCTAGGTTAACCCTAGTATATTAAGTGTACAATTACAGATAGTTGTTTAGTTTTTCAGTGCCGACTACTTAATGTACTGCGCGAGTAAAAACTCAATGGCTATTTACAAGACTTACGGTAAGCTCGTCGGTGTAGCAGAATTTTCATCATATGAATAGGATGCACGCAGCTCTTGAACTTCTTGTTCGGTCATATAGCGCAGTAATATTTTTTTAGGTGTATTTACTAAATCGACAACTAATAATGCATCTAAAGTTCCAAAGGCTTTATCTTCATGGAATGCTGCAATTTCTCCTCCAAGCTGTAAATAGTGCTTGAAAAGAATGGGTAAACCTTTTTCGCCGTTTTCAATATCTTTAACAGCTTTATTACATGCTTTATAATCAAGTCCATGCACATTTATGGGATTTAGTCCTGATATTGGTGCAGGTTCGCAGATGCCCTTAGCCAATATACTCAGCTCATCACTCCAATGATTTTCTTTTAAATATTGCCTAAGTATATGCGTAGATGCTTCGGCATAACCTAGCCCAATGCTACAAGGGCCAAAAAGTGTGCGTAAATTATGCCGTACTATAATGCGTCCAATTCCTTTCCAAAGCATGAGCAAGGGCACATAATCTCGTTGGTATTCAGGAACGACAAAGGCTCTTCCAAGTTCCATGGCTGCATGGCATTTGTGAAAAAATTCAGGCTTATAATGAAATAGTGAGCTAGTATAGAGTTTTTCTTTGCACTCTTCGGCTTCGTTTGGCATAAAGCAACGCACCCTATACGCTCCTGCCATGCTATCTTTTTCTGTGTCCCATAAAACGAGGTGGGTATAGCTTGGGTCATAGTGGTCAAGGTCACGGTCTTTGCCAGAGCCTTCACCCACAAGCCTAAATGTTTCCTCGCGAAGCCTGCCAATTTCGTTTATAATTCTGGGAGATTGTGTGCCTGTAATGGCAAAGACTGCATAGCGTTCTTCGCTGGCAAGGGTATCATTTTCTAACAATGTATGCACTTCATTGCGCAAAGCTTGTTGATCTCCTGCGTGGGCTACAGGAACGGGCCAAATAGTAGGTAGACCTTTATCTGCTTTTCCCATTTGTTCGCAGCGTGCTCGCATGTGAGCAGTTCTTGCCTTATCATCACAAAGCGAAGTTAATACGCCAGAATCTATTGGTTTTCCCAGTGAGTATCGTATTGTTTTTCCTCGCATACCCCACAGTTCACGAGGTAAAAGAAAGGTGCGTAGCATGGAATGAATACAGCCTGCGGCATGGAAAAGAGCCGAATTTGTACCTTTAAAAAATACAGGAATAGCGGTAAGATTAGGAATTTTGCCTAAACGACCACATAAAGAATACCATGCTGTTTCTACTATTTGCATGCTAGAAAGTTGCCAGTGGGCCACAACGCCTGATGGAAAGAGCCCTAAGGCACCACCATCTTGCACATGTTTAAGGGCTGCTCGAATGCCGGCAAGATTTTCTTTTTGTGATTTGGCAGCAACGTTTATGGGAATAATCATGGGGCTTAATTCGGGTATGCGCGCAAGCATTTCGTTGGCAAATAATTTAAAATCAGGGCGCAATGCACCTAATTTTGCTGCCATAATAACACCTTCAATGCCACCAAAAGGATGATTAGCAAAAAATAAGGCAGGCCCCTGAGAGGGTATGTCAGTAAGATTAACACCTTCATTAATCGTTTGAATGCCCAAAACTTTTAAGGCGAGTTCACTAAATTCACATGCGCTAAGTCCCTCAGGAAAGGTTTCGTAAAACTTTAGTAGTGGACGCAAACCTAGCAGTATGGATAAAAATGATGACGCCGGCATTAAAGCCTTTGGGGTGTTGGGTGCTAATGGAGGTGTTGCTACGTCACTACCGTCCATAGGAGGTCTCCTCATACAGCTTAAAAGCTCTTCAGGTAAGGCAAGAGTGCTTTTAAGATTCTTAGGTAAATCAATATAGTTTCTATCTCCTAGCATAAAACCCCCTGAGTCGCAAGGAATGAGAATTTGTATACAAAGGTAAAGTTACAAAGAAATGCGACAAAATGAAGGCTGCATTGTGAATTTTATTTGCACTCATAATTTTTTTCATGCGCACATTACGTTGTAATAAAAACAGTACGTAATTAATATGGCAATCCATGCTAATTAATTGAAATGATGGTTTTTATATCTAAAGCACGCTGCAAAAATAGTCATGCACAAGAGCATGAAATGCAAAGTTTGATACGTTTGCCAAACAAAGAAGCTGTTATTCACGTGACGGTTGACAATATTTTTTTGCAAAGATGACTTTGTCCGCTAGTACATAAAATTCTTTTTAAAGCCTAAAATGGTAACATAGGCATTCTATGCACTTTCTGATAACATTTTCATTTTAGATATGTATTTTGGTTCGGCAATTTTTCTATGATTTCTTAAGGTGTGAATGTCTGTAATTACAACAATTTGTATACTTTTTCAACCGCGACTAATTACATCTCTACTGTCAACAATTGTAAACAAAATAAGGCGTTATGCAAAAAATAAAAAACATACTAAAACACTTGCCAAACTTATAAGGAATGATTACTGTTAATTTATACATAAGGAGTTAACATATGAATAGCTTACAAACCATACAGTATGATATAGATTGGAACCTTACCCCTGAACATGCCGTCACTATGTATTTAGAATGGGGTAATAATGACTGGAATGCTGAATATCCTCCTGTACGCTCAAAGGATGATTATTCTACGTATTTTGTCGTTGATACTTGGGAAGGATCGCCCATTATTCGTTTGGTAAGGCGTAACTCAGAGGCGGCTAATGATGTATTTACCATGCCCTTACCTGAAAATTTAATGGAAGAATTTCATGAAGAATATGGAAATTTAAAGGGAATATTTACCCCTACTGCCGGTATAAAGGAATGGTTAAAAGAGCAAATGGCATAAAATATAGCCAAGTTACTTGGTGATACCGTAGCTGATGTATGATAAAATAGGAATTTTTACATCAGCTACGGTGGACTTTTGCTATAAAATCAAGAGCTTTAAAAGCCCTTTTCTAGAGGGGGCCAAAAAAAGCAGGCTGCTTGGCTTGTCATATCTTGGCTTGCGCTAGCAAGAACGGCTGCTTCTTGGTCAACGTGAACTGTTCTGTCATTAACAACAATGCGATTTTCAGCAAACCATTGAATGACTTGTGGAAAAATTCTGTGCTCTACACTGTGAATGCGCTCTTGTAGCTGACTTGGCGTTTCACCTGCAAGAGCTGGTATGGCTGCTTGCGCAATAACTGCTCCATGATCGACTTCTTCATCTACAAAATGCACAGTACAACCAGATATTTTTACACCCCATGCACAAGCATCGCGTGCGCCATGCACTCCAGCAAAAGAAGGCAGTAAAGCAGGGTGAATATTAATGATTTTGCTGGGAAAAGCATTAAGTAGTACAGGTGTAATGAGACGCATATATCCAGCAAGCACCACAAGCTCAGCACCACAAGCCTTAAGAGCTTCAACAAGTACCGTGTCAAAGTCTTCTCTGCATGTGTATATGGTATGATCTAGCTCAAGCACAGGGATATCATAACTTTTAGCTCTTTCTAAAACTTTTGCGCCTGGTCGATTACAAATAACAAGTCGTACTTGAGCATCAAGAATGCCTTCAGTAATTTTATTGAAAATAGCTTGTGCATTGCTGCCGCTTCCTGAGGCAATGATGGCGATGGGTAGTGACATGGCAAACCTGTGGGTTAAAGGTACAAAAAAAGAGTATCTATTTTTTAAATTATGCTGTCAAGAAGGCTGTTTTTATAAAAAAATAAAGACTCCTGCACAATTCATTGTGCGGATTCTTATGGAG